>DAOTTD010000067.1:0-22813 GCA_034438015.1 Ktedonobacteraceae bacterium | reverse complement strand
TTTAATTATGTTAGAATAGACAGACAATAGTGGCGAGCTATCTTAGGAGTGTTATTATGGATTGCTTAAATTGCGTCGAGACCACCGCTCGTCTGCATCTCTATGTTGATCGGGAATTGAGCAGCGAAGAGGTCATTGTGGTGCAGCAGCATCTAGAGAGCTGCCCCAACTGTGAATGTCGCTTTCAATTCGATATGCGCCTCAAACGACTTATCCACGAGCGCTGTACGATTGAGCGCGCGCCCGCGCACCTTCGCGAGGCAGTATTGCGCCTGGCACATACACCCATTGGGAAGCATGTCGATATTGATCCAGAATTAGCTATGGAGATTCGGGCGGACCTTGAGGGCTGCGACTGAAAAAATAGTCCCCTACTTCTTTCTTACAGGCCAAATGCATGGAGAATGCTGAACTTGAGCTGTGCCAGAAGGAGCAATTCTGCAATGGCGAGCAGAAAAGCTACGCTGAAAAAGGGTAAAAGTTCGCGGTAGTGCGTGAAGCTTTCATCGCGTTTGCTGATGGAAACCAGGCAGATCAGGTTGACGCAACTCAGTGCCATCAGGACGCCCGCTGTGCTAAGGAGCGCAATAGGATACAGCCCGAGCGCGCTCTGCGAGGCGACCGCGAAGAAGCAGACAACGAGAACTGGAAGAAATCTCAGGGCATCTCCCCACGACGCAAGGCTGCGCTGCTCATTGAATTCACACCAGAACAAGCGATTGAGGAGCGGCAGTGTGAACGCCGCCAGTGCCAGTCCAGTGGCGAAACCCGTACCGAGCCGCAGCAGGTTATTCGGCTGGTAGAGGTGAGGCAGGCCGAGGTCAAGGGCAAGCGAGTTGAGCCCATCTATGGTCAGCGCCGCGATCCCGCCGCCCAGCACGATTATGATCGACTTCGATGGCAGGCGCTGGACGCGCCCACGCCCACACGCGTAGAGGGTGAGGAGCGTGACCATAAAGCCAAGATAGATGCCCGTGTTGCGCGCGCATAGCGGCAGACGCTCGCCGCCAGGATAGAAAGAATGTGTCGGCATCTGCGCGCAGATGCCGCTGACGAGCCAGCGCAGGCGATCCATAAGTGATCCACCAGGCAGAAAGACGAGCAGGGCAAACAGCCCGAGGTAGAGCAGCGCACAGGCCCCGGTGACTATCCAGGGCGAGATCTGTATTTTCTTGCCGATCACTACATGTTTCTGTGCCATGGCTTAACCCAATCTGAAGGAAGAATTCAGATAGAGCAGGACGTTGAAGAAGACCAGCACGCCTACGAGCATTAACAGAACCCCCGTGACCACCTCGATCTTACCCAGATACGGCTTCAACTTTTTCAGGATGCGGCTGACCTGGTTCAGGCCCAGCCCCAGCAGCAGAAATGGCACCCCCAGGCCAAGCGAATAGGCCAGCAGGAGCAGAACGCCCTGCCGCAGCGTCGCCGTCCCCGCCGCCAGCGCCAGGATCGAGCCGAGAATGGGACCGATACAGGGCGACCAGGCAATAGCAAAGGTAACGCCGATTAGAAACGAGGCCGGGTAGCTGGGACGCTCTGGACGAAACGCGATGCGCTTCTGCCCGTAAAGAAAAGGCAGCTTGAGGATGCCCGTCAGATGCAGGCCAATAACGACGAGTATGACGCCACCAATCTGACGCACCAGTACCAGGTGTGCCTGCAGGAAGCTTCCCAATGAACTGGCGGCTGCCCCCAGCGCGACAAAGGCCAGCGTAAAGCCGAAGACGAAGAGCGCCGCGTGGAGAAACGTCACCACGCGTAGAGAGGGTTGCATCTTCACCTCTGAAGATTGATGGATGCTCTGTCCAACGAGCTGTGCCAGGTAGATAGGCACAAGCGGCAACACGCAGGGAGAGAGGAATGATGCCAGCCCTGCAACAAATGCGACGCCGATGCTTAGCTGGGACGGATTCATAGTAGTTCTGAGTCTCCTGATGATCTTTTCGTTTTTATAGTATAGGCCCTCCTCTCGCTCTCTGCAACCTTTCCTCGCCATTTCTCCCACGCTGCCACTTTTTCAACAATGCCTGCCCTTCTTGTGCCAATGGGTGAGGTGGATACGTCCCCGGCTGGTTGAAGTGCGTCAGTTCTTTGAGGACGTAGAGCACGATACTATCATCTGCTGTTGCCACCCGGTCCAACGCGTTCAGGGCAGTCTTCGCAACATGGTCGTCAGCGTCGAGCAGCGTATGCAGCAGCCCAGGAAGCGCCCATCGTGCTCCGAGCTGCCCACAGACGTAGGCCGCGCATGCCCGCACACCGCTGTCGCTATCTTTATACAGAAGATAGAGTAGGCGCGCTTGCAGATCCGGTAGCGCATCAAACTGGTCTCCCAGCATCCCTAACAGCTCTGTCGCTCGCTGCCGCACCCACGCACTGGCGCTACTCAACAGGTGCAGCATGGTCTCATCGCGTACGATCTCATGACTGATATCGCTCCATGCCCGTTTCTGCCCACGTGTGCGGGCCTGCAAGAGCAGATAGGCCAGCGAGTCAAGCGCCGTGACCTGAATATCCTCCTGTTCCTGTCTCAAAACCTGCAGAAGCCAGTGCACGACGTTGGTACGCGCGGGCGCGCGCAACACGCCATGCAGCAGGCGCAGACTGTCGATCGCCTCTATATATCCCGGATGATCCTTATTCAGGACGATGGTGCCCAGGACCGCTGCGACGTATTCTCCTCCACAGGCGGCCAGCGTGTAGCTGGCCTGGCGCCGGACTTCTGGTATGTCGGCGCGCAGAAAGAGCATGATGCGCGCCGGCAGCGCGAGTTGGTGCATCATCTGGCGCTGTGGAGCCTGCCGGGCCATCTCCTCCAGCGCGGTCAATGCGACGATCTGTGTCTGCGCATCCGAGTAATCAAGCAGATTTCCTATATCCATTAATGTGCGCTGGGACGCGTTACGGCTGAGCGAGTGTGCTGCGTAAAGCGCCAGCTCCATATTGGAATCTTGCAGCACCGGGAGGAGATGCCAGGCCATATCCTGTCGCTGTAGAGGAGTAAACTGAATAGACGTCTCGGTCGCCAGGATGAAGAGAGCCGCTTTGCGTATCTCTTCGTGTTCGCAAGGTTGGGCAAACTGGAGCAATGCGCTGAGTCCGTCGCTCTCGCCGCTGCTGAGCAAAGCATACGCGATGGTGAGCCGCACTTGAACCGCTTCGTCTCCCTTGTGCGCATGCAGTTGCTCAAGCGTTGAGTGCCGTAGTGTGACCTTGTTTGCCTTCGTTGCCAGCGCCATCGCCGCCGCGTAGCGTACCGTGGCCCAGGCCGCATCAAGTCCCCGGCACTGCAGGTCTTCGTAGTCCACATGTGGTACAAGGCTTGCTGCCTCTATCACGCTCGTCCAGAGTACAGGCCCGGCTGGTTGTGGAACAGCGGGATGTTGGAGCAGGTCTGCGAGCTGCAATTGTGCCCGCTGGCTGAGGTAGAGGAGCAGGCGGCTGCAATGCTCATATTGGGGCGGCCACCAGGGCCAGGCTGGCGTCGTGATCTCGGGATAGGTGCTCAGAGTCGCGAGCACCATGGGCAGGAGCGCTGCCCCCTTGCGGGCCAGGCGGCGTGTTGCGCGTACTCGCGTGGCGTAGTCGGTTTCGGGACCGAGCAAGAGAGCGAGTGCTGCCCTGATGTTTTCTCCATGTCCTGACGCGTAACTATTTTCTGCGCCTCCCATAGCCGGGAGCGACTGCTTCTTTTCTGGACGCTCGCTAATCATAACAGTGCCTTCGTAGTAGAAAGATGCTCTGTCTTAGTTATAGCGTGCTCTACCAAATTTTTTCTGGGCTCAGGTGGGCCAGAGGGCTACGCGCTCTATCTGACGAGGCATGCGACTTAATGCGAAGGTTTAAATAGTTTTTGCAGCTGGCTCCAAAAAGAACGGAGCCCGTGCGGCTTTTGAAGCGACTCCAGCGAAGCGGTCTTCACCGAGTCATTGGGGAGCGGAGTGCTGGTGCCAGGAGACATATGCATATAGTACCTGGGTTCTATCGGCGTCCCATTTGTTGGCTGTCTTGTGTCGGAGGCGAGCCTCGGCAACGTCTGATTAGACGGCGGCGTCATTGGCGCTGCAAGGGGTGGTTGTGTCTGCTCCATATCCACATCGAGGTAATTTGGGCGTTGAACCTGTGGCCGTTTCGGTGGCTGCATAGGCTGTCGATTCTGCTTGTTGCGCAGCGGCGTATGCGGTGGCAGTGCTCCTGGTCGCAGTGTGCCGGGTGGTGTCGCAGGAGGAGTGGGCCGCAGGTTGAGATTGCGCAGCGCCTGGGCCATGATGCTCGCATCGGGGTACCTTTGTTGGCGATCTAACGAGAGCGCGGTCAAGATGATACGTTCGAGTTCGCGCGTGATCGTCGGATTATGTACGGTTGGCGGATGTGGATTCCCGCTGGCGATGGCCTGGGTCAGCTCCGGCATGGAACGTCCCGTGAATGGACGTAGCCCGGTTACCATCTCGTAGAGCACGACCCCAAGGGCATAGATATCGCTGCGGTTGTCTAGCGGATCTCCCCAGACCTGCTCTGGTGAAGCATAGTAGATGCTGCCGACCAGCGTCTTCGCAAGTGTGATCTTTTGATGGCCCGTAGCGCGCGCCAGCCCGAAATCCATCACCTTGATCTTGCCCCAACGGTCGAGCATCAAGTTCTCCGGCTTAATATCGCGGTGAATGACATTGCGCTCGCGATACGCTGCGTCCAGGGCATCGGCGATCTGAGCCGCATACTCTACCGCCATATGTTGAGAGATAGTGCCATCCATAGTGAGCAGATTCGACAGTGTCGGTCCCTGGACATACTCCATGACGAAATAGAGCAACTTATTCTGTTGCCCGGCGTCATAGATCTGGACAATGTTGGGGTGATTGAGTTCCGCGATAATCTGCGCCTCGCGAATAAAGCGTGCGACATAGGAGGCGTCGCGTGCTAGCGCTGTTGGCAGCACTTTGATGGCGACTTCACGTCCCAGGGCGACCTGTTTGCCACGATAGACCACTCCCATTGAGCCATGTCCGACCTCTTCTCCCAGAAGATATCCACCCAGGCTCTGACCTGCCAGTTCATTCATAATACCTGAATTAGATGGCTCTCCACCATGCCGGTATGGAAGAGATGCCGTCCCTCCTTTTTGCAACCCCTTTATCGTACTTACGTTCAATCAATTAAACGAACCAGCCTTCCTCACATTGTGTATTTTCCCCGAAAGTACTTCTTTCTTCTAATAAAGTTGAGGGATATGACGAGACGAAAGGAGAGGGCGAATAGTACCATAGTACATTATCCGCCCTCTCCTTTCGTCTCATTTTAATCGAGGTAGTCTTTGAGAATACGGCTTGCCTGTGGATGGCGTAACTTACGAATGGCCCGTTCTTCGATCTGGCGTACGCGTTCGCGTGTGACCTTCAGCTTCTTGCCCACTTCCTCTAGCGTGTGATCATGGTCGTCGAGCAGGCCGAAGCGCAGTTCGATGACCTGCCGCTCGCGCACGGTAAGTTGCCCAAGCACCTTACGAATCTCCTCGCGCAGCAGGTGTTGATCTGTCACCTCAGTTGGCCCACGCTCACGAATATCCTCTATGATATCGCCTAGAGTGTTTTCTTCCTCTTCTGAGAGAGGCGCATCCAGCGAGAAGACTTTTTCGGCCCAGATCAGCAGTTCACTGACGCGATCTGCCGTCATGCCAAGCCGCTCACCGATGCTCTCCGGTGTAGGTTCGCGTCCAAGCTCCTGGTACAACTGGCGCGTGGTGCGTTTGACACGCATCACCTCTTCCATGATATACACAGGAAGTCGTACCACACGCGTCCCCTCCAGAATAGCGCGCGTAATCGCCTGCTTAATCCACCACGTTGCATAGGTGGAGAAACGGAATCCCTTTCTGAAGTCAAACTTCGTGACTGCACGAATGAGACCAATGTTTCCCTCGCCAATTAAATCTTCCAGGGAGAGCCCCTGCCCGACGTACTTCTTGGCGATGCTTACTACGAGTCGCAGATTCGCTTCGATGAGGTGATTGCGCGCATCTCTATCTCCCTGTTCCGCAAGCTCTGCCAGGCGCGACTCGCGGGCCGCAGAGAGCAAGGGAATTCGTGAGATCTCCCGCAGGTAGAGACGTAGACTGTCGCTCTGCGCCAGGCTACTGAGATCCGTCTCCTGTATGGTTTCGCGTTCGGTATCTGCCGTCTTATCGCGGTCACGTTCGGCGTCAAACATCACATTTCGTTCCAAGTGCTTGCTCTCTTCTCCTGCAACATGTACGTAAGACAGTATAGTCCTGGCTTATTGTATCATACGTATGGGTTATTGCAAGCGTCAATTCTTCTAAACTGCATATTTACATATGCCCTGTTTATCCTATCGGCATAGTGTGTACTGAGATTAACACCTCCTTGTAGGAAAAATATTCCTGCTCTTACCACGTTTTCTGCGGGCAAAGATTTCATGATCGCCCGATTGCGTGGAAACGGACGCTATACAGGGACAATTATACTGGTAACAGGACCTGACGATGCAACTGTGAAGTCCTTTTTAGCGTAAATATGTTTGCACGTCTATATAATTGGCAACGTAGAGATGATCTCTTCCTGATATTGTTTTCGTACAATCTTTTATGCAGTAAGCAGGTAAGTAGTAAAGGACCTGGCTCAACTATGAGCTTACCGATAGCGCTCTCCCCCGGCACAACCATTGGTAATCATTATATCATCCAATCGTTGATTAACAGCGGTGGATTTGGTGCTGTCTATCGTGGCATCGATACCAGCGAGGGTAATCGACTCTGTGCCATTAAAGAGACGTATGATGTGACGCCAGCGGCGCGTCGCCAGGCGTTGATGGAGGCCAGCGTTCTCTTTACGGTGAGGAGCAAGCATCTGCCCGAGGTGTACGATGCACTGGAGTCCAATGGCCGCTTCTATCTGGTTATGCAGTTGATCGAGGGACAGAATCTATTTCAACTGTTGCGCTCTCGTGTCCCCGGCGGACTGGTCGGGGAGCAGGAGCCGCAGCGGGCGGTAAGGGGTCCGTGCAGCGAGCAGGAGGTTCTGAGCTGGCTGCTGCCGATCATGGATATTTTGCAGGAGCTCCACAGCCGGCGGCCAGCGGTGATCCATCGTGACATCAAGCCCGGCAATATCATCCTCACCCCGCGGCAGACGGCGGTGCTGGTCGACTTCGGCCTCACGAAGCTGTACGACCCTGCCCTCAGCACGCAGACGATGACCAGGGCGGTGACGGAGGGATTTAGTCCGCTGGAACAGTATATGGGCCAGACGAGCCCCGCCTCCGATATCTACGCGCTGGCCGCGACGATGTACCTGCTCCTTACCAATAGGATGCCGCCCGTTGCCACAAAACGCGGCGTGCGCGATGAATTGATCGCGCCTCGCCTGTTGAATCCCTCGCTCTCACTCAATGCAGAGCATGTGCTGCTCAAGGCGCTGGCGCTCCATTCCCAGGATCGCTATCAAAGCATGCAGGACTTTTCCCAGGCTCTGCAGGGCTTCAGCTTCAGTTCGCACGCCGATCAGACGATCGCTGTTGGTCCGCCGACGAGCCAGCCATCGCTGGTCCTCCCAGCCCCTTCCGGCCCTACTACCTATGCCACCGGCTATGCAGGCGCCCAGAGTACTCCACAGAATCCGTCAGGTGGAAATGGCTCTAACGGTACATATGCGCCACCCAGAGGCGGCAATCAGCGCCCACCGTCGGGCTACGCTCCGCCGGGATATGCTCCGCCCAATCAGCAGGGATATATGATGCCGCAGGCGCCTTATCCGCAAAAAGTGCGGCCCCTGCCCAATCCCTTCAATCAGGGCTGTCTCTGGGGCTTGCTGCAGGGTGTGCTGGCGGCTCTGTTAGTGATATCTATGCGCCAGGCCGCCTATTTTGATCTGGCGATCCTCATGGGTTTTGTCTTTTATGTCATCGCGGGCTTTACGACGACGCGGAGGGGTGGCTCTTCTCTACGCGGCGGCTGGGCTGGCTACTGGGCCGGCGTGACCAGTACGGTCATCTTCTGGTTTACCTTCTGCGTCGGTCTGCTGATCCGTCTCTCGCAGTACATGCGGGCGCACTCGGAGGTTCAACATCGCTCTTCGGACGCAGTGAATAACGCCTTGCATGCCGTGCTGCCGAATTTCCCGAACTATAAGCTGCTTCCTCAGCAGCTTCCCATTGTCAATGTAGCTGTCATCCTGGTCGCTGGAGTCGTTATCGCCTTCAGCCTGGGCTGGATTGGTGGCATTATGGGCTCGCGACGCAATAAGGCGAGGATGGCGAAGAGGAAGTACCCGTAGTGACCTATATGAAAGCGCTCCGCTAATCTCCATTCAGTGCTCCTTTCTAGATTCTAAAGAGATCATCAGTCATTTTTTCCACAGACTCTCTATCTTGCCGAGAAAAGAATGGCATTCCTTTCCTCTTCCCGCTTCCCATTCTTCCAGAGCGTTTCAGTGCGCCAGGAGCGCGAGGAGTGCGAGGAGATTGAAGAGCGCATGCCAGATCATTGCTGGTATCAACGACCGAGTACGGTATGCCAGGTATCCCAGGATCAGGCCCGAGAGGAAATAATTCTCCAGATTCGATGGGTCCAGATGCCCGCAGGCAAAGAGCAGAGCCGTTCCAATGATCGCCATCCACGGAGCGATCCCCATGCGCAGAAGCCATCTCATAATGAGACCACGAAAGATTATCTCCTCACAGATGGGAGCGGCGATCAGCAGGAGAACAACCAGCGCTGCATGTGAAAGAGGCAATCCATACAGCCTAAACTGGTCATCTCTGGCGGTGGGGACATGAAAGAGGAGCAGGAAGAGCTTCGACCAGAGCGCCTCGACAAGGAGGATGGCGGGGATTGCAAAGAGAGAGAGCACCAGAAGAAAGAACGCTGACGTTCGATCAGCCGGCAATCGTAGCCCGATTTCCTGCCATGGAATGCTCCTGCGAGAGCAGAGAACGAGATAGGCAAAAGAAAACTCAGTGCCGTAGAGGACGGCATTTCTTAGTAAGAGAAATGCAGCAATGAGCATGTCGTTCTGTGAGGCGACGACGTGAGGTTGGAGGATATTGACAGCAAGCCATGCCCCTGGCGCGACCAGGAAAATATCAGCGAGGATGAGCGCTAATGAGAGCAACAGGAGAGCATGCCGCTTCTGCTGAAGTATCTGCATCTGCATCCTTTCTGGATCTCTTCAGAAAATAGATCAAAGAAAGCGTACCATTGCTGTCTATCAATGTCAAGCAAACGGGCTTGCAGAGCGGCCAGGATTGCGTTCTCGGAAAGGTGGGTTGGTCATTTCCTTGACCATCTATGGTACCATAGTTTGCATATGATCCGATATGAGTACTTTCTAAAGAAGGTAGGCACCATATTTGACTACTCACGAACAGACCAATCAGACAGATACATCCACAGAAACTCCTTCCCAGGAGCCATTGTCTCTCACGGACCTTGCGCGGGCGCTCAGCACGGAACTGAACCTGAACAGCGCGCAGATTGCGCGCACGATCACGCTACTGGATGAGGGCAATACGGTCCCCTTCATTTCTCGCTATCGTAAAGAGGTGACCGGCAGCCTGGACGAGGTGCAGATTCAGGCGATCGCCGATCGCGCCGCCGCCCTACGCGCCCTGCATGAGCGCAAACAGGACGTGCAGCGCCTGATCGAGACGCAGGGGAAACTGACGCCGGAGCTATCCACCTCGATCGCCGCCGCGAAGACGCTGCAGGAGGTCGAGGACCTTTACCTGCCCTATCGCCAGAAGCGCAAGACGCGCGCGAGCGTGGCCCGCGAGAAGGGACTGACTCCCCTGGCTGATATCATCCTACAGCAACTCGAATTGCGCGGCGACGCTGAAGCCATCCTGGAGCAGCATGCGCAGCCGTTCCTGAACGCCGAGAAGGGCGTCGATACCAGCCTGGAGGCGTACGCGGGCGCCTGCGATATCGTGGCAGAGGTGATCGCTGAGGATGCAAACGTGCGCGGCAGCATGCGTACGGCGTTCTTCAAGGGCTCGTCGCTGGGCGCGAAGGCGGTCAGTGCCGAAAAGCTGGCGGAGAAAGATCCCAACGGCGTCTACCAGCTCTACTACGACTTCAACGAGAGTGTGACGAAACTCGTTCCGCATCGCGTCCTGGCGCTCAACCGCGCCGAGCGCGAAGAAGTGCTGCGCGTCAACGTCTCGTTGCCGTACGAGCAGGCGCAACCCCAGATCACGCGGCACTATCCCATCAAGGCGACCTCGCCCTTTGCGTCGTATTTCTCCGAGGCGATGGAGGACGGCTATAAACGCCTCCTGGCACCTGCGATGGAGCGCGAGGTGCGTGTGGAGCTCACCCGCCAGGCCGAGGAGCACGCGATCAATATCTTTGCCGCCAATCTGCGCAATCTGCTGCTACAGCCGCCCCTGCGCGGTAAAAAGGTCCTGGGCATCGATCCAGGATTCCGCACGGGTTGTAAGCTCACAGTCGTCGATGAGACGGGAAAATTTATTGTCTCCGACACGATGTACCTGCACCAGTCGGATAAGGCGACACAGCAGCTCCGCAAGCTCCTGGCGCAGTACGCGATCGGTGTCATCGCGATCGGCAACGGCACCGCCTCGCGTGAGGCCGAGCAGTTGGTAGCAAATCTGATCCGCGAACTTGAGCAAGAAGGCGGCGCAGAGGGGAGTATCGGCTACGTCATCGTGAACGAGGCCGGTGCGTCGGTCTACTCGGCGTCCGAGGCGGCGCGCCAGGAGTTTCCGATGCTGGATGCGACCCAGCGCGGCACGATCTCGATTGCCCGTCGCTTGCAGGACCCGCTGGCAGAGCTGGTGAAGATCGATCCTAAGGCCGTCGGCGTCGGACTCTATCAGCACGACGTGGATCAGAAAGAGCTGGCGGCGATGCTTGAGCGCGTCGTTGTCTCGTGCGTTAACTTCGCAGGCGTCGAGCTTAATTCTGCCTCCGCCGCCCTGTTGAAGCACGTGTCGGGCATCAATTCGCGCGTCGCCAACGCGATCGTGAAGTATCGCGAGGAGCATGGACCCTTTAAAGCTCGCGCGGAACTGCAAAAGGTGACGGGCCTTGGTCCTGCAACCTTTGTGCAGGCAGCCGGTTTCCTCAAGCTCGCCGGAGGCGTTGAGCCGCTGGACAATACTTTTATTCACCCGGAGAGCTACGACGCGGCGCGTACCCTACTGACCATGCTCCCGGATGGCGAGGATAAACGCACACGGCCCGCCGAGCGTATCGCGAAGTTTCGCCAGTTTATCAAGCTACAGAACAGCCTCGGTCGCGGCGCGAACCGCAATCGGTCAAATCAGGCGGATGGCGATGGCGAACAGGCGGCGTGGACCGACCTGGCGAAGAAGGTTGGCGTTGGCCTGCCTACACTTAACGATATTCTGGAAAATCTGGAGAAGCCCGGCCTGGACCCCCGCGACGCGCTGCCCGCGCCCATTCTGCGCCACGATGTCCTGAAAATGGAGGATCTGCAAACGGGCATGGTTCTGCAAGGCACCGTGCGTAATGTGGTCGATTTCGGTGCCTTCGTCGATATCGGCGTCAAGCAGGACGGCCTGGTGCACGTGTCAGAGATGGCGGACCGTTTTGTCAAAGATCCGTTGAGCGTTGTGGCGGTCGGGCAGGTTGTCCAGGTGCGCGTGCTCAAGGTCGATCACCAGCGTGGTCGTGTACAATTGAGCATGCGCGGCATCCAGCAATAGCCGTATCCTGATTGCCAAGGGGAGATGAGTGAGAGGTCTGTGATACTCCTGAGAGACGGACAGATGCTGCTGTGATGTACCTGTATCGCCCCTCTGCTATTGTAAGTACAACGAGATACAAGTGATATCTTCTGCATCTGTTTGCCCAAAACGAACAAAGGAGTTTGTTATGCCGTGGACCTCTCTTTTTTTACGAGGCAGTGAACTGTCAGCAGGTGTACTAAGGCGCCTGCATCTTCACTCGAACAGCGCTTTCCGTGCCTTGCTCTTTGTTGGCGATCTCCTCATGTTGTTCCTGCTCTGGTCCATCTGGTCCCTTCAGCGGCACACCCCAGGTCTACATGCCTACGATTTGTGGATAGCAGGTTTGGCCGCCACCTTGTGGATCCTCTTCGCCTGTGCACGAGGAAGCGCTCGTCTTAACGGCTATGGTCGTAGTCATGATCCCTGGCTGAGAATAGCCACCACGATCATGTTTGTGCTCTGCTTTGTTGCTGTGATCAGTTATTAGCACCCTGCGATGATCTTCTCGGCGAGAACTGCTTGTGGATCAGGATTGGAAGATTGCACAAAGTATTTGTAGGCGAGAGGGAACTTTTACGCGCTCCATAACGTCATTGTGGACGGATACCACAAAAGCTCTGGCGAAATGGAGGAAACCTGCGATGCATAAAAGACTTCTCATCATTGCTGTACTCACACTGGCTTTTTTCGTCTCTCAGACTGGCTCGGCTTTTGCGTGCGGAGGGCTGATCGCGCCCGATGGTGATGTACGGCTGGCACGAGCTTCGACGCTCATCGCCTGGCATAATGGCATTGAGCATTACTTAACCAGCTTTTCCTATCAGGGGAAGGAGAAGAATGTGGGCTGGATCGTGCCGCTGCCCGCCGTACCCGAGAGCATCAAAGCCGGGGGAGCCTGGACGCTCCAGCGCCTGAATATCGAAAGTCATCCTGAACCCCGTTTGCTCTTTGGCGGCGTCGACACCGCCGCATCTTCGGCGCAAGTCCTCCAGCAGGTGCAAATTGAGGCACTCAATGTCACGGTGATCAAGGGAAGTGGTATGGAAATAGTGAACTGGGCAACCCACAATGGCTTCTTTCTCAATGGGGATACGCGTGCTCACCTGCTCACCTATGCGAAAGGCAGCCCGATTTTCATGGCCGCGCAATATGATACCCGCCTGGCCGCGCAGCGCCACCAACTACAAGGCGATGGTGTGCCCCTGCTAATTACCATGAGAACCGAACATCCCTGGGTTCCGCTTGAAGTGCTGGCGCTCGATGGGCAACAGGTCCAGGCCGATCTCTACTTCCTGACCGACACGCCGCTCAACGTCTCTGGCCTCAACGCCAAAATCGGCCAGTCGGCTGTTGGAAGCAACATTCCCGATGCCACCGGTCTCAAAGTCGCCTTTCAGGAGCAGATGCCTGCGCAACTGTATCAAGACCTCTCCAGTGATCGCAACATGAGCTGGGTGCGGCCAGGTAGCTGGTTCACCTATCTCAGCCTGGATGCTCCCAGCGAGAAAGTAACCTATGATCTTGGGATCACGAACTCGGGTGTGGTTCGTCTGGCCCCTTTCGGCACGGCACCGATGGCGGTAGTTGATGGAACGCGCGCTCAGGACCTTCCCACGTGGGTACCGGCGCTGCCCATGAATACGCCGCAGTGGCTAGAAGGCTTTCTGGCGGTGGCCCTGGCAATAAGCCTCACGGTTTTCCTGCTACGGCGGGTAAGAGTGAAGCGAAGTGTTTAGGACTACTTTCTCATAGCTAGCTCTTGGGAAGAAGTATCGGAGGAATTTTCAAGCGACTGTTCAAGTCGCTGAAGATCCCGTCTTGCATTGCATTCGCGGAAGATCTCGCGCGCCTTGAGCAAAATATGCTGGCGCTGTCCCACCAGCATATTTTCTGGCTTGACATCGCGATGGATCACTTTTCGCTCGTGTGCATAGTGCAGCCCGCTAGCCACCTCTTTGAGGTAGGGCAGGACTGTTTTGGTCGGGAGAATGGTTCCTCTGGAATGTGCCTTGCGCAGGCTACCCTTTGGGGCATACTGCATCACGAGAAATGGAGTTCTCTCCTGTACACCGAAATCAAGGACGCGCACGATGTGGGAATGTTCCAGATGTGCGAGGGTCTGTGCTTCTCTGAGGAAATCCTGCTCATGCTCACCGCTCAACTGGACCCGAAGAACTTTGATGGCCGCACGGGTCTTGAGGTATATATGCTCTCCCAGGTAGACGTGGGCAAAGCCGCCCTGACCCAGGAACTGGATGAGGCGGTAGTTTCCAAGTTGCTGTCCAACACGGTGTTCCATCGTAGCACCTCCCGTAGTGCCCTTTGCATAACACTAAATGATAAAGCTATTTCCACTACTATCAGTCAATGTAGAGTACAAATGATGAAATTTCAAAAATAGAACGAACGGGTAGGACATTTATCCAGTACAGATGCTAAAATCGTCGTCTCAAATACGAACGGAACAGGATGCAGCGGAGCGTATTCCTCATAATGTTCTTCTCGGTGATAGAATGTAGGGTGGTCAGATCGTAGATCAACGATCCTGCTTGCAGCAGCCATTTCATCTGGTCTACTATTCGTAATATATTCTTGCCTGCACTAGATAAAAGATAAAGGAGATCCACCATGCCTGGCGCGTTTCGTCTTGGCAAGCTTGCTGGTGTTGACATTTACGTCAACTATAGCTGGCTGATTATCCTGGTCCTGTTGACGGTCTCGACCGCCATCGGCTGGTTTCCTGCTACGTATCCCGGTTACTCGTTTGGTATTTATCTGTTGCTGGGGCTGATCGCGGCGCTGCTCTTCCTCCTCTCCGTGCTCTTGCATGAGCTGGCTCATTCGCTGGTTGCGCGGGCGCGGGGCCTGACCGTGAAAAGTATCGTCCTCTACGTGTTCGGCGGCATCTCAAACATCGAGCAGGAGCCGAAGGGACCTGGCGTCGAGTTTCAGATGGCCTTTGTAGGACCGTTGACGAATATCCTCCTTGGCCTGCTGTGTTACCTCCTGTTCTTGCCATTTAGAGGCAACCATTCGGCGACTGCGGCTGTCCTATCGTACCTGGCAATCTCCAATTTCCTGCTGGGTATCCTCAACCTCGTCCCTGGCTTCCCCCTCGACGGTGGGCGCGTGCTGCGCTCGATCGTCTGGCGCGTCACCGGCGATCCGAACAGGGCCACCCGTGTCACCACGATCGTTGGCATGGTGATCGCATACATCTTCATCTTCATCGGCATCTGGCTGTTCTTTGCTGGTGATACGCTGGATGGCATCTGGCTGGGCTTTATCGGGTGGTTCCTGCTGAGCGCCGCGCAATCGGCCCGCGCCCAGTCGACGTTGGAGACGACCTTCCAGGGCGTGACCGTCGAGCAGGTCATGAGCCGCAATCCGATGACCGTGCCCTCCAACATCTCGTTACAGAAGCTGGTCGATGACTACTTCCTTCCGCAGGGTCTGCGCTCCGCCCTGGTGATGCAGGGCGATCAACTGGGTGGCCTGATCACCCTGAGCGATATTCGCCATGTGCCGCGCGAAGAATGGGGTAAGACCCCCGTCGGCTTTGCGATGGTCTCCATAGACAAACTGCACGTGGTCACGCCACAGCAGAGCCTGCGCGACGTCCTTCCCTTGATGAGCGGTCAGGATATCAATCAGCTTCCAGTAGTAGAGGATGGTCGTCTTGTGGGTGTGCTGAGTCGCGACGCCATAATTCGCGCTCTGCAGGTTCGTCAGGGTCTTGGTCTGCATCGTGGGTGATGAAGATTGAAGAGACAGCAACAGATGTTGGTGGTAAAGAGGCATGGGATGATAGTGCGCTATCTCTTCAAATCAATCATACTCTACGCTGTAAATTCGCATTTATACGTATAAAAAACGTACTCAATGCGTAGACTTTTAGACGAGCAGCACGACCTTCCCGGTGGTCTGGCGATTGGCAATAGCCTGGTGCGCCTGTGCTACTTCTGCTAACGGAAATGTCGCGCCGACGATGATCTGCAACTGACCACTGTTCAGATACTGCATGAGCTCTAATGCTGCGGCGGCTATGCGATCGCTGCGTTGCAGCCAGGCCGTGAGCCAGTAGCCGATGATGGATTGGTTCTTGTACATGAGCTGTATACCTGTGAATTGGGCGATCTGGCCGCTCGTCGCTCCATAGATGACCATGCGGCCATAGGGTGCCAGGCATTGCAGGCTCTGCGTACTGACCTCGCCGCCTACCATCTCCAGGATGATATCCGCTCCTCGTCCCTGGGTGGCGCTCTTGACCTGCTCGAACCAGTCGGGCTGGCTGTAGTTAATCCCCACATCGGCACCGAGATGGCGCGCAAGTTCTAGCCTGGCCTCGCTGCTGGCGGTGCCGATCACCTGGCCTGCCTCCATCAGTTTCGCGAGTTGCACCGCGAGGGTGCCCACGCCGCCCGCTGCCGCGTGAACCAGGACGCTCTCGCCTGCCTGGATGCGTGCCGATTCGCGCAGCAACTGATAGGCGGTGAGACCCTGCACCATGAAGGCGGCTGCATGTGTGAAGTCGAGCGTGTCTGGAATAGGGATCACACCGCTCACGGGTGCGACACTATACTCGGCGTAGCCTCCGTTTGCCAGGGCGATGACGCGCGTTCCGAGCGGAGGAGCGCTAACATTGGGGCCGTGGCCTGCAACGGTGCCTGCAACCTCGAAGCCCAGTGTGGTGGGCGTGCGTGTGCGTGTGAGGTACGTCCCCTGTCGTTGCGCAAGGTCGGCATAGTTGATGCCGGCGGCGGCGACGCGAATGAGTACCTCGTTTTTTTGTGGCGTGGGCGTCTCGATCTCTTCCAGGCGCATGACTTCCGGGCCACCGGTTTCGTGAATGCGAATAGCTTTCATGTCCCTTCTCCTCAGTTTTATGGTCAGTTCCTTGATTGTATCATGACCATTTGCAGACAGATGGTAAATTGATGTATCTGGAACGTAACGTCCAACGTAATAAGAGTGGTAGAAGATGAGTCTATGGAAATTCTCTCGCCCTTGAGAATTGTGATGTATCACACTGCTTCAATATGCACATCCGTGTATAATGGTTTTTGTACAAAGGTCCTGGTATAATTGGTTTCAGTGAGAAGAAAGTACCGAGTTTGCAGCGCTTCCTCGCAATAAGCTGTACACTATTCTCTAGTGTTCATCGGAGCAATGCCTGTTTTCTTATCTAATGTTATTTTTTACGGTCTTTTTCCTGTTTTTTATCACAGGGATAGATAATCAGCGGCACGCTTATAAGGGGTGATAGCGATACTTCAGGGAGGCAATTTATAGAACTCATGCTGTGAGCTATTACCACTGGAGAGGATGCCACTGTTCGGGTAGGATAAAAATGCAGAAATGGGTCGTACACGAAAGAAACTCTTGTAGTCCCTGCTGTGTATTATCCTGTGCAACCGTTATACACAGGGTCAACGGTATGGTTTCATCTGTGTGACCTTCTTTCAGCCGAGGTGAACGATGGACGACAAAGGTGGGCGCCGCGTGAAAAACGCTATACGGCGCCGGAAGCAGGCTATGAACAGACAGAATATCAGGAAATTTTTGAAGGCTCAAAAAAACACATTACTCACGTGTGCAATGCTTCTTCTCTCAATCGGGCTGCTGTTTGGTATCTTTAGCCAGTTGCAGCCTCCTGCGACGAACAATACGCCTGGTGGAGTGACTGCGATAGATTATAGTACCTTCGTCCAGCAAGTAAAAGCTGGCAACGTGATGGCGACGACGATCAGGGGGACAGAGATTAACGGCCTGTTACAAACTCCTCTGAAAACGACCTCTACGGCTGTGTCCGTGAAGCCAGTAAATCTGTCAGAGCAGCCCTACGCGTCGGACTATGCTACGTGGAGCCGCTATGTGGTCGCCGGCTATGCAAGCACGACCGGCAGCCCTCCGCTGGATGTCGCCCGCATCGTTTATACGCACATACCCGTTGGAGGCGATGAGTCGCTCACAGGACTGTTGGTCAGCAACCATGTGACCGTTAGTACGTTGCCACAGGCCCAGGGGACCGCGTGGCTATCGCTTCTCTTGCGCTTTGCTCCTTTTGTCGTTCTGGTGGTGATCTTTCTGATCTTCATGGCCTCTCGCAATAATCAGCGCCCGAATCGGGGCGTCGATGAGCGGATGTCGCAGATGGGCAAGAGCCGCGCGCGCCGCTTTGTGCGTCCTGGCGAGGTCGCAAACAAGCCGCCAGAAGTGAAGAGACCGGTCATGGTGTCCAGGACCGGGACGAACGTCAAGCCTCCTGTTCCGCGCATGAGTCTAGAGCCGCCTGTGACGTTTGCCGATGTCGCAGGCATCGACGAGGTGCGCTCGGAGCTGGAAGAGATCGTGCAGTTTCTGCGTCGTCCCGAGCGTTTCGATCGCCTGGGTGCGCGTATCCCACGTGGCGCTTTGCTCGTTGGCCCTCCGGGAACCGGTAAGACCTTACTGGCGAAGGCCGTGGCGGGCGAGGCCGATGTGCCTTTCTTCAGTATCAGCGCTTCCGAGTTCGTCGAGATGTTCGTTGGTGTGGGTGCCAGCCGCGTACGAGATCTCTTCAACCAGGCACGTCAGGCTGCACCGTGCGTCATCTTTATCGACGAGATCGATGCCGTTGGTCGCAAGCGTTCGATACGCATCTCTGGCAACGACGAACGTGATCAGACGCTCAATCAGTTGCTGGTCGAGCTCGATGGTTTTGATGCGCGTAAGGCCGTGGTCGTGATGGCGGCGACGAACCGCGTCGACATTCTCGACAAGGCCCTGCTGCGTCCAGGTCGCTTCGATCGCCGTATCACTGTCTCGATGCCCGATCGCGTCGGGCGCGAGGCCATCCTGCGCGTCCACTCGCGCAACACTCCTCTGCATGAGGATGTACATCTGGAGCGCCTGGCCCGCCTGACGGTGGGCATGAGCGGCGCTGATCTGGCGAATCTGATCAACGAGGCGGCTCTCTCGGCGGCACGGCGCGATTTGGTGAAGGTTGACCACGAGTGCTTCGAGGAAGCGCTGGCCCGTATCCAGCTCGGCGCGCTGCGTCCTTTGATTATGAGCGAGCGCGAGCGCCGCATCATCGCCTATCACGAGGGCGGTCACGCGCTGGTGGCCCATCATTTGCCCGAGGCTGATACCGTCAATCGCGTTACGATTCTCCCGCGCGGTCAGAGCCTGGGCGTTACGCACTTTACGGCGGAGGAAGATCGCTACAACTACAGCCGTCATATGCTTATGGCGCGCATCGCTGTCGGCCTGGGCGGACGCGTGGCCGAAGAGTTGACCTTTGGATCGGATTATGTCACTACAGGCGCTGAGAACGATCTCCAGGTCGTGACGGACCTTGCCCGGCGCATGGTGACGCGCTGGGGCATGAGCGAGCAGGTTGGCGTTGTCTTCGCCGACTATCGTGCTGGGGGCGATTATGCGCTGAATATGCGCCGCATCGATCCCTCAGACCTGCAAGCCCGCATGCTGGCCCTCGATGCCAACGGTCAACCTGTGCCCAATGGCGAACCGCGACAGCGTTACCAGTTCGCCATCTCTGCCTCAACTCCCCAGAATACAAATGGGGTCATGCTCAATGCCGTCATCGATGCTGAGGTGCAGCGCATCCTCAACGAGGGACGCGCCATCGCCCGCCAGGTGCTGACCGAGCACTCCGACCAGCTCACGCTCCTGGCCGATACGCTGCTGGAGCGCGAGCAGCTCGATCGCAGGCAGTTCGAAGAGTTGATGCGGGGCGAGGCGGTGGAGTAGTTCATAGTCGGAGCACAACATAGCCTGTTCAGCTTTGTCGCGAAGAGGCCCTGCTGATTCTTAGCAGGGCCTCTTTTTACTGATATTTCGTGCTCTGCTTTTGGTTTACCTTGCGTTGGAGTACCTGATCCGTAGGTTGATATCTATTTGCTGGTGCGGTAGGATCTTTGGTCGAGCATCTTGATAACAAAGAGATGCTTTCTTGCTCGCCGCAGCCCTCTCACCGTTATTTGCCTGGGATACTTCGGATAGAGCATACCAGGCATCACCGAGCGCGATAAGTGTTGTGTTATACGCCTCTGCGTTTCCACCAAGTTTATAAATGTCCATTGCTGCCTCGTAGCTACGACGGGCGTTCTGTAGCAGGAATGGTACTGTGTGTTCGGCGATGGCAGCCAAATTGATATAAGTAAAACCCATATCAAATAGAGTATCCGCATATTCTTGAGAGTCTATTTGTGTCCGAGGAAATACTAAAGCACAGTAAACTAGAGCTCTACTGCATTGTCTAAGCAATTGTTGAGGGTTGCTACGTGCTGATTTGCTATCTATTGTTTGTACTGCTTGCAGTGCATGTTGATTGATAGTATGAGGAGAAAAGTTAGGTGGTAGTGGTCCCGCTAGTTCACGTGTGATAGTATTCCAATGAAGAGGATCTGCTTTAAGGACTTCTGATGCCACACTAAAAACACCACTGAGGTCGCCTCTCGCTCTCCACTTTTGGATTGCTCGTTGTATCTTTCTATTAAAATTGGGTGTAGAAGATCGTATGAGCTTAGAAATCGATGAGATGATAAGTGCCTTCGGTGCAGGCGCAACTATAGGAGGGAAAGCTACCAGAAGATGCTTATGTTGAAAGTTGCTTGCATTTCCTGTTGTTACCTCAGTTACCCTACGCTCACTAGGTGAAGAGTAAGAGGATAGGAGGGTACCTGACGAAATTTGTATTGGCGGGGCTTGTATAAATTGTTGCTTTTCTGCAGTAGAAGCTTGATAGGATGGTGTAACGGCTGGCGCTTGTCTTTGCCTGATAAAGAAGTGGTAGAGGATTCCCAACGATGCTAGCAACAGTACAATGGTTGCAAACATGTTTAATATACCGGCGTTAATCGTTGGAGGAACTGGTGGAGGAATCAATCTAATGGTTAATGAGTTGATATCTCCTGTATTACCAAAACTAAGCGTTCCATCTGCAACGGTATCGTTAGCTGTATTGCCAGTGGTAATGACGGTTTGTACATGATTAATTGCAGTCAGGCGATAGGTACCGGAAATGTTTGTTGATAAGGATATTTCTCTGGAGAACCCACCATCTGCATCAATCTGACTTGATGGGATGGTGATATCGAAAAGCGGCGTCCTATTAGCGCAGTATTGTGGAGTACTACAGCTTGCGGTCATCTCAATGCTTTCCGTAATAGCGTTTGCTCCCCATCCCAAAGCCCAGTTTGAGCCGAAAAGTATAAGTGTCCTGGTCTTAGAAAGATCTATAACTGACGCAGGTTGTGTTGAAGAACAATTAGTATTGTCGAGTGTGATGCAAGGAGCCTCTGATGTCAGGAGCGTGAACGAGACCGCTGTAGACACTATTTGCGGGTGAGCATCCTGTAATCTTCCTATAATCGCAGTGATATTATAATCTCCAACTTTGTTGGGGAAGTCCTTTCCCCATATCCATGAGAATAGAGTTGATTGATCTAGTTTGCTTACCTGGGGAACTGGTAATTGAAGGCAGGAAGCTGTGCTCTGTGTAGCGCAACTCACCAATTTTTGGGAATTGGTTATTGGTCGATTCTTTGGGACGATGAGCCAGGTACTCGGTATCTGCGACAAGTTCTCTCCCACTAATACAATATGTGAACCGTAAGGGCCTGCGACGTTTCCAAGGTATTTGGGAGCGCAAAAAGCAAGGAGTGCGGTTCCTTGCTTTTGAGGTGTTGGAATCTTCGGACAAACGGGTGTTTGTGCTCCTGCCGATGCTTTATATGAGTGAGCGGCATTTAACCCACCCATTTGAATATATTGTCCACGTATGTATGAAGATGCCCTTGCTTTGTTTAAGTGAACATTAATAGCAATAAGCGTAAAAAGAACGCAGATAATCGGCAAGAAGCGACGCAACAACATAATAAACCTCTTTTTAATTAGTGTGGCACTAACCCGTCATTATTGTACCATACTCCAACTACCATATTCCGACATGAGCGAGAAAACTATGTGTCGCTGCTACAACACTCCCTGGCATGCCAGTTGTGTGCGCAGGTGTGTGAGGAATAACGTTGGTAAACCAGAGCACAACAACGATAATAGCGATAATTACTGCTATTAAGAGGAGAAACAGAATGATGCGCATTGTATTGTTCTGTTGATACTGTGCTGTTGTTCTAGTAAGGGGTGACATCACCTGTGTCTGTCTCTGCTCACTAAGGGTTGAGGCTGGCTCTGTTGGGTCCCATGGGTTGACTGGTGATGGTTGACTGGTGGGTATCGTCTCAGAGAGCGCAGGCCCAGGCAAATTACCTTGCTCGCTCAATCGACGAATTTTGTCCCATTCAAAATATGCCTGCTCAAACTCTTCTTGCTCGTTGCTTCCAGATGCATCTGGAGGCGGAGAATTGATGTCATCTGATGTGCCGGGGTCCCAGTTGTAGCTTTTTCCTGTGATTAATTCGGATAAACTCCGTGGTACCCTTTTTTCTCTTAAGGAGCCGCTTAGTTCATCAAGTAAAGGATTCAGTTCAGCATTATCGGCAGCACGTATCAAAGAAATATGATTGGGTGTACCTTGCATCTCAGCTACATAATCCGCGCGTGTAAATAAAAGATGATGCGTATCATCAGCTCCCCATTCTTTATTTGTATAGAGGCTCGGATACTTTGCTATCATTTTGAGTGGGAGATATATCGTGAGCGCGGAAAAACGGTCCATATTTGCGTCAAAAGCTCGAGTATGTTTGTTCTGGAAGGCAGGAAGCTGAAAATGTTCATGACCAACTTCTGTTTGTGGGTGTCCATTCAAGGCAGGTACCCAGGCATTGTCATAATCGATCAATTTCAATGTAATGCCCGCTGTGTCTTGCTTAACGATAATGTTAGTCAGATCCAGGTCGCCATGTGCTATATGTGCCTTTTCCATCTCATAGATCATCTTGAGCCATGCATCGCATAAATTTATCATGACGCCTTGATTGTTATGGTTTATTTTCACGAAGCTACCGAGAGGTAAGCCTTCAATAAAGGGCATTCTCACAAAGGGAAGCGTCTCCGTTTTCGTTATTGTATAGCTGTTGTTTCCTCCCTGGCGATCATAAAAATTAACTTCAAT
>DAOTTD010000066.1:0-27041 GCA_034438015.1 Ktedonobacteraceae bacterium | reverse complement strand
TTTTTCCTGACTGGTTACGCTATACCCACGTATGCACAGACATCCCCTTTGCAAAAATCTGTGGTACACCCAATGAATGAGGCGACAAAGCACACGAAACGGACCATTGCTGTGCTCTCTCCCTCCTTTCTGACATTCCTCTTTGAGAAGACGCGGGGACCGGAGCATCCTGAAACCACTACCACGCTGGGTAACTTGGCCCGCCTCTACCGAGACCAGGGACGATAGCAGGAGGCCGAGCCGCTCTTTCTGCGGGCGCTGGCCATTTATGAGAAGACGCTGAGACCTGAGCATCGTGATGAATACCCGACAGCCAATTTGACAGCCATGTTCACACGTTTTTACGAGAGATAGCGATGTTTCGCGGTGCAATATGAAGCATTGCCATCCGTAAAGAGCGGGCAACAACGGATACAACCTGGGGGTGAAAATGGCGATACATAGTGTACATAGTACCACTATCCCACCAGGGACCGTGTTGTGGCGTCTCTCAGTGAAGAATACCTATTGCCTTTGAGGACATAACGAGCGTGTGGTAATATTCGTTATATATCCGTGGACATATTACGGCGGAGAGCGAAATTCAGAACGAACGCGTTTGTAGCGTAGAGCGTAAGAACAGGATAGATACATGGTAAGCAATCAGATATTGAACGTCAATATACCGACTCCAACAGGCCACCTGGAGGGCATTCTTAAGCCAGAAGAGGAGGGGTCGCAGCCTCTCTATACCAGTATCGTCTGTCATCCACACTCGCTATATGGTGGCACGATGCACAATAAAGTCGTTTTCAAAGTCGCCCAGGCGCTACAGGCCGAGAACATTCCCGCGCTGCGTTTCAATTTTCGTGGCGTCGGGAGAAGCACCGGCACCTATGACGAAGGTCGGGGCGAGACCGACGACGTGCGGTACGCGCTGGAATTTCTAAGCCGCCGCTATCCAGGCACCCCTATCATCCTTGCAGGCTTCTCCTTCGGCGCCTATGTGGGACTACGCGTGGCCGTGAGCGATGACCGGGTACAGGCCATGATTGGTCTGGGAGTGCCGGCGCGCTGGTTCGAGGGCAATACGTTGCAGGGCTGCCATAAGCCCAAGCTTATCATTCACGGCACAGAAGACGATACTGCACCCTACAACGCCACGGTGCAATGGTTCGAGCAGGTGCCCGCACCCAAAAGTATGGTCGCGATCGAGGGTGCAGATCACTTTTTCCAGGGCTACCTCGAAGAGGTACAAACCATCGTTAAGCGCTTCGTACAGACGCTCTAAGTACATGCACCGCATCATCTCTTTTACCCGCACATGAGCTACTTCACGTCTTAGACAGTGAACTGCTCCTTGAGCTAATTCAAAAATATACCATGCATTCAAGCATGCAGAAAATTCACTTTGTAGAGGATCATCGTCTTTCTATCTACATGTGATATACTGATGAGCGACATCTAAAAAAAGCCGACAGCGAAGGAAAGGCATGTCGATTACGCAAGGTCGCAAGCAACAGCCGGCTTCAGTAAGCCAGAATGGTCCATCAAAAGCGTTTACTTCATATGAGGAAACTGCATGACACAGAAAATACTGGTCGTCGATGATGACGAGGGCATTTTAGAGGTGGTCCAGATCGTTCTGGAAGGCGAAGGCTACCTGGTTCAGGCCAGTCTGAACGGCGAGTGTTTGCAGGATATCGATGCAGACCTGCCGGACCTGATTCTACTCGATGTCCTGCTCTCAGGCAAAGACGGACGCGAGATCTGTAAACAGCTCAAGAGCGACGCGAAGACTGCACACGTGCCGGTTGTCATGCTCTCAGCACATTCCGATGCAAGCAAGGTTGCAGATACAAGCGGGGCCGACGACTTTCTGGAAAAGCCTTTCGATGTGGATGTGCTCATTGATATTGTCGAAAAGCACCTCGCATCCACCTCAAGCCATTTGTCGATTGAGTGATCTGCCATATCATGCTAGGCGATCATTCCAGCCATGCCAGTTCCCATCCCAATAATCGTGATAGAGCGCGTTATCGGCGCCGATGCTGAAGACATCCAGGCGGCCCGCAGCCCAGGCGGCTGCCGCTGGACTGCTACTGAAAGTGCCACCCAGCGAATCGAAGGGATGCCATGCCCCATCCCAGGTAGTATGCCAGATTGCGTTATCCGTGCTACGGCAAAAGAGATCGATACGGTTGGGTCCCCAGCTCACCGCCGCTGGAGCCGATGTAAACGTACCGGCCAGGCGATCACTCCAGCCATGCCATGTCCCATCCCAGTAGTTGTGGTACAGGGCATTGTCGCCGCCAGTACCAAACACATCCAGCCTGCCCGCTCCCCACGACGAGACAGCCGGTGCGCTGACAAAACCGCCGCCCAGCGAATCGAACGCATGCCAACCACTGGGGTCCCAGTAGTTATGCCAGATTGCGT
Organism: Ktedonobacteraceae bacterium; assembly: GCA_034438015.1. Taxonomy (GTDB): domain Bacteria; phylum Chloroflexota; class Ktedonobacteria; order Ktedonobacterales; family Ktedonobacteraceae; genus JACDAE01. Next base: position 24,623 of record DAOTTD010000066.1, on the reverse strand, counting down.
TATCCGTGCCACGGCTGAACACATCGATACGGTTCGGCCCCCAGCTCACCGCCGCCGGAGCCGACGTAAATACACCTCCAGGCCGATCGCCCCAACCGTGCCAGCTACCGTCCCAGTAGTTATGGTACAGCGCACCGTCTGCACCGATTGCGAAGACGTCGAGGCGTCCAGGACCCCATGTGGAGACGGCGGGCCCGTAGAGAAAATTGCCGCCCAACGACTCAAATGTGTGCCACGAGCCGTTCCAGTAATTGTGATAGATTGCGCCATCGGAGCCGCGCCCAAACACATCGATGCGGTTCGGTCCCCAGCTCACCGCCGCCGGAGCAAGCGTAAAGGTGATGCCAGGTGGAGGCGTCGGCGAGGCCGGGGTCGCCTTTAGCACCGGAACAACTCTATGTATACTCACTTTCGACAATGCCCTGACCTGGAGGCGTGGGAGCGCGAACGAGAAGAACCAGCCAACGCTGCCCATTAGCACAACGAGCGTTATTAGAATTGCTAAGACATTTATAAGACCCAGTGTCCTGATCGTCTGCTCCGTTCTTGTGACGACGAGGCGGTATGTGGGAAGAATAGCAGTGGCGCGAGGCAATATTTTACCAGGAGACCGCTCCTCTTGTGGGGAGGGCGACGAAACACTGCTTATCTCTAATGGGAAGGGCTGTTGCTCAGGCAACATATTCCCACTGTACGTGGCATCCTCGTGCAGAGATGGCTGGTTGGTGGCCGGCATCTCGTAGGCAGACGACGCTAATTGAGAGCTTGCCCGAGGCTGGCTCTGCAGGAATAGCGGCTGATAATCCTTAGCGTCCGGCTTTGCAGGGAGGAAAAATGGCGACAGGATACCGGAAGGCGGCCTGTTTCCCTCCGCCGCTTGATACGCCTGCTCCAGCGCCGTCGCAAATGCCTTGATACTGGCGAAGCGCTGATACGGGTCCTTTGCCAGCGCGGTGAGCACAACATGTTCGACCGCCTCAAGGATGGTCGAGACCCGCTCGCGTAGTGAAGGAGGGGTAGCATGTAGATGTTGTGCATACATTTCGAGGGGTGTTCCCTGGAAAGGTGGCGCGCCGCTCAACCATTCGTAGACAATAGCGCCGAGCGCGTATTGATCGCTGGCCAGGCGCGGCTTCCCCTGAATCTGCTCAGGCGCGATATAGGCGGCGGTGCCAGCCGTTTCCTGGATATTATGCGAGCTGGAATTGTGCGCGACCTGCACCAGACCGAAGTCGCTGAGCAGCAGCGTATCGTTATCCACCAGGAGCATATTCTCCGGCTTCACATCGCGATGAATGAAGTGTTGATTGTGTGCATACTGTAAAGCATCGGCAATCTGGTGCGTATACGAGACAATCGAGGCTCCCGTTAACATAGTCCCTTTAGGATATCGTTGACGCAACGATCCGCCGGGTGCGTAGTCCATAACTAAAAAAGGGATATCATGCTCAACGCCAAAGTCCAGCACGCGCACGATATGAGGATGAACAAGGCTGGCAATCGTCCTGGCCTCGATACGGAACTGCTCGATGGACGTCTCGCCCAACCGCACTTGCAGCACCTTTATCGCCGCTCGCGTATTCAGGTGCAGGTGCTCGGCGAGGTAGACGTCCGCGAAGCCGCCCTGTCCAATCAGGGAGGTTAAACGGTAATTGCCGAGTTGTTGATCCACAAGATCAGTCATATGCTCTCTCTCTTTTTTCACCGCTGGACGAAGAGATAACTTTTGTTTAAATTGGGATATGATTGTGTTTTATCATTATTCATCATTATCTATCCAGATATATGCAAGTACTACTATAAACGATTTAGCGCTGTGGGATAAACGTTCATAGCCAGTTCAGGTCGAAGCAAGCGGGTTGGAGAAAAGATATCCTGGAAATCATCTTCCAGAAACTCCTGTAAATACTTCCTCGCACTGGTAGAGAAGATATTTCTGGAAGATGATTTTCAGAAACTCCTGTAAATACTTCTTCGCAGTGGCTTGCGAATGTGGAGAGTCGAGGAGGACACTATTCCTATCAGGCTCCCTATATTTCCAGAATGCATCAACTCCTGCTATACTGATAAGGTACGCAAACGCATATGGTATAGGCTATCTTGATCCAACGCAACCATTATGCATGCAGAATTCGCACTAAATGAATGGTGGACTGGTGGACAGAAGGCTTTTTATTTTCACCCTGCTGGATAATCTTATGCATAAACCCAAAACAAACGACGCCCAAACCTGGGCCAGCTACTGGCAAGCACAGAGTCAACCCTGGCGCAAAGAGCCGGAGATCGACCCGGAACGCCAATCCTTCCTTGAAAAGCAGCGCGCCATCCCTCCCGATGTAGCACGTGGACAGTATCCCTTTAAAGACATAAAACTGGGGCGCGCCGATATAGAGTGGCTCCTTGCCACCCACGAACAGGGACGTGGACCCGTAGATTGGCATACTGAGCGCGAGCGTACGGGACCAGACCTGCGCGGCGCGGATCTACGCCTGGCCGATCTCCAGAAGCTACCTCTCGCGCGTATGCTTGGTGGGCTTCCCTGGTCCGAATGGCTCCCGGCGACGATGGAGCAACGCACGATGGCGCTGGTGCATCTTGAAGGGGCGCAGATGAACGGCACCCATCTCGAAGGGGCCGCCCTGAATGGAGCCTACCTCACCGGAGCGTTACTTTACGAAGCCAACCTGGAACGGGCCGAACTGGGGGGAGCCCACCTCAGCAGGACTGTCCTTGCGCGAGCACAGATGCAGGACGCCGACCTGATCGGCGCACACCTGGAGGATGCGTACCTCAACGGCGTTCACCTGGAGGACGCGTACCTTTCGGGGGCGCACATGCAAGACGCGGACTTCAGCTACGCGTACCTGGAGAACGCCGATCTCAGTCACGCCCATCTGGAAAAGGCCAGCCTCAGCCACGTGCACGCAGAGACGGCCAACCTGGCAGGCGCCTCCTTGCAGCGCGCCGATCTCCACGAGGCCCTGCTGACCGGCTGCAACCTGGCGGAAGCGCACCTCGAAGGTGCTAACTTCAGTCGCGCGCACCTGGAGATGGCGTCGGTCAGCAGCAAACATGCGGGTGCGCATCTCGAAGGCGCGGACCTCAGCCGCGCACACCTGGAGGGTGCCAGCTTCTATAAGGCCCATCTGGAAGGAGCTCGCCTGCACCGGGCGCACCTCGAAATGACGAATCTGATCGCAGCGCACTGCGAGGGGGCCGATCTCAGCAACACCCGACTTGAAGAGGCCGACATGGAACTTGTTCACTTCGGCAGCAAGATCGTCGCTCCAGAAGATCTGGCGCGCATAAGAAAGTGGGTCGCGAACTTTCCCGAACATTTGCCAGCGGCTACCCTCAAGGGCACCTCTCTGGAACGTAGTGATTGAAAAGCGCTACAATGCCCCATCATTTACAAATTTGAATATTTGCAATTTCTTATTTCTCTAAGGAAAGTGCGCAAAGGTTTATTGACAATTAGGGGCGGGGCAAGTACAATAAAAGGAGATGGCGTCGTGTTATGATTAGGAGGCATCTTCATGGCTGTCGTAAATACAGATTTTTATCGTCATGAGAACCTCGTCCGCAAGTCAATACAGATCCCTTCGACACAGCATAAAGAGCTGAAGGCTCTCGCTGTCGAGCTTGATTCCTCTTTAGGAGATATAGTGGAGACGATTATGGACCTCATGCGACAGGACAATTACGAGCAATTAAAAGTAGCAATCATCCAGAAACGCGAACGTGAACTATCCTCTCTCAACTCCACCCTCGACGAAGCTTACGCATATCTTGGTTCTATCCCAGAAACTTTAGAAGACGCCTGTTTCTTTTTTGAGATCGGGCATGAAGGTATGGTTGCATGAGTGAAGAGGCCAGGCAAACATTGCCGAGCCCCAGACAATACGAGGCCCACACGTCAGTTCCAAGTCCGCGGCGGGGGGAGATTTGGGATGTGAACTGGTCTCCGGGTCGTGGTGCTGAACAGCAGGGCACGCGACCAGCGCTAATCATCCAGAATGATCGAGGCAACGCCTCGACCTCCTACCCACTGACTATAGTGGCTTCGATGAGCAGAACCGAACGCGAGCTGCCGCTACATGTACGTATCGCGCCATCTGAAGAGAACGGGCTGACCGACTACACCGATGTCAAATGCGAACAGATCATGACCATCGAGAAATCTCGCTTGCTACGCCGCCGGGGAGTGATCACGTCGGACGAATTGCATCGCGTCGATATCGCTTTGCGATTGAGTTTGAGTTTGTTAACATAAGATTTCGATTTCTCTTCAGTTCCTCGGTCCATTTTTTTTATGGCAACGGGTAACATCCAGACGGATGGCATCCAGACGGGTGGATGCTCCCAGGGAAGAGGACCCCGATGATAGCCACCACCAGGGGCGGTAGCAGCACCAGCAGCGCTATTCCAATCAGGATCAGCCTGGACCACGGGTGGCCAAAATTCATAGTCCATCCCAGGCCGAAACGCTTAGGCACAAACACTGCAGGATCGTCGGGATTATTGTAAAAGACGCCTCCATACCAGTACCGATCATCATCATGGAAAACGGCGTCGGTGCGCCCGTGATCAGCGGATACGCTCGTTTTTGTCCGGGAACGCTGAGGATGCCAGAACAAGACGAAGACGATGGCAATCAGCACCCCACAGAGCACCAGCAGAGCAGGCCAGGACACGTTCATAAATGTTTCTCCTTCAATACAGGGCGATGTTAAGAGTCAAACGTTTCACTATGGTAAACGGATACCTCCGACCATTCCCAAATTACGAGAAAGTTCAGCTTATATTAAGCGTCTCCGCTATCACGCAAAAAACTGTTCGACATGCACAGGAAAGTCGGGTACGATTCTTGACGGAAGGGTTTGCTCTCCACTAAAGACGCCCAGTGCGTGATAGCCATCCTCTCCCAATATGAATACTTCAACAGTGTGTCTCACGGGTTCAACAATCCAATACTCTCTTACACCGGCGCGAGCATAAGCATTGTATTTCTTCAGTCTATCATAATGTGCAGTGCCGGGAGAGGCAACTTCAATGGCGAGATCGGGAGGACGGATAGTCTGCGACGGCTTCTGCTTTGTTGTCTCCTTTTCCTCCAGCAGCACAAGAACATCTGGCTGGACTACTGACCCTGTATCGAGGACGACATCTATCGGGGCAGCAAGCACGCGCCCTCGCCCGGCCAGCTTCACGTACGGCATTAGATAAAAGATTATCAGGGCAACGATCTCCTGATGAACGTCATTTGGAGCAGGGGCCATATACAGAACTCCATCGATTATTTCGTAACGCTTCCCGTCGTCAGGGAGTGCCGCGTAGGAGTTGTAGGTCCAATGGCCCTGTTCTGGTCCCGGAACGTTGTCAGCAGGAGTGAGCATAGTGGTTCCCTCTAAGGTTTTCATCTGTTATTGTAGCCTTTCTTCATTTTACCACTCTCTACTACATTCCCTACAATTCTGCGCATCGGTGAACATCCACACAAATCTCCTGAAAGGTGCGCTCTTCTCCCATTATCACGCGAAAAACTGTTCGACATGTACAGAAAAATCTGGCACGATCATAGATGGAAGAGTCTGCTCTCCACTAAAGATGCCCAACGAATTATATCCATCTTCTCCCAATATGAATATTTCAACTGTACGTCTCATTGGTTCAACAATCCAATATTCTTTCACCCCGGCGCGTGCATAAGCATTGTATTTCTCTATTCGATCTGCCGTGGCATTGCCAGGAGAGATGACCTCAATCACAAGATCGGGTCCGCCAATGATGCGAGAGACAACATACTTCTCGCCACTTTTATTAAGAAGCACAACCACATCAGGCTGAACAACAGTACCGGGTGACAGTTCGACATCGAATGGCGCTACAAATACCTGTCCATGACCAGTGAGTTCGACGGCATCAAAGAGATAATGTGAAAGCCGAATAACAGACTTCTGGTGCCAGCCAGAGGGAGAAGGTGGTGCCATATACAGAACTCCATCGATTATTTCGTAACGCTTCCCATCGTCAGGGAGTGCTGCGTAGGAGTCGTAGGTCCAATGGCCCTGTTCTGGCCCCGGAACGTTGTCGGCAGGAGTGAGCATGGTGGTTCCCTCGTATGTCTTCATCTCGTGACCTTTCTTCGCCCTCTTGCTCTCTACTACATTCTCTACAATTCCACACATCCGCAAACATCCGCACAATTCCCTTGAAAGGTGCTGTTCTTCTTCTATTATACCCAACGCACCAAATGAAGCTCCGCTCAAAACTGAGCGATGGTATCTGTTCGGGTCCCTTTTCCCGACTCATCAGTGCCAAAGGCGCTTCACAAGGGTGGTGTAGATGGCGGGGTTTGCGGCCCGGGTCGCAAACCCCGCCATCCACACAAAACCAGGGCGAGCCGCCGGAGGCGGCGAGGGGTGCTCAACAGTCACCGGGATGACTCATGAGCCCTGAAGAGATACGGGCTATACGCTGTCATTCTCTGCCAATATGTCAGAACCGGAAGCATACCATTGATGCAGGCCAATGCATGATGGCTGGTCTCCGCGCAGACGATTGGCTGTAGCAGCGTAGCTCTCCGTGTGATAGAATTCAGAACAAACGTTATACAAACACGCCAGGAGCTAATCAACCATGCAAAAGCAGACAGGAACAGTACAGGTAAAGCGCAATTTTCCCGAGATGCTCAAGGGAGGGGTTATCTGCGATGTCGTTAACGCAGAGCAGGCCCGCATCGCCGAGGACGCGGGCGCATCCGCAGTGATGGCGCTGGAGCGTGTGCCTGCTGACATTCGCGCGCAAGGCGGCGTCGCGCGCATGAGCGATCCCGAACTTATCATTCAGATCAAGGAAGCAGTAACAATCCCCGTGATGGCGAAGTGTCGCATCGGCCATTTTGTGGAGGCCGAGATCTTGCAGGCGATCGGCGTGGATTGCATCGACGAGTCGGAGGTATTGACGCCGGCGGACGAGCATTTTCACGTCAACAAACATCTCTTCTCCGTTCCCTTCGTATGTGGGGCGCGTGATCTGGGCGAGGCGCTGCGGCGCATCGGCGAAGGCGCCGCGATGATGCGCACGAAAGGCGAAGCGGGCACGGGCAATGTGATCGAGGCCGTGCGTCATATGCGCGCCATTATGGACGGTATTCGCCGCCTGCAATATCTGCCTGAAGAGGAACTGATGAGCGAGGCCAAGAACCTGGGCGCACCCTACGAACTGGTACTCGAGATCGCACAGACAGGCAAGCTCCCGGTCGTCAACTTTTCAGCGGGCGGAGTAGCCACCCCGGCGGACGCGGCACTGATGATGCGTCTGGGAGCCGAGGGTATCTTCGTTGGCTCCGGCATCTTCAAATCCGGCGATCCCCTGGCGCGCGCGAAGGCGATTGTAAAGGCCACCACGCACTACCAGGACCCCCATATCCTCGCCGAAGTGTCACGCAACCTGGGCGAACCCATGGTCGGCATCAATCTGGACACATTACCTGAGCAAGAACTAATGGCAAAACGCGGGTGGTAGAAAAATCAACAATGGAAAGGTACAACCTGACGCCACGTATCGGCGTACTAGCATTACAGGGTGATTTCGAAGCACACCTGAAGATGCTAGCAGAACTGGGAGCGGATGCACGAGCAGTTCGACTCCCCGAGCATCTTGAAGAAATAGATGGTATAATTATACCAGGTGGTGAGAGTACAACTATCGGGAAACTCATGATAGTGTACGGCTTACACGGGATATTACAGAAGAAAATACAGGAAGGCGTTCCCGTATGGGGAACATGCGCGGGCTTAATTTTGTTATCAAAAGAGACGGATAATGCATTGGCAGGCCAGCCATTGTTGGCCTGCATGGATATCCGAGTCCGTCGCAATGCATTTGGCAGTCAGCGGGAAAGTTTTGAGACTGATCTGTTGGTGCCTGCACTGGGAGAAGCGCCATTCCACGCATTCTTTATTCGCGGCCCATCCGTCGAATGGGTCGGACCGGGAGTAGAGGTGCTGGCAACGCTCGACGATGGAACCATCGTCGCTGTCCGTGAAGGACCCCTGTTGGGTACAGCGTTTCATCCGGAGGTCGCGGGAGATCCACGTTTCCACCAATACTTTCTCCGCATAGTACAGAGCGTCAAACAGTAAGGGCGCGGTTCACAAACCCGCATCGACACCATTCCCGCACCAGCGCGGTTCATGATGTAGGGGCGCGGTTTACAAGCCCGTCGCGGTTTACAGACCCGCATCGGTGCTTAGTGATGAGTAACGCCTCGACACGACGCAGGAGCACTGGATGATACGACCGGTATTATATGTCGACCTGCCGGGCATCATCTACGCAATTGACCGCCGGGCTCGCAGCAGACAGCACGAGTTCGCAAACTTCGTGTGCTGGCTGGAGCCGGTCGAGAACGAGTTGCCTCCGTCACCTATCCTGAGAGGCATCTTCTCATTCCATCCTGCCACGCGCACATGGATCTGCGAAGACCACTGGCGCCTTCTGGGCTTCGCCCAGGTGCGCGAGCGCCCTTCGCGCACCGCATGGGATATGTCCTACCTGGCTTCAATAGCGCAACGCAACGCTTCAGACGAAGAAGTCCTCTCAGCGCTTCTGGAATATACATTGGAGATGGCTGCATCACATGGCATTCTCCGTATTTTTGCAAAGGTTGAAGATGAAATCCCTGAGATGGACCTGTTCCATCGCAGCGGTTTTCAACGCTATGCACGCGAGTTGACCTCCGTCTATGAACCGGGGTCAACGCTGCCGGCGGAACCCAACCTGCCATCGCTACGTCGCTGGCATCGCCACTACGTGTGGGGACTGCACCAGCTCTACCGTTCCGTCACTCCGCAACGAGTGCAGATGGCGGAACTGCTGGATAACAGCGAAGAGTACGCCAGACTTACCGTCGGCTCACAACGTCCCATGTCTTCCCTTTTCTCACGGGGGAATGAGAATTACGTATGTGATGTGGGCGTGCGTTTAGGCGCGTGGCTGCGAATTACCCGAGGGAAAGGTCGGGAGCCACATCGCATCTTTCTTAACGTGCATCCAGAACATACCGACCTTGCTGAGCCGCTCCTGCGTTTCGGCATGCGAAGGCTGCTGGATGCAGACGTGCGGCGCATTTACTGCCTGGTGCGCGAGTACGACTCTTTTGTCATCACCGCTCTGCGGAACAGTGGATTTGAGCAGACCTCTATCCGGGTCCTGCTCGTGCGACACATGGCCCTACTGGCCATGAGGCAAAGCACTGTCCCCCTGCTGGAGCAACGAGCGGTCTATGGCTTGAAGGGCCTGGGGACGGTCAATTCTCGCCAAACAATTACGAGGTGATAAAACTGCCTATGCAACATGTGATCACTGACGATCTGGAGGCTCTGCTGGCTACCCTACCGCCAGATATCCACGACGCGGTCAATCGGATTGAGAACCGAAGCGAACTGCTGGAGATCGTATTGGACCTCGGACGCAATGCCGAGGGCCGCTTTCCTGAAGGAGAGGTGATCCTTAGCTCTCAGCCTGTAACCTACGCCGACCTGGAATATGTGGTCGAACGTATCGGCGAGTTTGGCGACGATAACCGCGCCGGCATCGAGCGCACCCTGCACCGTATCAGTGCAATGCGCAACCGCAAGGGGAGAATCGTTGGCCTGACGTGCCGCATTGGTCGAGCCGTGCTTGGCAGTATTGCCCTGATCCGTGATATTGTTGAACAGGGCCAATCAATTCTGATTCTCGGTCGTCCAGGTGTGGGTAAAACCACCCTTTTGCGTGAAATAGCTCGCGTCCTCGCGGACGAGGCCAATAAACGTGTGGTGGTTGTGGATACCTCGAATGAGATTGCTGGCGATGGCGACATTCCTCACCCCGGTATCGGACGTGCGCGCCGCATGCAGGTGGCTCGCACTGCGGAACAACACGCCGTGATGATCGAGGCTGTGGAGAACCATATGCCACAGGTCATCGTGATCGACGAGATTGGCACTGAACTGGAGGCGGCGGCGGCGCGTACTATCGCGGAACGCGGTGTACAGCTTGTCGCTACGGCTCATGGTAATTCGCTAGGCAACCTGCTCGTCAACCCGACTCTTTCGGACCTGGTGGGCGGCATTCAGACCGTGACCCTGGGCGATGAAGAGGCACGCCGACGCCATACCCAGAAAAGTATCCTGGAGCGCAAGGCCCCCCCGACCTTCGATGTGGTGGTCGAACAGCAAAGCTGGGAAGAGGTCATTGTGCACCGCGATGTAGCCGATACGGTCGATAGCCTGCTGCGCGGCCAACCTTCGATAGCTGAGGAGCGCACGCGGGATGAGGAGACGGGCCACGTCTCCTTGCGCCGCATCACTGCAGGCGGCATGGATGTCCCTGGCTGGGGTCTCGGCGGCTTTGGCACGAGCACGAGCACCGGACCCGGTGGACGCCAGAACCAGGGCTTCACGCCCAATACGTTCGAGCGTAGCGACCGCTCCGGCAATAACTGGTCGCCGCTACGCCAGGTCGGACCACAGGGTTCACGCAACGACGCGAACGCCCGTGGACGCAACCAGATTCAGCCGCAGCCGAAGATGAGAGCCCTGGCCCCTACAGGCACGTCTCCCGCCGACTTCGAACCACGCGCGAGCAGTGGTGGTACAGCACTTGTGACGACCAGCCATTCCGGTCCCGCGACGGCCATCAGCGAGGGCATCTATCAAGCTGAGGATGCTCGCACTGAACTGCCGATCGTTAAAACGCTGCGCGTCTACCCGTTCGGCGTCAACCGCGATCGCCTGGCTGAGTCGGCACGCTTTCTGCGCGTACCCATCATTATCACAAATAATCAGGCCGATGCCGATGCCGTCATCACACTGAAAAACTACTATCGTCGTCAGCCCGAGCGCCTGCAACAGGCCGAGCAGGAGCGCAAGCTGATTATCATTTTGAAGAATAATACCGTTACCCAGATGCAGCACGCCCTGGCCCGCATCTTCGATATCCCGGTCGAGAATATCCCCGGCGAAGATCAGGATGAGTCCGAGGGTGATGGCTCTGGCGATATGACCTTCGATGATCCAACAAAGCAAGCGCTTCTGGAGACGGAGGACGCCATTCACCAGGTCCTGAATAAGGGCCTGACTACGGCGGAGCTCGCGCCCGCCAATGCGTATATCCGCCGCTTGCAACACCAGATGGCAACGCGCTATAACCTGATCTCGCGCAGCCGTGGGAAAGAACCCTATCGCCGCGTCAAGATCTTCCGCTCTCGCGATTAAGACTCCCTGGTGGCAGGGACGCAGCACAGCGCCCCTGCCTTTTTGTTTTAATATGTGTATATTTGCATATATCATCGGTCTGAAAAATATCCACAAAATGAGTTGTCACGCCTCCTCACATGAGTTATAATCCTCTGATAGTGCCCAGGCAACGAGGCATGGGATTGACACCACGACGACCGTGGCTGTGTCCCATGGCGGACTGAAAGGAGCCGTACCGCGTATGCGTTTACTCGAAAATCACACTGCTATCGGGGCCGAGACAACGCCCGTCACGATAGCCGATATCTGGAAGGCTTATAAATTTCTTAAGCCAATCATGCATCATACTCCTCTTACTCCATCCCGCACTCTGCACGAGATGACGGAGGCCGATGTCTATTTAAAGGCCGAGCACATGCAGCGCGGAGGCTCCTTCAAAGCGCGGGGCGCGGCATACAAGATCTCTCGCCTCACGAAAGAGCAGCGCAGCGTCGGCGTCATAGCCGCGTCCGCCGGCAATCATGCGCAAGGCGTCGCGATCGCCGCTGCTGAACATAAGATTCCATGCACTATCGTCATGCCGGAGGCCGCGCCGCTGGCGAAAGTCACCGCGACTCAGGGCTACGGGGCGAACGTCGTCCTGTATGGCAGCACCTACGACGACGCCTACCAACACTGCTGTGAGCTCCAACGGGCATCGGGCGCGACATTTATTCACGCGTTTGACGATCCCGATGTCATCGCGGGCCAGGGCTCACTGGGACTGGAGATGCTCAACGACCTGCCCGATGCGGATGCCGTTCTTGTTCCGATCGGGGGCGGGGGCCTCATCTCGGGCATCGCCATCGCCGCACGCGCGCTCAAGCCCGACATCACCATCATCGGCGTACAGGCGGAGGGCGCGCCCAGTTGCCATGACTCACTCAACGCGGGCCAGATAAAGACCTCCACGTCGATTATGACGATCGCCGATGGCATCGCGACCAAACGACCAGGGGATCTGACCTTCTCCATCATCCAGCAACTCGTCGATGAGGTCGTGCTGGTCAACGACGAAGCCATTATCAATGCCGTCTTGTTGTTGATGGAGCGCTGCAAAATGCTGGTCGAAGGCGCAGGCGCGGTGGGCCTGGCGGCATTACTGAGCGGGGTCGTTCAGCTCCGGGGCAAGAAAGTGCTGGTCCCGCTAACGGGCGGCAATATCGACATAAACCTGGTGGGCCGCTTCATCGAGCACGGCCTGGCCACGGCTGGTCGCTACTTCGTAATTCACACGCGCCTCACCGATCGTCCAGGCGAACTAATGCGCATGCTTGGCATCATCACTGAGATGCGCATCAACGTAATCGATGTGCGTCATCAGCGCATCTCGAATCGCCTGCCGATCATGGAACGCGAGGAAACGATTACGCTGGAGACGCGCGACCGGACGCAGTGTGACGATCTGCTACGTCGTCTGCGCGCGGATGGGTATCTGGTTGAGGAGGCGCAGACGCTGTATTAGACAAGTGACGGCGACGAAAAAACGTGATGGCCCCCTACGCGATGGGTTCGACGCGCAGCAGCACGTCGCCCTTCTGCACAACATTGCCGCTGGTGGCGACCATGGCGACGACGCGACCGGCCACCTCGGCGGTAATCTCGTTGAAAACCTTCATCGCTTCGATGAGCGCCACGACCTGTCCGGTCTGGATAATATCCCCAACATTGACGAAGGGAGGCGACGTGGGCGAGGCTGCAGAATAATAGACGCCCGTCATAGGCGCAATAACGGGGAAGTCCAGGTGAGCAGGTCGCCCGGCAGCCTGCCCCCCCGAGGAGACCATCCCGGCGCGCTGGGAAGCGGCGCTCAGCACCATCTCCGGACTACGGCGGATAATGATCTCGGTATCACCCTCGGTCAGCTCCAATTCACCGATAGTGCTGCCATCGAGCACATGGATGAGATCCTCAACGCGGTCCAGCCACGATATATTTTTCTGCGTATCCATTACACTACTCTTCGTATCGCTTAAATACCAGGCAAGCATTGTGACCGCCGAAGCCCATGACATTCGACATAGCCACATTTACCGTCGCGTGCCGCGCCTCATTGGGCACATAATCCAGGTCACAATCGGGATCGGGATGGTGCAGGTTGATAGTTGGCGGAATCATCCCGGTCAGAATGGTCTGGATCGAGATGATGGCCTCGATCGCCCCGGCTGCACCAAGCGTGTGACCGAGCATCGATTTCGTCGAACTGACCGCCAATCGATAGGCATGTTCTCCAAAAAAGGTCTTGATCGCCAGCGTCTCGGTGCGATCATTAGGAGGTGTCGATGTGCCATGCGCGTTAATGTAATCGACCTGTTCCGGCTGCAAGCCAGCTTTCTGTAGTGCGCGGCGCATGGCGCGTATGAGGCCAGTGCCACCGGGGGCAGGTTCGGTCACATGGTGGGCATCGTCGGTCGTGCCGTAGCCTACCAGTTCGGCAAGAATCGTGGCGCCGCGCGCCTGCGCGAACTCGAGATCCTCCAGAATGAGCATGCCTGCTCCCTCGCCCATCACGAAGCCATCGCGGGTTGCGTCGAAGGGACGACTGGCACCCTGGGGATCGTCGTTGCGCCGCGACAGGGCGTGCATATTGTCAAACGCGGCCATTGCAATCGGCGTGATCGCCTTCTCGGCACCGCCCGCGATCATCGCCTTCGCATCGCCGCGCCGGATGGTCTCCCACGCCTCACCGACAGTATTACCACTGGTCGCGCAGGCGGAGACGGCGGCCCAGTTCGGCCCCCTCGCTCCCGTCAAGATGGAGATAATGCCGGGGGCACCATCTATAATCATCATATTGATAAAGAATGGGCTGATGCGGTCCGGTCCCTTTTCGTGCAGCACCTTGAACTGGTCGTGCAGCGTCACCAGGCCGCCGATGCCGCTCCCGGCGTAGACACCGACATCATCGGCGATATCGTCGGTAATCTGCAGCTTCGCCTGCGCTAAAGCCTGCTTCGCGCCCGCGATGGCGAGCTGCTCATAGGGATCGTTGCGCCGGGCCTCTTTGCGATCCATATAGAGCGTGGGATCGAAGTCCTTTATCTGTGCCCCGAAATGCACGCGATGCTGACTGCTATCGTACGCGGTAATCTCGCTTACGCCAGATCTACCCGCGCACAGCGCCTCCCACGAAGACGCCAGGTCGTTACCCAACGAGGTAACCAGTCCCATTCCGGTTACTACTACGCGAGACATAAAGTCACCTCCTGACATGTCAATGTCGATGGCGTCCCCTGCGAAAGAGCGCCCGAAATTAGATGACGTGAGATCGCCTAGATGCCTAAAGCAACGGCTTCCTCTTGTAAAAAACGTGTATATGTATCGCCGCTAATAAAGCCTGGATGCCTGAGCAGCCGCTGATGGAACGGGATCGTCGTCTTGACGCCCTCGATAATAAATTCGTCAAGCGCGCGTTGCATACGTGCAATGGCGGCATCACGCGTCTCGTCCCAGACGATCAGTTTCGCCAGCAGCGAGTCATAGTGTGGCGGAACCTCGTAGCCTGCGAACAGGTGGCTATCGACACGCACGCCGGGTCCTCCAGGTGGAAGGTACTGCTCGATCACCCCCGTCTGTGGGCGGAAGTCGGCGTCGGCGTCCTCCGCTGTGATGCGGCACTCGATGGCATGGCCGTGGAACTTGATATCGCGTTGCTCCAACAGCAGAGGCATATCGGCGGCAATGCGTATCTGTTCCTTGACCAGATCGAGACTCGTCACCAGCTCTGTAACAGGATGCTCAACCTGCAGGCGCGTGTTCATCTCCATAAAATAGTAACAGTTCTGCTGATCCAGCAGGAACTCGAGCGTGCCAGCGTTGCGATAGCCCAGCTCCTGTACGGCGCGAATCGACATCGTCCCCATCTCATCGCGCACTTCACGCGGCAAGAGGGGGCTGGGAGACTCCTCCAGGACTTTCTGATTACGTCGCTGGCAGGAGCAATTGCGCTCGCCCAGGTGCACGGCGTTGCCATAATTATCTACCAGCACCTGGATCTCCACGTGCCGGGCGTGCTCGAGATAGCGTTCGAGGTAGAGACCATCGTCCCGAAAAGCCTCGCGCACCTCGTTCTGCGCGAGTGTAAAGATACGCTCGAATTCGTCGGGGCGTTTGATCAGGCGAATACCGCGCCCACCGCCACCGGCGGCCGCCTTCAGCATCAGTGGATAGCCGATATCCTTCACCGCCTCCTGCGCCTCAGCAAACGTGCGCAAAATGGGGGTACCGGACAGGGTCGGCAGGCCAGCTTCAGACATCGCCTCGCGCGCCGATACCTTGTCGGACATCACAGACATCACCTCAGCCGTGGGGCCGATAAAGGTGATGTTCACATCGCGACATATCTCGGCGAAACTGGTGTTCTCGGCAAGAAAGCCGTAGCCAGGATGGATCGCCTCCGCACTCGAGATCAGCGCGGCGCTGATGATATTCGGGACGTTCAGATAGCTCTTCCCACTTGCACCCGGCCCAATACAGATACGCTCGTCCGCCATGCGTACAGGGAGCGAATCGCGGTCGGCCTCTGAATGAGCAATGACGCTGCGTACCCCCATCTCGCGACAGGCACGAATTATGCGCAGCGCAACCTCGCCACGATTAGCAATCAAAATCTTACTAAACATATCTCATCGACGAAGCGTGCTTCACATCCACGCTCCATCAAGCTCCTCTCACCTGAAACCCCTATGGGTGGGTGTTTAGGCAATTATATCACGCTCGTCTCGTGAGAGGCTAGGGGGTGATGCTGGAAAGCAATCAAGGCAGAACACAAATGAAACAAAACTCACTCGCGCACCTCACTATTCCCTGTAATGCCTGCCAATCGCAACGCCTCATCACGAGAGATAACGTTATACTTCAGCTTGAGCTGCAAGATACGCGTGACCGAAGCGTCAATCTGGCTCGTGGAGATCTGCCCGCTGGTAACTGCCTGATGTAACCCAACAATCATCGTCTGTGTCTCGGCCAGACCACGGGGACCAAGTATAAGATCAATCCCGGCCTTTACAGCCAGGACGGCGGCCTGCGATAGTGAATAGGTATTGCTGATGCCGCCCATCCACAGCGTGTCGCTGATGATGACGCCTTTGAAGTTGAGCTGCTGACGCAGCAGGCCGGTGACTACTTTGGGCGAGAGCGAGGTCGGCAGGTCGGGATCAAGCTGGGGATTGAGGATATGCGTAACCATGACCATAGGAACGGTCCCTTCGTTGATCATGGTGCGATATGGCACGAGATCCACGCTGCTGAGCGTGGCGAGGCTGCGATTCATCGTGGGCAGCGAGAGGTGTGGGTCCAGGTTGGCGCTCCCCAATCCAGGAAAGTGCTTGAGGCAGCCGATGATACCGCCAGCGGTCAGCCCCTTGAGGTACGCGCGACCCATATTTGTGACCAGCGTAGGATCGGAGCCAAAGGTGCGCTCTGGCAGGCCGGGATTGTTGGGATTCGTCAACACGTCAACGATGGGCATGAAGTTGAGGTTCAGACCAAGCGAGGATAGATCGGATGCGGCGCTGTGTCCGGCGTTATAGGCCACCTGCGGATCGTTTGTTGCGCCTATGGTAGCTTCGGATGGCCGCTCGCCCGTGATGAGGCGCAGCTCGTTGACGACTCCACCTTCGTAGTCGGTCGAGATGAAGAGCGGCACGCGCGCCTGCGCCTGCATTGCTTTGTTGAGCGTGACAAGCTGGTTGCGCGACTGCGCGTTGCCGTTCTTATTCTCGATCAACACACCACCGATATTGTCCTGCGAGATCATCTGCTGGAGGTCGCTATTGAAGTTCGCGCCATAGAACTCGACGATAACCATCTGCCCCAGCTTCTGATCCAGGCTCATTTTGTCTACGATAGCCTTCACAAGATCGTTATCGTTCAGCGACCTGCCCACTACCGTACTCTGCACTGGAAGCGTTGGAGTCGCTCGCGGAGCGGGAGAAGCGCCGGCGTTAGAGGATGCCGGCGCACAGCCGCTGCCTATCAGGAGTACACAACACAATACAACGAGAGACTTTAGCGCCGCTCGCAGTTGTCCCTTATTCTCCCGTCGATGATCAACGTCAAAAATTCGCTCGTATTTCATTACACGCGTCCAGATTCATTATAATAATTGTTTTATATGAATAAGCATACATCATCCTCGCGAACTACCATAGTATACGACACACGAAAACAAGAGCGAGTACAGCGCGCCTGGAAGTACTATCATGACGCTCTTGACAAGCGCTCTTCTAAAGACACATACTGTCTGCAAAACGCTGATTGTAGATTTACCAGGGAGCACCTGTATGTTTGACAAAAGTAAGGTCGGCACCAGCTTTCCTCCTTTTTCGATCGAAGTTGAGCGCAGCAAGATCCACGAACTCGCGCTTGCTATTGGCGACAATAATCCTATCTATCACAGTCGCGAGGCGGCACAGGCCGCCGGCTATAAGGATGTGCCGCTCTTTCCCACCGCGCCTACGATGTTCTCCTTCTGGGGACATACCGACCTGACCACTCAGTTAGCAAGCACCGGGATCAACGTGATGCGCATCCTGCACGGCGAGGAGGAGTACGAATATCTGGCTCCCATCTATCCCGGCGATATACTCACCGGCGTGACGAAGATCGTGGACGGCAAGACGCGCGGCACAATGGATATTGTCGTTACGGAGACGCGCTACACGAATCAAGACAACCGGCCAGTGCTCGCTGCACGAACAATGATGTTGGTGCGTGAATAGGATCGACGACTGCATAGTTGCAAAAGGAGAACACAAGCTATGACTGTAGAGAGCAAACGGACAGGGCCTTACTACGAAGACGTGCAGGTTGGCGATCAGATTCCTCCGCTGGTAAAGGAGCCGATCACGCACCTGCGCCTGGTACGCTACGCCGGAGCGTCGGGCGACTTCAATCCGCTGCATACCGATCCGAAGGTTGGTGAGGCGATTGGCACAGGTGGCATCATCGCGCACGGCATGCTGATCATGGGCTTTGTGGGCGAGCTGCTGAGCGACTACATGGGACCGGAGGCGCTGCGTAAATTCGGCGTGCGCTTCAAAGGCATGACCCATCTCGACGACGAAATCACCTGCACAGGCACCATCACTGAAAAATACGAGTCCGAGGGCGAGGGACGCATCGCCGGCAAAGTACAGGCGATCGATCAGAAAGGCGATGTAAAGGTTGCGGGGACGTTTGTTGCGGCCCTCCCACGGCGCGCCTCATCCTGAAATGTATTTCGATCTCAAAGCTGTTGCTACCACAAAGAAAGGTATTAGCGATGTTGAAAGAGATCACACTGAACTCATTGAAGAGGCTCCTACCCAAAGGACAGGTATTTACCGATAGATCCTCCCTTATTGCCTATGAAGTCGATGCAGGTATAGATAAAGGACTCCCCGACGCCATCGTATTTCCGCGTACAGCAGAGGAGGTCGCGCGCGTGGCACGCTGGGCCAGCGAGCACCACGTTCCCCTGGTTGCGCGCGGCGCGGGAACGGGACTCTCCGGCGGTGCGGTAGCCGATCGCGGAGGCATCATAGTCGAATTTTCGCATATGAGCCGGCTGCTCGACGTCGATGCGCATGGGCGCAGCGCTGAGGTCGAGCCAGCCCTGATCAACCTGCGCCTGGACGAGCGCGCGCGAACGCTGGGCCTCTATTTCCCGCCCGATCCATCGAGCCAGCGCGCCTCCACCATCGGCGGCAACGTAGCCGAGAACTCCGGTGGTCCGCACTGCTTCAAATACGGCGTAACGACGAACTATGTCACAGGCATGGACGTAGTGCTGGCCGATGGTCGCTCGATACGCGTCGGCGGACACGCCCTGGACTATCCCGGATACGACCTGCGTGGACTACTTACCGGCAGCGAAGGCATGCTCGGTCTGATCACCTCTATCACCCTGCGCCTGGTACGCACTCCGCCGAGCGTCAAAACGTTGCTTGCGGTCTTTGATTCGGTAGAACAGGCCGGTGACGCGGTATCCGCTGTCATCGCGACAGGTCTTATCCCCGCCACAATGGAGATGATGGATCAGCAGATCACGCGCATGGTTGAACCATACGCGCACGCTGGCCTGCCCCTGGACGCCGGCGCGATCCTCATCATCGATGTTGACGGCTATCCCGCCAGCGTCGACGAGCGAATGGAAGAGATCAAGCATATTCTGGAGCAGCATGGTGGGTACAACCTCCACATCGCCCGCAACGAAGAGGAGCGCACTAAGATTTGGCTGGCGCGTAAGAGCGCGGCGGGAGCCATTACGCGCCTCGCTCCCTCCTACTACACAGTCGATATCACCGTTCCGCGCAGCCGCCTGGCCGAGATACTGGCAGAGGTCAACGAGATCTGCAAACGCTATGACGTGCGCACCGGCCATCTTCTTCACGCAGGCGACGGCAATCTGCATCCCATGCTCCTGATACCAGACCCCGAAGATCAGGAGTTGATCAAACGCATTCATCACGTTGGTCGCGAGATCGTCAAATGCAGCGTAGAGATGGGTGGCAGCCTGACGGGCGAGCACGGCGTCGGTATCGAGAAGCGCGAATTTATGTCTCTCATGCATAACGCCGCGGAACTGATGACAATGTGGGACGTGAAACAGGTCTTTGATTCGGGCAATATCCTCAATCCAGGCAAGCTCTTCCCCCCACCGACACAGGACGAGAGCGGCCCCTTCGCCGGTTACAGCGCGGAAGAGAGTACAGAGAATCTGGGCCAGTCAGTACCTTCTGAAGAGGTCTTCACTCCGATATCGGCAGAGGAGGCGGCGCAGGGCCTCGTAGCCCTGGCAAATGCTGGACGCCCGGTCCACATTCAGGGCTACGAGCACGTCAGGGGCTTCAATGGCGCAGGGCCGACTCCACTCGTGCTCTCCACCAATGCCCTGCACGGCATCAAAACCTATGCGCCCGACGATCTCTACATCACCGTCGGTGCAGGCACCTCTTTAGCAGAGGTTCAGAGCTTCCTGGCAAAGGAGCGCAGGCAGATACCAATGGCCTCGCCCTGGCCCGATGCCACGATCGGAGGACTCGTCGCCGGTGGTATCAATGCGCCTCTGCGCATGCGCTATGGCTCCATACGCGACCTCGTGCTCTACGCCACCGTCGCCCTACCCAACGGACGGGTTATACGTACTGGCAGACCCATCGTGAAAAACGTAGCGGGCTACGATCTCACCCGGCTCTTCGTCGGCTCGCACGGCACCCTCGGTCTACTGGTCGACGTAACATTAAAATTGCTGTCCCTGCCGCGCACACAGCGCACGCTCCTGGTTCCCATCGACGACCTGCGCCACGGCCTGATCTGGTCGAAGCAGATGCTACCCCTGGCCCTCAACGCCTCGGGAATCGTCATCAGCAAAGGCTACCAGGCAGAGGAGCTGGCACCGAGCAATTACCTCCTGGCCTACACAGCCGAAGGCATACCCAGGGACGTACAGGAAGAGCTCGACCAGGTGCGGCAGGCGCTACACGAGGCGGGCGCTCCCGACGCGTTGGAAGTCGAAGCGCCGACTGCAACCGATATATGGAGCGCCATACTCGCCAGCGCCACGGACAGCTCGCTACTGGTACGCGCAGGTGTGCCGGTTCGCGACCTGCCGAGGTATATGCAGGACCAGGCAGAGATTCTGAACACGGGACCTTTCATCGCGGATATGGGCGCGGGGGCCGTAGACGCTCTCAAGGAGGTTGCGGACGCGAACGAAGCCAGTACCTGGTTGTCTGCCCTGCGCCGGCCCGCACTAACCACCGAGGGCTATGCAGTCGTCGTCGAGGCACCCACTTTACTGCAGAACAAACTCGACAGGTGGGGCTATCATCCCCAGGGGCTGGACCTCATGAAGGCCCTGAAGAGACGCTGGGACCCGCAGGACATCCTGAATCCGGGTACATTTGTAGGCGGGATCTAAAAAGGTCTCATTTCCCGAAATGGTTATCAGAGCCTGGTTGCAAAATGCGCGTAGAGAATCATTGATGATATAATAAGCATATCAAGAACGCTCGTAGGAAGACTTTTGCCCACGGACAGGAAGAATTCGAGATGAGAGCCAGCCAGGCGGTATACATTGTAATTCTTGCTCTCGTACTGCTCGTAACTATTTTTTTCCTCATCGATCGCCTGCTTGCTTACATACAACGCAAAAGCAACAAATACCTATACGAGAAAGGCAAGCGCGTTGTCGCCATTGTCACAGATATTCGCCAGGAGATAGAGGAGCGAGGTCCGCCGCAATTTTCGCGTATCAACTACTGTTACTACATCGAAGCGGAATGGACAGATATTCACACGTGGAAGACCTACCGGTTCAGGAGCGGACGTCTAAACTCTCGCCCCAGAGAGGTGCCAGGGGATGTTCTGTCTGTGATACTCGATCTTGAAAATCCCACCCATTATTATATGGAGCTGACTGAAGATCACGTGTAGTGTACAGGAAGGAAAGACAGCCAGTCTTAAAACAGATCAGCTTATCTCGCTAAGATATAAACACTTCTGAGTTTATTGACTGGCTATCTTTTAGGGCTCAGCTTGCAAGCTTGTTTCTGCTACACTACCTCATCCATAACAACTTGACCCTCCCTGACCTCTGCGGGCCCGAGAACAAACATTGCTACATTTTGTGGCACCCAGTCTGCAGCCCGGCGGGTAGACTCCTCCGCCTCGGCTCGATCCTCAAATATACTGATGGTAACGAGCTCACCATTGCCGACCTGTACGCCGTAGTAGGCTATGAATCCTGACATCTGCTTGATGACGGGCACAAACTCCTCCTTGACCCGTTGTACCATCTCATCAGTTGAACCAGGGCTTACCCTGTACAGTCTGACAGCTGCATACATAGTTTGCTCCTTCCTTGCGAGTTATCGCACCTGGTAAGCATTGCTGCTTCTGGACTCTTCGTGGCTCATCGGTTCTTCTTTTCTGTATAACGCATTCTTGCGAGATAGCGCTACCAGTATAACACAGAAAAACGGCGCGTGTCAGAGAAGACACACGCCGCGCTGATAAGGAACCTCTAATAAGGTACAATCCTGAAACCAGCCAGTTAACTTCACATAAAAAATTTCTCGACAGCTACGAGCAGGCCGGGCACAACCATTGATGGTAACACGGCCTTGCCACGGAAAATGCCCAACGATCGATATGTACCTGCCCCTTCCAGTACAAGCGCTTCAACCGCACGCGCGTCAGTATCCACAATCCAATACTCCGCTACTCCTGCATGGGCATAGGCATCTAATTTGTTATGCCTATCATAAATAGCGGTGCTGGGTGAAGCAACCTCAACAACCAGATCTGGCGCGCCGAGGATACGGCTATCAGTAATTTTATCGAAGTGCTCGCCCAAAACTACAAATACATCCGGCTGAACAACTGTGCCCGGCGACAATTCAACGTCGAAGGGAGCCATACGCACCAATCCAAGGCTATTCCGCTTGATATGCTCACGCAGGTAAGCAAAAATCTCTCCCACAGCATCCTGATGCGCCCCGCTCGGTGAAGGTGTCATAAACAGAACTCCATTGACGACCTCATAATGGTTTCCATCATTCGGAAGGGCTGCGTAGTCTTTGTAGCTCCACTGTCCCTGCTCCGGTCCGGGAACGTGATTGGCGGGGGCAACCACTGGTAGTTTATCGGGAGATGTTGACATAGTAGTTCAGCCTTTCTCATAGTAGAGAGATCTTGATAGGAGTATACATCTATAGCGCCGATAGCTTTAGATACATAAGGAGGAGGGTGGGCGACAAGGGATTCGAACCCCTGACCTACTGCGCGTAAACTAGCGGCTAACAGATACCCACTCAATTAGCCTGTAGAGCCGATTTATGCCCACTGGAACCACTGCCTACTTTGAACATATAGCTGTTCACAGAACAAAAATCAGTTGGTCTAACCCTTCTTTTCTACCTCGACAAAAAATCAAAATCATCCTTGTTTATAAAACCACCATCCAAAAGCACCCTACAATAAACTCTTCAATATTTTGACGGAACAATGCATTTGCTTTACTCGCAAAGACAATATACTACATCAATAGGATTTTATAAAATGTCTTCATCGTCGTTTATAGTAATTAAATGTCCTTCTAGTCCACATTAAAGGAGAAACATCAAATGCCTGCTTTCAACGAGCTTTCATTACAATCAACATATCCTATAACTCATTCACAACGTAAAGATGGAGCAATATTAACGGCTATAAAGGTGCCTATAGATGACGTTCGTTTAGAAAGGTGGGGTTGGATTCTTACCTTAAGCCACAAGGACGGGAGCTATAATCAGGATGATATTGCAACACTTCAGGATAATAGTGGACAACGATACCCAAAAGTATATACATCAACTGAACTCCTTCATTATATCGAAAAATGGGGTTGCGATAATTGGGAAACTGGATACAATAGCAACAAAGACAGAATACATTTAAATAGAATTACAGTACCTCTAAATACTGACCTTTTACAAAGAGAAATGTTACAAGAAACGGTTGAAGAAATACGCAACTACCAAGAAGAACAAACGAAGATATTCAGTGAAGAAATTGCGCTACATAATCAAATCATTGCTGAAGCAGTATTTAGCCAGCTTACTCCCCATTTTACTAATATTTATGGGAAGCAGAATCAACTTTTCACATTCATTGAAGAGTCAAAAAAACGACTAGACTCGATTAATGAAAGATTTACAATATTAACTGAACAAACCACCGAACAACAAAATGCATTAAGGACCGAGATTGAGAGTCTATCAAAACAAATATCGACAGTTATTACACCAAAGATCGATGATCTAGTAGCTAATATAGACACGCAGTTTGATGCAACAGATCAAGAGATAAAAATACAGCTATCACAAATACAATCAAGAACATCAAAAACCTTTGAAGATGGCCTCATTCCTTTTATAGAGAGTTCCCAAAAACAACTTGAAGTAATCGATAAGGAGATAAAAGCAAGCTTAACACAACAATCAGATCAAATAAAATATCTACAGAATCAAATAAAGAAAGTCTTAGAATTAACCGATCTAAGATTGGACGATACAGACAAAGCAGAAGATGAAGACCTAGCTGCAACTGCAAATAGAATAGCTAAGCAACCTACTACCCGTATTGCAAGAATAGCGGCAAGCCAGCTAACCATAGGCAATAAATACTACGATAACGTTAACGAACAGTCAAAACGCAGCTTCGAAATTGCCCGCAGATTGAGCTTGGGGTAGCTCTCCATTAATTGGTGAACGAGCCTGCTGTTCTGGCAGCGGCTAAAACCTCAGCCAGGACATACTTGGGAGGACGCCCGCGTGGTCGTTTTGGTTGAGTCTGCTTGCCTTCGGCAGGTTT
>DAOTTD010000065.1:0-2907 GCA_034438015.1 Ktedonobacteraceae bacterium | reverse complement strand
GGAAAGATGAGCGATTTTGAGCTAGCTTTATGGTCACTCTCTCCTGAAGAACGAGAGATGCTGAAACGATATGCTTTGTACTATTGGCGTGAATATGGTAATGGTCAGGTGCAGCCGGAAAGAGCAGAGTCGCCTACAAAGAAGGGGTTAGAAGACGGCTCTTTTTATAATCCTTTGCTTCATATTGAACGGGATGTGATATTCTCTAAAAGGATGTAAATTTTAATGTGTTAAGATTTTTATTAGGTCAGGGAGGATATGTGATATCTCTGCGTAATTCATTACATTTAGATAAATTGCGCTGGCTGTTCTGGTTGCGCTGGAAGATGTTTCTGCGTGGCTTCACGCGTGCATCAGGACGTGTCAGTTATATCATAGGCACAATTTTCCAGTTTCTCTTCGGTCTCTTGATTGGTGGCGCGGTGGGCGTCATTTCCTTCTTTGCATACCGCTACCTGGATGCGCCTGCCAATGCGGAAGTGCTCGTCCTGGTATTGACCGGGGCCTATCTGCTCTGGTT
Organism: Ktedonobacteraceae bacterium; assembly: GCA_034438015.1. Lineage (GTDB taxonomy): Bacteria > Chloroflexota > Ktedonobacteria > Ktedonobacterales > Ktedonobacteraceae > JACDAE01. The sequence continues at coordinate 2,387 of DAOTTD010000065.1, read as the reverse complement.
GATACTGCCCCTGTTTGAGTTTTCTGTCAATGAAGGACTGGACATCTCGAAATTAGCCCTGTTCCCGCTCACCCGCTGGGAATTGATGACGAGCTTGTTGTTCTCAACGCTGCTAGATATACCTACTATTGGACTGTTCCTTGTTCTGGCGGCTGTCGTAGTCGGCTGGGCATTTTCCGTCCCGCTGGCACTGATAGCACTTCTGACCATGCTGGTCTTTTATGCCCAGGTGGTTGGTATGAGCCAGCTTGTCCTGGCGCTGCTGGCACGCACGCTACAGAGCCGCCGTTTCCGTGACCTGAGTGTGATTCTGCTCATTGTGTTCTCATCATCGTGTTACCTTATTCAGCAGTTTGTCTTTCGCGGGCTGGCTTCCTCAAATTTCCTCGGAGCTTTGAGGAATGCGGCGTTCTCGCCCTACTTGCAGTGGCTGCCTCCTGGCATGGCAGCGCGTGCTGTACAGCAAGCATACCTGGGCAACTGGGGTATGAGTTTTGCATGGCTGGCTGGATTGGTAGTGGTGACGCTAGTAGTGTTGTACCTGTGGCAACTGGTGGTTGAGCGTGGTCTAAGCTCTACCGAGGGCGGTGGTGGTACGACGCGGGTAAGACGACGACAAGAACAACCTGGCATGGCGATTGCTGACGGTGCCGCTCCTGCAAGCGTATGGGAGCGCATTATTCCTCCACAGGTGCTGGCGATTGCGATCAAGGATCTGAAATACTTCAGGCGTGATCCGCAACTGCTAGGAATGCTCTTCCAGTCGATCTTCTCCGTCGTGATCTTGCTGGTTATAACATTAATCAATACTGGTGGCACGAATCGGTTGACTTTCTTTGGACCCTGGGCTGTCATGGTCGCCCCACTGTACATATTCCTTTCTCTCTATACGCTCTCCTATAACGTTCTGGGTTTCGAGCGGCAGAGCCTGACGACGCTCTTCCTGTTCCCGATTGACCCGAAGCGTATTCTGTGGGGAAAGAATCTGGTAGTGCTGGTGATAGGTGTCGTGGAGGTTGCGCTTGCGATCCTGGTAGCAGCCTTTTTATCCAGGGCATGGGATCTCGTCTTGCCCGCCTTTGCGGTTGGGCTGGCTGGTATAGGTGTGATTCTAGGCATTGGTAACTTCACCTCGGTCTTCTTCCCTATGAGGATGCGCCAGATTCAGCGAGGTTTTCAATCGTCTGCCTCCTCCAACACGTCGACTCAGAACGGCTGTCTGCGCGGCATTATGTCACTGGCGACGCTGGCAGCCATGCTAGTTGCGATGATACCGGTCGGGCTGGCGCTGGCCCTGCCCGTCATCCTGGGCGCGCGCTGGGTATGGATTGTCAGCATTCCGGCTTCTCTGGTATATGGCGCTGTAATTTACTTTATGGTAACGGCACTTGTTGCGCCCCGCATAGTCGAGAAGGCCCCTGAGATCCTCGCGCTGACGACGAGAGAGTAGGCTTAGGACGATTCAAACGTCGCCGTAGAGGCATGCCTTGCGTGTGCCGCGTCGCTCAGAACGACTTCCCTGACGCTCACTCGGTTGCTTGCCCCACCCACGCGGCACACGTAAGGCATGCCTCTACGGGTTCACGCGGGCGGCTTTAGCAATAGATAGTGAGGGAAGGGATTGTATGCCATCGAGGGGCAGTGTCCAACTTGGTGGAGAGGTGTACATTAGAAAGAGAGAACTGTTTCGTCGCAGGACAACGAGGAGTACATGGAAGTGAGTATGGAGAAGAGAGGCCAGCGTTCTCGACCTTGATGCACTCTTCTCGTATCAGAAGGGCACATTCATGTCACACTTGCTTCCAGAAGACACCGAGAACACGCAGGCCGAACTGCTGGCGGAAAACGCCGACCTGCGTGCTCGCCTGATAGACGCTGAAGCTGCCCTGAATGATCCCTTACGCGTGCGTGAGCGGCAAGCCCTCCTCATCCTCAACGAGATGTACCAGTTTGTGGCTCTGCTCGATACGCAAGGAAACGAACTGGAAACCAACCAGACCTCACTCGATGCAGTTCATCTGCGTCGTGAGGACTGTATCGGACACCCCTTCTGGGAAGTGCCAGTGTGGCCCGTCTCGATCCTCAAAGATCTCCAGGCGGCATTCCAGTCCGTCATCACTACGGGCGAGTTCATGCGCTTCGAGGTGGAGTTCTTTGTGCCAGGCAGGGAAACAGAGCTCTTGACGACTGACATCACGCTCAAACCCATTCGCAATGCGTGGGGAGAGGTCGCCTTCGTCGTGCTTGAGGGCCGCGATATTACCGAGAGGAAACGGGCTGAGGAAGAAATCGCGCGCAAGAATGCCAAATTGCAAGAGCTCTATGAGCAAGTGCGCCACCTGGACCAGCTCAAATCGCTGTTCTTTGCGATGATGAACCACGAACTG
>DAOTTD010000064.1:0-11988 GCA_034438015.1 Ktedonobacteraceae bacterium | reverse complement strand
CTCCTATCTGCAACTCTCCGCAGGTCAGATGGAGAACTTTGCCCCCGTGGTTGCACGGCTGGCCGGCAAATAAACCGGAAAGAAGCTTTATCCTGAAGAGACCATCAACTTGCGACAGAAAGGAGTTATACAATGAACCGGGAACAAATCGAACAAGAGGTGCTGCGTCTTGCAGACACCTGGGCCGCCGCCGAATTGCATGGTGATACCACTTTTCTTGAGGATCGACTCTCCGATGACTTCATCGGTATTGGGCCTCTCGGATTCATGCTGACCAGGCAGGAATGGCTCGCGCGACATCAGTCGGGTGACTTGAAGTACCAATCGTTCAGCCTGGACGAGGTCAAGGTGCGCGTTTACAGCGATGCCGCCATCTTGACAGGCCGTCAGGTCCAGGAGGCAGCCTATCGCGGCAACCCCATACCGGGACAGTTTCGCATAACGCTGGTTTTCATACAACAACAAGGGCAATGGCGGCTGGCGAGTCTGCAATTGAGTGCCATTGGCCAACCACCCAGTTTCGCAAGAGGATAGCAAATGAGCATCTAGACCGTCGTCCTGTTCTTGCATGTGAGCGGAGCCATTGGCTACTTCCATCGGCTCTCTCATCGTGATGGCGGCTGCTCTGGTGATCGGTTTAGCTTCGGGCGTGCTCGTTTCTCGTGCAACGCTCACCAGAGGGCAGAATGTGGCTGCTCACGAAAATGACAGGAGAGTCGAGAGCATAGCCGAAGTTGACAGCAGGCATAGCTGAGGTGTGCGAGGAAGGAACACACTACTCAAAAAAGAGAACATTCTCATCCGAGACTGCTCAAAGGTTTGAGCAGGTGCTCCCAACGCCCAACGGTCAGGCGTCCTTTTTATTTGGTGTCAGGATGATATACCACCCCGCCATCCAAGATTGTCCAGCGTAGAGTCTGGATCCCGGAAGACCATGGAGAAATTGCTGACGTGTGACTTTTGACAAATGTAACCCTCCTGAGTCAGCAAGCAATACATTCTGGCTATCCCCTCCCGTGACAATCATGACATGAGTCGGAATTCTCACAATGGAAGGAATACCTGCATTTGCAAGGGTGATTAAGTCGTCAAGCGAAAGCTTCTGCGTATAATACCCCGTAAACCCAAATTGCGCTGCTGTTTCAGCCAGCTCATCCGGTTTTCCTTTTCTTAATCCCCATGCGTGAACCGGATTATACACGGAGAGGCGATATTCGACTTCTAAGACATCTCCGCAGTTGAGCGGTCTTCCGTTGAGGGTTGCACCATAGGCATCCATGAGAGCTGCCATGGCACATCCTGAACATGCTGAGTTGCTCCATAGCGACCACTGAGGATTCTCATTATTGTACTGCGTTTTGTCTCCCTGCGAGAAGGCAGGAACGTTTCTGCTCACTTTCTCGACCGGAAAACTCAATGGCATTGAGGTACTCTGATTGGTTTGATCAACCTGGGCAGATGGGAAAAACCGTAGCACCGGAAACTGGTTGAAAACAAGTATTCTAATAAAAACAACCACCAGCGAAAATACAATGAGACCTATTCCAAGTATCATCTGGAAATTTATACGTCCTGAACGGCTTTTCTGCCATCGAACTACTCGATGTGGCGCTGGTAAGGGTGATCCTGGTTCTCGCCGTTCTCCTCGATGTGGTGCTGGTAAGGGTGATCCTGGCTCTCTGCGTTCTTCTCGATGTGGCGCTGATGAGGGTAGTCCTGGTTCTCGCCGTTGAGCCGAAACGCGAGTGTGCTGCCGTACATTTTCTTTCCCATACGAGTATGGCATACCTCCTCCTTCCAGGGTGGAAAATTTGGCATTCCATGGGCGAAACCAGTATAATTGGATAGCTTTTCTGTTGAGGAGTTTTCTCCTTGATCAGATAATACCTGTAAAAACATTGAAAATCAATGGCTGGTGTTGGGGAGAATACGTTTCGGTAGTGGCTCATGTGAGAAGGATAGCCCGGTCAAGATTGTAGCGGTGAAGAAAGAGCAGAAGACACGGCGCGTCGCATCAGCACCGACTTTGAACTGGAATCTAATCATGGCAAAGCACAGTTTTGCCAATGCACCTGTATTGGAATCTGTTTCTCCGCTATGCTCGCACTCCCTCGGTGAGGGCTTGATGCACATCTATGACCCAGGGGCCGTCAGCGTGTAGCTCGACTTCGAGCACATCAAGCGGACCCGCCGTCATATCACGCTCACCGTCAAATGCTAGCGTCGCCTGGCGCTCAAAGTGGAGCTGCACACGCTCACCCGTCACGATTTCCTGCACAGATTGTATGCTGATCGAGGCAAATAAGCCGGGACCAATTGCGGCGCGAGTGGTTTTTCCTGGTGCGCCAAAAACAAGGTGCAAGCCTGATGGCCTGCGCGCACCCAGGGGATGGACCATGCCGCCAATGGCCGAGAGGCCAATACTCCAGGGTTGGGCACGCGTCAAAAACAGCTCACCCAGTCTGCTCACATCCCAGATGGCGCGCGCTCCAATCACGTTATCCGTAGAAATAGCCAGATCGACCAGGGCAAGATCAACAGGTGTATCATGCTTATAGAGCAATAATACCTTTGAGTGCCAACACGCAATGTCACGAGCCACCTTGCCACTTGCCACCATGCCTGCCGCCAGGCCCGCGGTTGTGCCCTCTTGAAATTCTGGAAAGACGTTGTTCGTCCCTGTGGAGATGGGCAAGAGCGGAACACGACTCCTACAGCCCTTGAATACTGCACGATTCGTGCCATCGCCCCCAAGCGTCACAATGCAGGTAGCGCCCTGTGCCACCATCAACTCCGCAGCGCGTGTGGAATCTTCTTGACGGGCGGTAACGTCCATGAGCAGATTTTCCGCCCGTATGCTTGTATCACCCATTTCCTCTAATGCACCATAGCCAAGGCCGAGCGGCTCCGGCATGAAAAGTACGTGATCGACGCCCGCCGCCTCTAGCCCACGTAAGAGGCGGCGGACAATGGCGATCTTTTCCTGGTTAGAGACGACCCAGCCCTGGGCAACGATACGGCGAATATCCTTGCCACTCGAAGGATTCGCAATGATCCCTACTGTTACCATGCCATTTATCTCTTCATAACTTATACCTTGACCAGTTGAGCCAGAAGTGCGGTAACTGCTTGTGGTTGCTCAACAGGTGAGGCATGCCCGCTCTCTGCAATGACATGCAACTGCGCTCCCTTGATGCTTGCCGCCAATTCTTCGGCTAATGAGGGGGGCGTCAACTGGTCCTCCGCTCCCACTATTACCATTACGGGAGACTGAATAGCGGATAGGCGTTGATGGAGATCAATTTTGGCAACCATACGCATTGCAGCGGCAATACTCGCGGCATCACTTGCGAGCATACCTTTGCGAATCGTGGCGATCATTTTGGGATTTGCTTCTATAAATTGCGGCGTAAAGCTGAGTTGCAGGAATTTGTCGGTAATGGCAGGCATACCATTAAAGCTCGCGCTACTGGCTAACTCAAAAAAGTGGTCGCGCGTCGTTTGTGGAAATGCGGCGGTGGTATCAAGCAAGACCAGGCCAGCCACCATCTCAGGGTTGCTCGCGGCTAGCTCCATAGCAATCATCCCACCAAGAGAGAGGCCAACTAAAGTAGCGCGCTGGATAGAGAGGGCTGCGAGCAAACCTTTGAGGTCGGCAACATGTTTCGTCAGCGTATGCGCTCCGCTAGCTCGTTCAGAAGCCCCGTGGCCGCGCAAATCATAGCTAATGATCTCGGTCCCGGCAAGCTGGTCCTGGTCGAGGCCCGCCCACAATCCCATACTGCTTGCCAGGCCATGAATCAGCACAAGTGGAGAACCTGATCCGCTGCGTTGTACGGTCAGATGAATTCCATTCGTGGCTATCTTTTCTTGTGTGCCACTGGCGCCCTGGGTATCCTTTTTCGTCGTTATCTGTAGTTCGCTGCCTTCGAGAACGGCAATCTTTCCTAACATACCCCCGACTTCCAACTCATCGCCTTCCTGGGCGAGGATGGTCAAGACGCCGCTCGCATCGGCTTCAACCTCGCTATTGAGCTTATCTGTTTCAACTTCGCAAATAGATTCTCCTGCGCTGACGACCTCTCCATTTTGCTTATGCCAGCGCACTACGACCCCAAAGGTCATGGTCATGCCAAGTTTAGGCATCGTCACATCTCGTTCCATAGCTAGTGCCTTTCGTATCAGTTTAGTAGGGATGGGGCTTGCCTCCATCCGGGTTCCCCAGAACACTGCTCCATTGCCTGATCGCGCTGGCCGAGTCGGATGGGGGCAAGCCCCATCCCTACTAGATGGTGAGGAGCTGTGGTAAGAGCCAGAAGGAGCGAGCGCGTCGTTGAGCCAGCCCCACAACATACACCATAAGCTCATTCTTTCTTACCTTGACACCTATGAGGCGTGCTCCATCCGGTCCCGACCACGCAACTATGAGCTAACGAGCACAAACTGCACGTGCTGCTGCGACGATTTTCTCTGGACTGGGAAGATAGGCATCTTCGAGCACAGGACTAAATGGTACGGGCGCGTGCGGCGGTGTGACGAGACCGACGGGCGCGCGCAGCGAGCTAAACCCTTTACTGGCAACAATACCTGCAATATACGTGGCCAGGCCACAGACAGGATTTGCCTCATCGGCAATGACTAAATGTCCTGTTTTGGCTACCGATTGCAAGATGGTGTTCTCATCCAGGGGAGAGATGGTGCGCAAATCAATGACCTCGGCGTCGATACCATCTTTAGCAAGCTCATCAGCAGCAGCCAGGGCATAGCGAGCCGTCATGCTTGCCCCAACGAGCGTTACGTCTTTCCCAGTGCGCGTAACAGCAGCTTGACCAAGCGGCACGACATATTCGCCTTCGGGCATCTCGCCTTTGAGCTGGTACATTGCCAGGTGCTCACATACGATGACGGGGTTTCCATCACGCAAAGCGGCGGTTAACAGGCCCTTGGCGTCGGCGGGATTGGATGGCGCGACAACCTTGAGTCCGGGAATTTGCGCAAACATGGGGTAAAGGACCATCGAGTGTTGTGCGGCAGCGCGAAAGCCTCCGCCAATGATGGTACGAACGACGACAGGAATGGTGGCTTTCCCACCGAACATATAACGTATCTTTGATGCCTGATTGAGCATCGAGTCCATACAGCTTCCAATAAAGCTACAAAACATCAGTTCTGCGATGGGCACCAATCCTGTAGCTGCGGCTCCAACCGCCGCGCCAACATAACCGGCCTCTGAAAGCGGGGTATCGCGCACGCGCTCTCGCCCAAACTCTTGCACCAATCCCTTGGTGACTCCCAGTACACCGCCCCATGCCTCATCTTCTTCCAGGTGAGGCAGGGTAGCTCCACCCGCGACATCTTCACCCATCAAAATCACACGCTTGTTACGACGCATCTCCAGGCGGATCGCTTCATTGATCGCCTCGGCTACAGTGACGGTTCTGGTCTGCATCTGTACTGCCATGAGTTGTCCCCTTTGCACACTCTTTATTCTAAACAGTAACATACACGTCGGTTGTGATTTCGGACGTTTCAGGATAAGGGCTACTGTCGGCAAAGGCAACCGCATTATTGATACTTTGCCTGACACGAGCATCTATAGTGTCTAACTCTTCGTCAGTGAGCAGGTTCTGCTGTGTCGTCGTAGCGCGGAAGTTGCTAATGGGGTCGCGCTCCAACATGCTTTGTTGGAGCTCATCCGTTTTATACAACTGCTGGTCGCCTTCAAAGTGACCATTGAAGCGATACGTTTTGCACTCAAGCAAACTCGGACCTCGACCAAGGCGCGCCCGTTTGACCGCTTCCTGCGCGGCCTCATAGACAGCGAACACATCCATTCCATCAACGGAAGCTCCGGGGATACCATAGCTGGCCGCACGATCTCCAATGTTTTCGATCGCACAATGATAGGACGCGGGAGTAGATTCGGCAAAGCCGTTATTCTCGGCGATAAAAACGACGGGCAGCTTCCAGATTGAGGCAAGATTGAGGGATTCGTGGAATGTGCCTTCCTGGGCGGCTCCATCACCAAAGAAGCAGACACAGACCTGATCGGTGCCAAGCACTTTGGCGGTAAGAGCGGCTCCACAGGCCAGAGGAGGGCCACCCCCAACGATACCATTAGCCCCAAGCATGCCTTTACTGACATCGGCAATATGCATGCTCCCTCCCTTCCCCTTACACAATCCGGTGGCTTTGCCAAAAATCTCAGCCATCATGCCTTCTACATCACACCCTTTGGCGATGCAATGTCCGTGTCCACGATGCGTGCTGGTGATCGTATCATCGTCTCTAAGATGAGACATCACACCGGTCGCTACGGCTTCTTCTCCGGCATACAGATGTACAAATCCTGGAATGCGCCCCTTTGCGAATTCCTCTTTGACGCGTGTCTCGAAGATGCGAATGGTCACCATTGTCTCGTATAAGTGTAGAAGGGTGTCTTTGTCGAGCTGCATCGGTTCCTCCTTGTACGTGTCAGGCTCCCTTACCTGATTAGAGAAGCTATAAATTGACGGCAGAAAGATATTTCCTCTATAAGAGTAAGCATTGTTGGCATTTATGTCAATTGCCAGGAGCGGGTAAACGTCCAGAAAAGCAATACGTTCTCATGGTTCTCATAGCGCCTGCAAATTCTAACATCTTCACCATGCGCATTGCCTCACGAAAAATCTTTGTTTTCCCACTTTTGAACAGTCATTTTCTCCATCTCTCTATCTGTGTGTTGAGTGAGGCCAGACCGTTGTCTCGCGACTCCTGGTCGAAAAGAAATGGATGGACTATACTACGTGTAACGACAAAGAATTTTCGTGAGGCAAACGGGGGGGATGTCTCTGTCGTAGTGACATCGAGGTCCCGTGCAAGATGGTTCCAGAGGAGGCACGTGTGGCAGCAGGATTGAGTCTTCAAACACGACGGGCGTTGCTTGAACACATGGCACCAGCGTATCGCGAAGCACCACCGGCAAAGAAACGCGTGCTTCTGGATGCATTTACCCAAACCACTGGCTATCATCGTGCCTATGCCCAGTGGCTCTTGAATCATAGTAAGGAGGTCCTTCAGACGATCACCCGGCATCCTCGCCAACCGCGCTATGGACCCGAGGTTTTGGACGCGCTCGTGCAGGCATGGAACGCGAACAATCGCAAGTGTAGCAAATGTCTGATTCCCTTTCTGCCTACCCTGCTCGATTCGTTGGAGCGGCATGGGCATCTCCATCTGACGGATGCATGTCGAACGCACCTGCTTTCTATGAGCGCGGCAACCGCCGACCGTCTTTTACGGGCTTCGCGAACACAGGGTCTCCATGGCATCTCCACCACACGAGCCGGAACCCTGCTCAAACAGCAGATTCCCATTCGCACCTTTCAGCAGTGGAATAAGACCCAACCCGGCTTTGTGGAGGTAGATCTCGTCGCCCATTGTGGCATGGATCGAGGGGCAGGCTTTGCCGGAGGCTTTATGTATACCTTGACGATGACCGATGTAGCAACGGGCTGGACCGAATGTCTCCCGTTGCTTTATCAGAGCCAGGAAACGGTTCTCGCGGCCATTCAACGTGCACGGAGTCTCTTGCCTTTTCCGCTGCTTGGCATTGATACCGACAATGGAGGAGAGTTCATCAACGACCTGATGGTGGCGTATTGTGAGCGCGAACACCTGACCTTCACACGGGGACGCCCGCGCGTAAAAAATGATCAGTGTTTTGTTGAGGAGAAAAATCGAACGATCGTCCGTCAGGTGGTTGGCTATGATCGCTTTGTTGGGGAACACGCCTTCCGGCAATTGGAGGAACTCTACCGGGCCTTGCGCCTGTATGTCAATTGCTTCCAACCGTCCATGAAATTGCTCTCGAAACAACGCAACGGCAAAAAGATCTCCTCTTGCTACGATCCGGCGAAAACGCCGTTGCAGCGTCTCCTGCTGTCAGGGATTCTGCCTGCCGTGACCCAGCAGGAGCTGAACGAGGTAGCTCAGGCGCTTGATCCCTTTCGCCTATTGGAACAATTGCAACACCTGCAACAGGCGCTGTTCCACTGTGCCTTCGAGGCGAATCCCTTTGTGTCCTCTGTGGCGGTCGTGCCGCTTCGCGTCTTTGTGGTGGAACAGTGCATAACGGGAGTCGTTCCGGCCAGGGAGAGCATCCCCGACCCGTCGAGAGGATTCCCCACCTTGTACCAGGAGCAGGAGAAGAGAAAACGCGTCCTGGGCTGGCGTCGGACGCACAACGATCCGTTTGAGGGAGCATGGGAGCAGATCGCCTCTTGGGTGCTGGCCAATCCCGAGCGCAGTAGCGGAGACATTTTCCGGGAATTACAGCGGCTCTCCCCCGGACGCTATCAGCCGTTGCAAATCCGCACCCTCCAGCGGGGAATGCGAAGGCGTAAATAAAACGCTGAATCAAGGTCTAGAGCCAAAGCAGGCACGTTCCACCCATAAATTTAGCTGGCAGGAATGAGAGCACCAATGAGGAACGCAGCAGGAGAGCCGGAGGAGTGGGAACACGTGCTGGTGGCCTGTCAGCCTTTGAGAGGGAAACCGGTCGTAGCAGAGCAGGCGGCGGCACGCAATCAGGCTCTGCTCTGGGTACTCGCTGAGACAGGGATATGGCTTTTGAAGAGGAAAGAAGCTTTTGCCGTGGTAGAATGCAGTCCTGTGGTAGAACGCTTGTATGTTACCACTCTTGTGCGTGAATGCAGCTGTGAGGATGTGTATGTCCCCGCGCCTTACTGACTGGAGCCTGGCGCTCACTATCATGCTTGCCTTCCTAACCGGCCTGCTTAGCCTCATCAGCGGCTACCCGCAGGAGTGGTTCGTTTTTGTGCTGCATGCTGTCGCAGGCTTCTGGTTGTTGCTGCTGCTCGGGGGGAAACTGCGGCGCGTTTGGCCCAGGTTGATCCATCCTCGACGCTGGGATCGCCGTACGGTCTATGGACTCCTCGCGCTCCTCGGTGTTGGATGTGCGTTGGGATCAGGCATCTGGTGGGTCGCAGGAGGCTCGTGGGACTTCGCCGGCTTCAATCTGTTGAACTGGCATCTTCTGCTGGGCTTTGTGTTGACGGTGGCGGTTCTCGTTCATCTCTTCGCCCGTGCCAAACGCCTGCGCAAACGCGATATGCTCGGAAGGCGGCGAGCACTGCATCTGGGCACCTTGCTCCTGGGGAGTGTGGGTCTCTGGCCGCTCCAACAGGTTGGGGACCGGGCTCTCACGCTGCCAGGTGCAAGCGAGCGGTTTACCGGATCGCGCGAGAGCAAGAGCTACGAAGGCAATGTGTTCCCCACCTCAAGCTGGGTTGCCGACCAGCCACATATGCTCGATGCGCAAACCTGGCAGCTCTCGCTCAGCGGATCGATCACGATGCCCCGCGATTTCTCCTATGAGGAAGTGGTTGCCGCTGGCGAGGAAGTGGAAGCGACCCTGGATTGTACTGGTGGCTTCTACAGCACCCAACGCTGGCGAGGCATGCGCGTTGGCACCCTGTTCAAGCAGGGAACGCTCCATCCTGATGCGCGTTTTGTGAGTTTTATCTCCGTCACCAGTTATCGTTGGAGTCTGCCTCTGGAGGAAGCCCGAACCGCCTTGCTGGCCACGCATCTCAATGATGAAGCGCTCTCTCACGAGCATGGTTTCCCTCTTCGCCTGGTTGCCCCAGGCCGTCGCGGTTTTGAATGGGTCAAATGGATTACGCGCGTCGAAGTGCTCGCCGCGCCCGATCCGGGCCAGGTACTGAGCATTTTTACCAGCAGTTTTACTGATGCAGGGCGTGGAAAATGAGAGAGGGGAGAGGCCAGGACAATCGCATCTAAATTTTCAAGCGGCCTGTAGAGCGCATCTATACAGCAGAGCTTTAAAATTGGCTTGCTATAACATGGCTTGTAGAGCCAGTTCCCAAAATTAGATGCGATTGCCCTGGGGGGCACATCGTGCTTCCCAGTCGCGAACCGCCTCATGCGTAAAGATGAGATTTGAGTTCTGACAGAACCTCTCTTCTCTGTGGCAAACTTTGGTTGACAGAGCACTAATAGATCAGCTTTCTTTTTGCAACACAGCCACTTTGCTTGACAGTATTCATACTCTTCGCTATACTCTTGTTAGAAAAATAACACATATCATGTATGGTGCTTGACGCCAGCGGATGGAGTGAGAACCCCGGCCCGCGTGCATGGCAAACTGCTGGGTGGAGCGATCTCCGACGTCGATGGGGTTCTGGTTGACTCACCTTACGAGCGCACCTGGCGGGACGCCCTGCACCAGTTTATGGATACCGACTGGCGCGGCATTCGCGACCGGACCGCCTACAGCCCTGAGCGCTTCACGCCCAAGGTGTGCCAGGAGGTGATGGCCGACAAGCCGTGTCTGGGCGGAGCTACTGCGGCACTGACGTATTTCAAGGTGTCCGACGCCGTGAATCGCGCCGAGGCCTATGGCGAGCGCAAGCAGCAGCGGGTGGTCGAACTGATCGAGGCTCTCCGATTCGCGCTGGCGGCAGCCTCCTCGTCGAAAAACGCCAGCGAATTCCTGAAGCGCATCCCGCTCGATGTCTTCGCGGCTGAGCGGGGTTTACCGTACGACTTCATTCACGAGGGAATGACCATGCTGAACCTGTTCGACGCGGACATCTCTGGCTGTGACTTCGAGCACGGCAAGCCCCACCCCCTGATCTTTTTGACGGCACCGCAGGAGCCTGGCTTCCCGCCAGAGCACTGTTCGTGGTCGAGGACGCCTCCTCCAGGGTGCAGACGGGCGAGATGGTCGTGTTGGGAGTGGCGAGGCTGAACGAGGCTGGCGCCGACCTTGTGGCGACCTCCCTCGACGACGTGGCGGTGAACGCTCTGAGCGAGGCCCGGCTGGACCGGGCGACCATTCGCTAAGGGCAGGCGGCCAGGGCATCCGGCGGAGGCGACTTCAGAAAGGCAGGTACGCAACTATGGCGAGGCAGATTGGCGATCTACCGAACGCGCTTAGCGAGGGCGAGGCGCTGGCTCGGCGCTTCTCCGGCAAGCGGCCGGCCGTGTTCCTGGACTACGATGGAACCCTGACCCCGATCCGCGACCGGCCGGAGGACGCGGTGATCTCGGACAGCATGCGTGAGGCGGTGCGCAGGCTGGCCGAACGAGTTCCCGTGGGCGTGGTCAGCGGCCGCGACCGCAAGGTCGTGCAGGAACTCATGGGCCTTGACAACCTGATCGTGGCTGGCGACCACGGTTTCGACATCTGGAGCCCGACCGGAGGGTTCATACAGCGTGAGGAGGGCGCGTCATTCGAGGGCCTGCTGCGAGAGGTGGAGGCAAAGCTTCGCGCCCAGCTGGCCGACCTCCCGGGAGCCCTGGTCGAGCCCAAGAAGCGTTCGGTGGCCACTCATTTCCGCCTGGTAGCGCAAGAACAGCGACCCCGCGTCAAGGAGATCGTTGACGCCGTCCTCAGCGAGCACCCGGAGGAGCTCAAGGTCATGCCGGGCAAGATGGTCTTTGAGATCCAGCCCAGGCTGGACTGGGACAAGGGCAAGGCGGTGCTCTACCTGCTCAAGGCGCTGGGCCTGGACCGAGACGACGTGCTCCCCGTCTATCTGGGTGACGACATCACCGACGAGGACGCCTTCCGAGCCCTGGCGGGGCTCGGCATCGGCATCTTCGTGGGGAGCGCCGCCGACCCTGAGAACGCCGGCCACACTACCGCCGCAGATTACGTGCTGAACACGATTGGAGAGGTGGAGGAGTTCCTCACCAGACTCGCCGCTCTGGGCTCCGTGGAGGGGAAGCCAACGCCGCCTGGCAGGGGAGCCGAGCCCAATCCTTTGGATTGGACGCTTGCCTACGGCTCCTTCGAACCCGAGCAGGAGAGGCTGCGGGAGGTGCTGACCTCAACCGGCAACGGCTATTTCTGCACGCGTGGCAGCGCCGAGTGGGCTGACGTGGACGATGTCCACTATCCGGGCACCTACGCACATGGCTGCTACAACCAGGAGACGACCATCATGGGCGGTCGCCCGG
>DAOTTD010000063.1:0-5403 GCA_034438015.1 Ktedonobacteraceae bacterium | reverse complement strand
CATCTGTTGAGCTTCGTTCATCGAGGGTACCTCCATGAATCCATACACTCGGTCGAGCACGCTTATTCCTTTTTCGATCGCTCTTATTCTTTTCTAATGGAGATTAAATTTGTCAGTCAACCAGGATACTCTGTCCAGTTTTCACGACCGGCTGTGTCGGAGCCGCTCTCTGCAATCAGGATGGCCTGGGTAATCGTTGGGCACTGGCCGCGTACCTGATCGAATTTGTGAGCGCCTTCCTGATCGGTAATAAACGCCCGCGCTTCCGATACTTTGCAGCGAAATTGAATATCATTGGGCGTAAGAAGCGTGGTACAGGGGATGGGAATGGCACCCAGCCGCATTAACCCCAGGATCGTCTCCCACCACTCAGGAATGCGCGGCAGCATCACCAGGACAGGATCGCCCTTGGCAAAGGCTAACGCAGAGAAAGCATTGGCAGCGCGGCTGGAATACTCCGCAAAGTGGGCGAAGGTAAGCCCGCGCTCTTCACCGTGCTGCCCGACCCACAACATAGCGGGCTTATGGGGATCGCTGGCCCATTTGCCAATCACATCGGTCGCGAAGTTGAAATATTCGGGCACGTCAAGCTTAAACTCGCGGCGCTCGGCTTCGTAGTCAGTCATATTAGGAGGCTGAGAGGCAACCATAAGCTATACTCCTTCCGGTATCAGAACTGAGCACGGCACATCAGTGTGCGTAAATGATGGCTGCCTCTATCATACCACGTTTTTGAGGAGTCCCGGCGCTGCTGATTTGAAGATTATATCCCGGCTGCAAACACTACTATCGCACTAGGAAATGGTGCGCTATTCCTGGCATCACCGCCCAGGGCGATAAAATAGTAACGGCGCTGCGGTTTCATGCCTGGGTCGCGTATAGCTTGCCTCCGTGTTCGATGCTGCCGGAGATCCAAACTCCGCCCAGGAAGATTTCTAAAACCTGGCCGCCCGTTAAATCCTGGCCGTGTTCGGGATCGTCAACCGCATAGCGCCCCGAATTCGAGGACGCTACTAAAATACCCTCTTTCATTGCCTTCACTTCTTTCATGCCTGCTCAAAAAATGCGCTATCTTGCCTGAGACTGCCGGGAAGGTGTACAATACTTTCTGGCGCAGGCAGTGTCACACTATGCGGCCTGTAGCCATTCTTTCAGATCGTTTATGAGATCGCGGAGAGCTTTCTGCGTTGGAGTATGAATTGGAGCAATTCGGTTGGGCCAAGGCGGCGTGGTCGAACCTGTTCGGTCCCTGGATCATGGGCGCTGCCATGTTCATGCAGGATGCACGCGGCAAATTCAGCGCCATCGAGACATTGGAGATGCTCAATAGATACCCCATCTCCACCCTGTGCGGTCCCCCGACAGCCTATCGCATGATGGTCCTCGACGAGCCCATTGCCTATCTGAAGGCGCACCCTCCGAAGGCGCTGCGACACTGCGTCGGGGCCGGCGAACCACTGAATCCTGAAGTCATCAAGATATGGGAGCAATCCACAGGCATGACTATAAGAGATGGCTATGGGCAGACCGAGACCGTCCTGCTATGTGCTAACTTTCCACCGCTCAAGGTGAAACCAGGCTCGATGGGCAAGCCCTCGCCTGGCTTCGAGGTCAGCATCATCGACCACGAGGGCAACGAACTGCCTCCCAACAAAGAGGGCGATATCGCCGTACGCATCGCTCCTGAACGCCCCAGGTGGATGTTCAAGGAATACTGGCGCAACCCGGATGCGACGCGCGCCTGCGTTCGTGGTGACTGGTACGTCACGGGCGATCGCGCCTACAAGGACGAGGATGGCTACTTCTGGTTCGTGGGCCGCGCCGACGACGTGATTATCAGCGCGGGCTATCGCATCGGTCCATTCGAGGTCGAGAGCGCACTCAAAGAGCATCCCGCCATCGTCGAGTCAGCAGTCATCGCCAGTCCCGATGAGACACGTGGCGAGGTCGTCAAGGCTTACGTCATTCTCGCCCCCGGCTACACGGCCTCGCCCGAACTGGCACGCGAGATCCAGGAATTCGTCAAGGAGCAGACCGCTCCCTACAAGTACCCGCGCGAGATCGAGTTCGTCGACAGCCTGCCCAAGACGATCTCGGGCAAGATCAGGCGCGTTGCACTGCGCGAGATGGAACGGCAGAAGAAGCTGGAACGCTAAGCCTTGAAGGAGGACCTGAAGAGTTACGGATTTTTCATCAGATTCTCATAGTAATTTTAGTAGTAATCAGGCTATAATATGCATATCAAAGATGGTTGAGCCGTTACAAACAACAACCTTGTTCGTCATATATCAATATGACGAATAGGCACCTATAGCCGTTACTACTAGAAATCCATCGATTTTCGATTCAGATAATTGATGGGTTGACAGATAACATATTCATTGTGTACTTTATAATAAAGATGCAACAAGGTGCAAATATCGTAGAGATAATGTAACTACACATAATGTTCCCAAAGGCTCAAAAGATATGTAAAAACAGGCAGCTTACTTTTGATAGACAGGGGTAGTTATAGATGTTGAGGTGACCGATCTACAGTTTGCCTGTTCAACGAGATGATGCAATGCATCGATTGATATAGTTCTACATGCAGTTTCTTGATTTCACTATGTGACTTTGCAACTAAGGGGGAAGACACTATAATGCAAAAAATGAATGATCTCTCCGGAGCAAGGCGAGCTTTGCTTGATAGATACTTACGCGGAGATCTTCCGCAGCTAGCTTCTACTACCAGCGCTATTCCCAGACGATCCTCAACTGATCCAGCTCCTCTGTCCTTTGGGCAAGAGCAGCTCTGGCTCCTGGCTCGACTGATGCCCGAGACACCTATGTATAATGAGAGCGTGACCTTACGCATGAGAGGTCATCTCGATGTATCTGCACTCGAAAAAAGCTTAAATGAGTTTATCAATCGTCACGAAGCCTGGCGTACCATCTTTCCGGTGATCGATGAACGACCGGTCCAGATCGTTCAGCCTGCTATGCCGTTGAATTTGCGGGTAATAGATCTGAGCAGTTTGCCTGAGACAGAACGAGAAGGCGAGGCTCTGCGAATGGCTACAGAGAACGCGCTACCGCCTTTCGACCTTGCCCGTGGCCCTCTGGTGCGCGCTCTTCTCGTTCATCTGAATGAAGCTGATCATCGCCTGTATATGTCAATGCACCATATCATTTTCGATGCCGTTGCCGTTTACCAGATTTTCCTATCCGAATTGCATACACTCTATGAAGCATATACAAATGGGCAGCCATCTCCGCTCTCTCCTCTCCCCATCCAATATGCTGATTTCGCTAGCTGGCAACACGAGTCACAACAAAAAGGAGCATTTGCAGACGACCTGGCGTATTGGAAACAGCAACTGGCCGGTGCGCCTCAGCTTCTGGAATTGCCTACCGATCGGCCACGGCCACTGATGCAGACGTACCGTGGATCAATGCAGACCTTCGCGCTCTCTCAGCGCCTCACCGATGGTCTAAAAGCGCTCAGTCGCCAGGAAGGAGTAACGCTCTACACCATGCTGACCGCTGCGTTTCAGACGCTGCTCTACCGCTACACGGGCCAGAACGATCTCGTCATCGGGACCGTCTCTTCTAATCGCAAGCGGCCTGAAGTCCAGGGACTGGTTGGGTACTTCCTGAACACCCTGGTGCTGCGCACAAATATGGAAGGGGACCCGACATTTCGGGAGCTGCTCGGTCGTGCCCGCCAGGTAATACTATCGGCTCGTCGTCACGAAGATGTCCCATTCGAACACGTCGTGAAGGAGCTGCGCCCTGAGCGCTCCCTGAGCTACCATCCGCTTATGCAGGTGATGATCGCATACCAACCCTCTCTTGCCGCCCTGCCGCCAGGCTGGACATGCTCTCAGATGGACATACAAACGTCCACGTCCAAGTTCGATCTCTCTCTCGAACTTGATGAGCGCTCTGAAGGGCTGATTGGTCGTTTCATCTATAATACCGACCTGTTTGACGATGCGACCATCGTCCGCATGATGCGTCACTGGCAGGTACTGCTGGAAGGGATCATCGCCGCCCCTTCGCACCACATCGCGGAACTCCCGTTGTTGACGGAAGAAGAGCGACATATGCTGCTGGTAGAATGGAACGCTACCCAGGTTGACTATCCCAGGGACCAGTGCTACCACCAGCTCTTCGAGGCCCAGGTTGAGCGCACGCCCGCTGCCATCGCCGTCGAGTTTGAAAAGGAGCAATTGACCTACCGGGAGTTGAATGAGCGCGCCAATCAGCTCGCGCACTACCTGCGCAAGCGCGGCGTGGGACCAGATGTGATCGTCGGCCTCTGCACGGAACGGTCAGTGGCGATGATCGTGGGGATACTGGGCGTCCTCAAAGCGGGTGGAGCATATGTCCCCTTCGATGCGAAGCTGTCGCCGCAGGAACGCGTGGCTTTTGTGCTGCAAGACGCGCAGTCGCCGGTCTTACTGACGCAACGCAAGCTAGCAGAGACGCTGCCAGCCCTCTCCGCCCAGGTGCTCTGCCTGGATACGGATTGGGATACAATCGCCCAGGAGAGCACCGACAATCCGACAAACAAGACACAACCAGAGCACCTGGTGTACGTAATCTATACGTCCGGGTCGACCGGGAAGCCCAAAGGGGTGATGGTCTCGCACCAGGCACTCGTCAACTACCTGATCTGGTGCGTGCGTGAGTGCGAGATGGAACAGGGTGAAGGCGCCCTTATTCACTCATCCATTGGATTCGATCTGGTGGTCACCGGCCTGCATCCTACCTTGCTGGTGGGGCAGAAACTGGTGCTGCTTCCCGAAGACCAGAGCGTCGAGGCGTTGGCGAACGCGTTGCGCACGGGCAAATACTACAGCATGCTGAAACTTACGCCTTCTCATCTAAAGCTGCTGAACCAGTGGTTATCAGCGGAGAAAATTGCGGAACGCGTACACACCGTGGTCACCGGCGGCGAGGACCTGCTGAGCGAGAGCGTCACTACCTGGCGTTCCCACACTCCCGGCACCCTGTTCATCAACGAATATGGACCGACCGAAGCGACAGTCGGTGCCGCCGTCTACGAGGTACCTGCCGATATCAGTTCCGAGGTTGTCATTCCCATAGGACGCCCTTTGATCAATACCCAGTTCTATGTGCTGGATAGCTCTATGCAGCCGGTGCCGATAGGCGTACCCGGTCAACTCTATATCGGCGGCGATGGTCTGGCTCGTGGCTACCTCAATCGTCCTGAGCTGACCAATGAAAAGTTCGTTGCGAATCCTTTCAGCACTGAAGCGGGCGCACGTCTGTATAAGACAGGCGACCTGGTCCGTTACCGGGCAGACGGGTTGGTAGACTTTTTAGGACGCCTGGACCACCAGGTCAAGATCCGTGGCTATCGCATCGAACTGGGTGAGATCGAAGCGGTGCTAA
>DAOTTD010000062.1:0-7738 GCA_034438015.1 Ktedonobacteraceae bacterium | reverse complement strand
AATCTTGATGAAAACGCACATCTGCTTTTGAAGTGGGTATCCTATATAGATATATGTCGCCAGCAAAAAAGCACAAAAGACGGTGCATTTTAAGTTTTTCATACAATGAGATACTTAAAAAGGGTAGTGCTATCCATCTGGCATTCTACCCCTCTTTATAAGTATCTTTTTTGTCTCCCACCAATTATTCTCTACGTCTTATGAAGTAACAGACTTGCGTTGCAGGGCCGCCCAATCTGCCTGTGCATGCGCCGTCTCTGTTTCATCCGGCTGTGCGCCGCCGTAACGGAGGGCTGTATAGGCTTCCGTGAGTTTGCCAATCTCCGGTTCACACTGTGGGAGTTGCCTGCCCAGGCGTGCTCTGAATTCGTAGGGCGTTTCCTCTTTTTTACGTGCATATCCGTGACTGGCAGCCCAGTGTAGCAGGGCGCGGTAGAGCTCGCGAATGGTACGCGCCGTGGGCTCCCCGCTGATTTCTTCTTCTATCTGCACTTGCTCGCGGATGTGCTGTGGGAAGAAACGGTGCCAGATCGCCGAGAAGAACGCCCTGACCTGGCCCAGGAAGAGCTCCCACGACCATACGCTTTCGTGCACATCCTGCAGCTCTCTGCGCAGTAGCCGGATCTGCCATCTTCGTAGTAACCAGACCATCAGCCAGGTCATCAGAATCACGAAGAGCAGTGGCAGCAAGATCTTTAGCACCGGCACCACGAAAACGATCATTGGATCGGCGTTTTGAGGCCCGACGATCCTCCTGCTCAGTAGGCTTTGCAGGCTGCGTATCTGCACTACCGCCGGCTGGAAATGTAGCAGGGAGAGCAGCCAGATAATGGGATAGAATAAAAAGGTAATGCCATACGCGATAATGCTGACAAGCCAGTCGTAGGCCCTTCCCACAGGCGCCAGCGTCTGCTGCATGTCTATCAAAAAGGACGGACTGGTAAAAGTTCCTATACCGATAGCCAGGAGGAAGATGACCAGGCCTATCACGCTCAGGGTCGAGAGGAGTGCGCGTTCCTGCGCGCTGACGCTGCCCTGCAAGCCGATCGGGTGGTAACGGCGCACAAAAACGGCCTTCGCCAGCGCGTGCGCCGTTAGCGAACAGAAAAGGAAGACTGGCACAAGACAGAGCAGGATAAGCTCGTTCAAGAAGCCTGCTCCACTCGTGTTGTGCGCGATGATGACGATGATTATCACGCCCATTCCCAGGCGCAGCGTCCAGAAAACACTGCCCGGCTCTACCGCACGACGCGCCAGGCGGATACCACGCCAGCAGAAATAGACCGAGAGCGCCACCGCTACAAACATATAGTAAGCATTGGAAGAGAGCGCGAAGATGTCATTGAACAGCGCCAACAGCCAGCGCGGATCGAAGAACAGCCATGCTGTGTAAAGGCGCGCCCAGACGATGAAGAGCACGAGAAGTCCTACAGAAAGGATAAATAGCGATGAACCCGAGAGCACCTTGCGTCCGCTCTTTCCATCCTTTCCCTCCTGCTCTCGCGCGGACTCTCGTCGCTCCAGGCGCGTTATCAACCAGAAAGAACCTGCGATCAGCACAAAAGGCGCCCACAGCGGCAGCAGCGGAGCGCGGAAGAGCTTCACGCTCACCAGCATGATCAGAATAGCATCCGCCCAGCACGTCTCCATCGCCGCAACTAGATAAGGTAGCAAGCGCTCGCCCCAACCCGACGTCAGTGAAACGGAGGGGGAAAAGATGCTCCGTAATTCGCCATTTGACTGTGAACCTTCTTCGGTAAGAGGTCTTTGCGCTGGCTCCATTTTCAGTGCCCTCAAGCGGGTCGTAAAAGAACACAGGCTTTTACCACCGCCTCCGAAGGGAAGTATACACGCGAGCCCCTAAGAGGTCAAGTGAATTTGTTTGCACGAAAGGATCTGACCAGACGACCGCTGTAGGGGCGCGGTTCACCAGCCCGTGTGTCGGCCTGTGAAGCGCCACGGGCTGGTGAACCGCGCCCCTACAGCTCTGTCAAACGTCATTTGAACCCACCCTCCCAACCAGGCAATCGGGGTAGGGACCAGCTTCAGTGCGCCCGATTTATCATTTCCTACGCGCTGTGCACGTTTTTCTCGTCATCACATGGGGAGGAACATGATAAATCACGGACGCCATAAACGTGGTCCCTACCCCGATGCTGAGGGTTCATTGATAGTTGACAGAGCACTACATGCTGGAAACGTTTTAATCGGCTTTGATCTCAAAGCCAGCCTCACCCTTTACATGCGAACTGAAGTATGCTATCCTCAATGCAAGGCTAGAATTATAAGTAATGGAACCGTTTCCAGGATTTTGGCATTGTGTGTGGCTCACGGTAGTACGATTCGACGACCGGCCCGTTCTATGCGCGTTGGAAAGCATGGGAGGGTTCATTTACTTTATGGAGCATACAATCCACGATGTAGCAAAAATTGCGGGCGTGGGAATTGGTACGGTCTCCCGCGTGCTCAACAATAATCCCAACGTGAAGGCTTCTACACGCGAGAAAGTGCTCTCAGCGGTCTCCCAACTGGACTATCAGCCCAACCCCATTGCTCGCAGCATGATATTGCGTCGCACCAACTCGATCGGCGTGATGGTGCCGTTTTTTACCCGTCCCTTCACCATCGAAGTTTTGCGCAGCGTCGAGGCAGCTATTTATCGGGCGGGACGCGAGCTGGTTCTTTATAATGTCGAGACCAACGCTCAGCGCGATACCTATTTTTCAGAGCTTCCCATGCGTCGGAGGGTAGATGGCCTTCTCATCATCTCGCTGCCTCCAGCGATTGCGACCGCGCTCCGTTTCCAACAGGTGAATATGCCGGTGGTGCTGGTCGATGCTTACAACCCTCTGCTTACCTCCCTGGTTGTCAATAATGTGGAGGGCGCCTATCAGGCCGTCAACTGCCTGATCGAGCACGGGCACCGCCGCATTGGCTTTATCAATGGCATCATTAACGAGGGCAACTTCAAGTTCAATCAGGCGAATGATCGCCTGATCGGTTTTCATCGCGCGCTGGGTGAGGCTGATCTTCTCTTCGAGCCCGATCTTATGATTACCAGCGAGTGGAACCGTCATGCCGGCAGAGCCGCTGCGCTAGAACTCCTCACGCGTACGCCTCGTCCCACTGCCATCTTCGCTGCATCGGATATTCAAGCGGTCGGTGTGTTGGAGGCGGCGCGGGAGTTGGGGATAAAGATACCGAAGGAGCTTTCTCTTATTGGTTTCGATGGTATCGAGCTCTCGGAGTTGCTCGATTTTAGCACCATGCAGCAGCCTATCCAGGAGATGGGCGCAATCGGTGTGGAGAAGCTCATTGAGCGCATAGAACAACCAGAACTATCATCCGAACTCATTCGCCTGGATACGATACTTGTAGAGCGTCGCACAACGGCCCGTCCTCACCTGGATTGATCGTGAGTGCTGCATTAAACCTTTACAACCGAAAAAAATTATGTTATTGTTAATTGATTATTGGAAACGCTTCCAGAAAAGCTTTCCCGCATTCCCACATCAACAAATGCAAACAAATGAGAGATCACGGACGCTTGTAACGTAGTCTTTATTATACTGAAACTAAAGGCTGTCCCTGGCGCGCTCGTCTGCGTCGACTTGCAGGTGGCGCCTTCAGTACACTAGCACAAGTCAGCACTTGATGAACGACTCAACAATTAATGAATTCCTCTAGGGGGGAATCTTGCCCCTGTAGAAACAGAGTTCTGGCGTCAAGAAGGTGTTTGCAAACCCGCCTCCTCTTGTGCGGAAAGGAGAATGCCTCATCTGAAACTCACGTATGGTTGCAAGCCGTTATACAATCGTACGATCGGAATTGTGCATTGGTCGAGCCCCATCATATCTAAGGAAGTTATGATATTCCTGTGGCCAACTTCATAGCCCTCAGATATGGAAATTTCTGTGCAAAACATGGTAACATGGTAATGTTATCAACCTACGTCAGTTGAGAGTAAGTCCAAAGGAGAACTTGATATGATCCTTGAACAGGGCGAGGTTATTGACGAAATCATTACGAAGATTCGTGCCGGGCGCATGAAGCGCCGAACATTCCTCGAGCGCGCCATGGCCGTCGGCTTGAGCAGCACAGCCGCCGTCTCCCTCCTGGAAGCCTGCGGCGGGACGAGCAACAGCACTGGCGGGAATGGACAAACCGTCAACGTGAACTATTATGAGAAAGATACCAACGGTGTTTACGCAGGACTCGTGAAGACGTTTAATGCGCAGAACAACGGGGTCCACGTCAACTACAACAACAATGCCCCCAATGATACCGGTCAGCTCCTGACGATCCTCACGACCATGCTGCGTGCCCGTGGCAGCTCCATCGATGTGATGCCGATGGACATCATCTGGCCTCCCGAGTTCGGAGCTAATGGTTGGACGGTTCCTCTGGATGATAAATGGCCAGCCAGCGATCGGGCAAATTATCTACCAGGACCACTGGCTGGTTGTACCTACAATGGGAAATTGTGGGCCGCACCGACCAGAACCGACGCTGGATTGATCTACTACCGGACTGATCTCATCAAAACTCCTCCCAATACCTGGGATGAGCTGACGAGTATGGCCAAGGCAGCAGCACCGTCCAAAGTGAAGTTTGGCTACTTGTGGCAGGGAGCCCAGTACGAAGGACTCGTCTGTGACTTTTGTGAGGTTCTCAATGGTTACGGCGGTTCCGTGCTGGATCCCACCGATCCCAAGAAGATCGCTGTCAACAACGCCGCGGGCATGCAGGCCTTGACGCAGATGGTCAGTTGGGTTGGCAC
This sequence comes from Ktedonobacteraceae bacterium, assembly GCA_034438015.1. Taxonomy (GTDB): domain Bacteria; phylum Chloroflexota; class Ktedonobacteria; order Ktedonobacterales; family Ktedonobacteraceae; genus JACDAE01. The sequence goes on along the minus strand of DAOTTD010000062.1, from coordinate 2,958 downwards.
TATCTCCCCGGCAGCGGTGACCACCTATAAAGAAGAGGATGCACGCTCCTCCTGGCAAGACGGGGACGCCGCCTTCATGCGCAACTGGCCGTATGCCTATTCGCTAGGCAACGATCCGAAGACTTCTAAGATCGCTGGCAAGTTTGACATCCATCCCATGCTCTACGGAGGCAGTAACACCGTGGGCCACTCCAACCTGGGCGGCTGGCAATATGGTATCAATGCCTTCTCTAAGCAACCCGACGCGTCCTGGAAGTTTGTCCAGTTCCAGCTCAGCCCTCCCTCGCAGAAAACCATCGCTATAGAGTTGTCGCTGTTCGCAACACTCAAGAGCATCTACACGGACAAAGATGTGCTGGCCAAGAACCCGTTCTTCGGCAAAATGGGACCGGTGTTTCAGAATGCGCTGCCGCGCCCGGTCTCGCCTTTCTATCCGGATATCACGAATGCCATTCAGCAGCGGGTCCACAGCGCTCTGGTCAAGCAGTCCACTCCTGCCGCCGCTTTGAGTGGATTACAGTCGGACCTACTGGCCATCGTAAATAGATAGGACGATGTAGTGCATTCCGAGAGGCGAGGATCTCGACAGAGACCTCACCTCTCGGACATGACCTTCGTAGAAAAGCTGTCTATGTAGGTATCTGTACCCACGGAGGGTCGTCTTGCACGTCATTGTCCGTTGCGGATTGGCGCGAAGGCGCTCTCGATATGGGTAGCTAAAGATATAAAGGAATGAGCACGCATGGCAACACAAGCTGTACAAGTTTCTACCAGGAGGTTGACTCTGCGGGACCGCCTGGACCTGGGCAATGGCTACAGCCCGTACTTGCTGGTTCTCCCAACCGTCATCATGGTTCTGGCGGTAGCGGGGTACCCAATTATTAATTCCATCTGGCTCAGCTTGCTCGATAACCCTCTTAGCCCCAGCGCGCAGTTTGTCGGGTTAGCTAACTATGGCCGGCTATTTACCAATAGCGAGTTTCGTGGTTCCATTGGCATCACGGCCGTCTTCACGGTCATCAGTGTGGCCCTGGAGACCATCTTTGGTCTGGGAGTGGCTCTGCTCATCAATGGCACCTATCCGGGCCGTGGCCTGGTCCGGGCCTCCATTCTGGTTCCGTGGGCCTTCCCCACCGTGATCTCGGCCCAGATCTGGTACCTGATGTACAATGACCGCACAGGCATCGTCAGCTACATCCTCCAGCGGATGCACTTCCTGGCACCCGGTGCGACCTTGTTGCAGACCAATGGTGGGATCATTGCCGCCTCCGTCATCACCGACGTCTGGAAAACAACGCCGTTTATGGCTCTCTTGATCCTGGCCGGTCTCCAGGTCATCCCCACTGAATTGTATGAGGCCGCCAGCGTCGACGGGAGCACACGCTTCCAGCAGTTCTGGACGATTACCTTGCCCATGCTTACTGGACCGTTAGTCATCGCGCTCCTCTTCCGCACGCTCGCTGCCCTGGGCGTCTTCGATCTACTCTACATTCTGGGGGGCAACCAGGTGCAAAGTATGGCGTCGTTCTCGTATAACTATATGTTTACCCGTACCACCTTCGACTTTGCTTCGGGAGTGACGGCTTCCGTATTCCTTGCTGTGCTCGGACTGGTTATCAGTCTGCTCTTTGTCTTGTTGATGCGTGTCACGCGACGATAGTCAACGAGAGGGCGTCGATATATTCATCCTGGAAAGGAGAACTATTATGGCAGTTAAGGAGCAGGCTTATACCGGCGCGAAGGCCGGAGCGAGCACCGCTGAACCTGGAAAGGGCTTAGAATGGCGCAAGGTCGCCCGCTACACCGCAGTCGTGCTGGTGGTGTTCATTGCATTGGCTCCTCTCTATTGGACCGTAGTGACTTCGGTGAAAAGTGGGATCGAGCTCAACGTCTCTCCGCCTACCCTCTTTCCCCACTCGTTTAGCTTCGAGAACTACGCCAACGATCTGAGCACATCCACCTTTACCCGTGATCTACTCAACAGTGCGATCATTGCCACCGTCACGACGATCCTGGCGCTTATTGTTGGCATCCTGTGCGCCTATGCCGTTGCCCGCCTGAAGTTCCACGGCAAGGGCGTTGTGCTGGGGATCGCGCTGTCGGTGCAGATGATCCCGTTGATCGCGATTGTCGGACCGCTCTACGTGCTCTACACCAGTGCGCTTCCAATCTACAACACCTATGCGGCCTTGATTATCCCCGACCTCGTGCTGAGCTTGCCGATCACCGTCTGGTTCATGGTGTCTTTCTTCCGCGACTTGCCGCCGGACCTGGAAGAGGCGGCGCTGGTGGATGGCGCGTCGCGGCTGCGTGCCCTGTGGGAAGTGATTGTGCCAATCACTGCTCCTGGAGTCTTCGCTGCGGCGATTCTCTCCTTCATCGGTGTCTGGAACGACTTCCTCTTTGGTTTGACCCTGACGACCGATTCAAATGCACAGCCTGTCACCGTCGGCGTGTCACGCTTCGCCGGAGAACATACGATCCCCTGGGGCGAAATCGCCGCCGCTGCGGTGATCGTGACCATTCCTCTGGTGATCGTGGTTCTGTTCCTGCAGAAACGCATTGTGTCCGGTCTAACGGCTGGCGCAGTGAAGGGATAGATGCAGATGTGTCTCAGAGGATTGTACGAAGTGAGGAGGTCATCTGGTACCGCTTCATCAACCAATCACAACGATCACAACGATCACAAAGGAGGCTGAGATGGCCTGTAGAGGGGGTTGAGCCGGTACGAAGGATGTGATCGGCGCAGTTGAGCGCCGATCACAATGATCACATCCGACCTTTTTGCATCATGGGGAGAATGGATCGTCGCCTCCCCGGTCCCACTGGTGTAGTGGACTGACCGCCTTCATTTGACAGTTGGATAGAGATGCTTGAGCTTGATGCGGGCATCGGCCGCCGTAAAACGCCAGTCGATGCCTGCCTGAGCCTGATTGCGTTCAAGCTGCCAAACAGCAA
>DAOTTD010000061.1:0-21117 GCA_034438015.1 Ktedonobacteraceae bacterium | reverse complement strand
AGAACGAAGTCAACTGCACAACCTGGTCGCCTGTCCCCGAGAGGTGTGTGCTCGTATTCGATGAGGATATGTCGATGCTTTTGGTATTCGTAGGATCATATACCATAGAGACTACCTGGCTCTGTATAGTATCCGAATTGAGTGCCGGCGAGAAGTCGGACTCGTTCAGGAAGTAGAGCGAGCCATCCTGTAGCTCGATATACGCATCACTATTATCGTTCCCACCGCTATCACTTTGTCCATACAGATAATGGATGATCGTCCCCTTATTGACCGTTTGATACGTTACCTGGTGAGAAGTTATCCCCACGATAAGTCCTGCTATCGCCAGCACCGCGCCAACCACGATAAGCCCCCAACGGCGGGGAATCAGAAGAATAGCCAGGCGGATTAAAGAAAACATATTCTCCCCCTGAATTTTTTACACCCATCGCATATATGTTACAGATGAGCATACTGCGGAAAAGAAGATAGGAATATATTCCTATCTTATTCCTGTAACGAACTATTCCTGTCACTAATTATAAATGCGGAGGTATGTAGGACCTATGAACTATTTCACTTTTTGGGGTGTGGGCAGGCGCACACCTTCCTCAGCAAGATAGAGGTATAGAGAGATAGGTTAGCGCGTGTAGACACGTGGGAACACAATGTGACTTACTAGAAGCTAACAGGTTCCTCTGTCGTAACGGTGCGACAGGCATTCCCCAGGAGGTTTTTTTTCATGGCGACACAACTGCGCGAAGCTGTCATTGTTGAAGCATTGCGTACACCCATCGGACGCCGCAACGGCAAACTGAAGGACTGGCATCCCGTGGATCTACTGGCCCAGGTGCTCTCGACCCTCGTCAAAAAGACCGGGCTGGATGCCTCCTTGGTTGATGATGTTATCGTAGGTTGTGTGAGCCAGGTTGGCGAGCAGAGTCTCAACGTTGGCCGCAACGCCGTTCTCGCCGCGGGTTTCCCCGAGTCTGTCCCCGGCACGACCATCGATCGCCAGTGCGGATCGAGCCAGCAGGCAATCCATTTCGCGGCCCAGGGTGTCATGAGCGGCGCGTACGATATCGCCATCGCGGCGGGCGTCGAATCCATGTCGCGCATCCCTATGGGCTCCAACACGCAGGGTCCAGGCGCACCCTTCGGCCCGCTCATGCTCGAGCGCTACGATCACAAACTGGTCCACCAGGGCATCAGTGCTGAACTAATCGCGACGCGCTGGGAGCTTAGTCGCGGCGACCTCGACGCCCTCTCGCTCGAAAGCCATCGTCGTGCTGCACACGCGACCGAAGCAGGCTATTTCGCCTCGCAGATCGTCCCCTTTCAAGTCAAAAACGAGGACGGTACGACCAGCACGTTCGCGCGCGACGAGGGTATCCGCGCTGATACCAGCCTGGAGAAGCTGGCGGGCCTGAAGCCTTCCTTCAAGCCCGACGGCACCATCACGGCAGGCAACTCCTCGCAGATTAGCGACGGCGCAGCCGCGCTCCTGATCATGGAACGCTCCACCGCCGAGCGCCTGGGCTACAGGCCCCTGGCGCGCTTCGTCTCCTTCGCCGTGGCCGGAGACGATCCCATCTTTATGCTGACGGCCCCGATTCCGGCCACGCGGAAGATCCTGGCGAAATCCGGTCTCACCCTGGATCAGATCGATCTCGTCGAGATCAACGAAGCCTTCGCCAGCGTCGTGCTCGCCTGGCAGCATGAGACGCGGGCCGATATGCAAAAGGTCAACGTGAACGGCGGTGCCATCGCTGTCGGACATCCCCTGGGAGCCTCCGGCGCGCGTCTCGCGACCGTTCTGGTGCACGAACTCGTGCGCAGGGGCGGACGCTACGGCCTGCAGACGATGTGCGAGGGCGGCGGCATGGCTAACGCAACCATCATCGAACGGTTGTAACATTCTGCTTGAGCGTATCCGACGATCTTTTCAGTGTCAAACACGTTTAGCCTCTAAAAACTCATGTGGTAAAACGGCGGGAAAGAACGTATATATTGTATCGTCTCGCGTTTCGACTGTTTTACCATAGGGTATTCATTCACCATTTTAGTTATGTAGCCGAGGTGCATATGTTTGGTTCTAACGTGCTTGAGGTAGCTACGAGCATCGTCTTTATCTACCTGCTTCTAAGCCTGCTCTGCACAACCATTAACGAGCAGGTCGTTACACGCGTATTGTCACTGCGCGCAAAAATGCTTGAGAATGGCATAAAAAATATGCTGGTATCTCTATCAACAAATGATGCGCAGCTAAAGACCACTGATACGCTCGTGCAGCAGGTGTACAATAGCCCGCTGATCAAAGGGCTTTCCGAAAATGCGGCTTCTAACAAACCTCGTAATCCCTCCTATATCCCGGCGGACCTCTTCGCCGTCGCCGTGATGAGCACAGATCTCGTCAAGGAGTACAAAGCTAACAAAGCGGCGGGCAAAGTACCAGCAGTGCTCGAGTCGATCATCGAGAAAGCCAATGGCGATACCGCCAAAGAGGTCGCAGCCATAGAAAAATGGTTCAATGACACCATGGACCGCGTTTCTGGCTGGTACAAGCGGCGCGTGCAACTGATCATCTTCATTCTGGGGCTCGTCATCGTCGTAGGCTTGAATATCGACACCCTTTCTCTCATCACCAGCCTCTCAAACGATGCCGTCATCCGCTCCACGATCGTCTCAGCCGCTCAGGGCTCTGCCACCAATTCGGTTAACGCCAGTCTACCCGCGTTGGTCAATAGCGTCAAGATGTTTCAGCCGGAAATCGGCTGGTCCGCTGCCGCTCTTCCCGTCGATTTCTGGGGCTGGATCTTGAAGATCGTCGGCCTGCTGGCAACCACGTTCGCCATCTCCCTGGGCTCGCCCTTCTGGTTCGATGTGCTGAACAAGTTCATCTCGTTCCGCGCCTCCGGTCCCCCGCCGCAGCCGAGTCCGAGTAGCGCGGGTCCGACCGTGCCTACAACAAAAGTGATAGTCGAGCCTGGAGCTCCTCCCAGTAGCGCCCCTCCACTGGTTGCTAACACATTGAGTACAGACGGGCAGTCAGCGGCGAACAATGGAGGGGGTGCTGGATAGGGGCGGTAACACCGACAGCTAAATGCAGATATGATCTGTTTATAAATAACCGATAAAAAACGGGGATCACCGGTCTGGTGATCCCCATTGGTTTATTAACCTATTGATCTAGCCCACGCTCCCCGACATTTCCAACTGGATCAGGCGGTTCAGCTCGACCGCGTACTCCATCGGCAGCTCCTTGGTGATCGGCTCAATGAAACCATTGACGATCAAGGAGTAGGCTTCGGACTCGTCGAGGCCACGGCTCATCAGGTAGAAGAGCTGGTCCTGGCCGACCTGGGAGACGGTTGCCTCGTGGCCGATCTCGGTCTGGTTCTCTTCGACGCGAATGGTCGGGTAGGTATCGGTGCGGGCGTTCTCGTCGAGCAGCAGTGCATCGCAGCGAACGCTCGACTTCGTGTGGTGCGCGCCCGGATTGATGCGGACCAGTCCGCGATACGAGGCACGGCCAGTGCCCTTCGAGACGGACTTCGAGAGGATCTGCGAGGTCGTGTATGGCGCCAGGTGCGTCACCTTCGCGCCCGCGTCCTGGTGCATCCCGTTGTTGGCGAAGGCGACCGAAAGAACGTCGCCACGTGCGCCCGGCTCCATCAACAGGACCGCGGGATACTTCATCGTCACCTTCGAGCCGAGGTTGCCATCGACCCATTCCATCGTCGCGTCCCTGTAAGCAGCGGCGCGCTTCGTGACCAGGTTGTACACATTCTTCGACCAGTTCTGGATCGTCGTGTAGCGGACGCGTGCGCCCTCCATGACCTTGATCTCGACGACCGCGCTGTGCAGGCTGTCACTGGCATACGTCGGAGCGGTACAGCCCTCGACATAATGGACATAGGAGCCGGGAGCTGCGATGATCAGCGTGCGCTCGAACTGGCCCATATTCTGTGCATTGATGCGGAAGTACGCCTGTAGTGGGATCTCGACGCGCACATTCTCCGGCACGTATACAAAGCTACCACCGCTCCAGACCGCGCTATTCAGCGACGCGAACTTATTGTCGGACGGCGGAATAACGGTGCCGAAGTGCTCTTTGATGATGTCGGGATACTCGCGCAGTGCTGTATCCATATCGGTAAAGATCACGCCCAACTTCTCAAGATCCTCGCGCACCTTGTGATAGACGGCCTCGCTCTCGTACTGCGCCGTCACGCCTGCCAGGTACTTCTGCTCGGCCTGTGGAATACCCAGGCGATCGAACGTATCCTTAATCTCGGTAGGGACCTCGTTCCAGTTTTTTCCCTGCTGTGCGACCGGCTTAATATAATAGTAGATATCGTCGAAATCAATGCCCGAAAGATCGGCGCCCCAGGTCGGCATTGGACGTTTCTCGAAGAGTTTCAGGCTCTTAAGACGGAAATCCCGCATCCAGGCAGGCTCGCCCTTCATCTCGGAGATCTGCGCGACGACCTTCTCATCCAGTCCCTTTTCGGACTTGTATGCATAGTTTTCAGCAACGTGGAAACCGGCGCTATATGCGCCCTGTTCCAGTTCGAATGCCTGACTCATTGATTCACTCCACTCGCTGACTGATTTGTCTATTCTCGAACATAGGAAGCCATCTGCTTCCCAGGATCATCTCTAGTTGCTATAATCCTTACTCAGTAACTCGGATTTGATTGTATTATAGGCTTTCCCGCGCCCCTTGTCAAGGCATATGTACGTCTCATGCTATACGCGTCTACGCTTCTGGCGCCTATTCGCACGAGGTCGAGTAACATTTCCTGAAACGTAGCAGGAAAGACGATCGTTAGTAACGACGATGCCTCCCTGAGACTTTGGGCGGGAAAATGCTTGACATGCTGCGATGGGACTTGCTATTATGGATAACACTTCTGGGGGTGAACTGCATTCCCGAAGGAGTTGTGCGCCCATAGCTCAGTGGATAGAGCATCGGTCTTCTAAACCGCAGGTCGCAGGTTCGAACCCTGCTGGGCGCGCCTCTTTGTTACACTTCATAATCTTTTTTTGCCATGTACAGGATAGAGCTTTTTATATTCCCGCCATAAGTACCTGCACTCCAATCATTTCTATTCCTCCGTTACTGAACACTCATTTGTGCGTCATTCCGAGTAGGACTTCTTTTATATAGTACTGTGACTCCTGGTAGATACGCTGACTGTCTGGGTACTATTGCATAACTCTTTTTGTCCGGGTGGAACGTTGCGGAGAATCCTCGGCGGGCTGCCGTAGCATAGATGGAACGTGGTTGATTGAAGAAGCGATAATCCGGTATGTAAATTCAATTTCCGGGGCGGGAAACTTATGTAAAGATCTCGTATTATTTTTGGGGGGGAATCATGCGAAGACGTACAGCTCTATACATTCTTATAATCACATCTCTGGTGGTTCTGCTTGGGGCTGGTTTCACAACGCTGCACTTCACGGCGCGAGCTGATGGCGGCAATACACCAGTACCTATAAGTAAGGAAAAAGTCAATCCATCCATACAACATGCAAAATTCGTGCAGGCCGCTGTCGGGTCTCAGCAATTGAGACTGGCGGTCGGTTTGCAGTTACAAAACGCGGCAACGCTGGATACACTCTTGCAGGATGTCTACAATCCGAAGTCGCCACTGTACAAACACTACATTGCGCCCAGTCATTTCAAGCAACTTTTCGCTCCTGGCGACGATCAGGTTCAGCAGGTGACGTCTTTTCTACAGAGTAATGGCTGTATCGTTACGAATGTTGCGTCCAACAATCTCCTGGTCGATGCCTCCTGTAGCGTCACCCAGGCTGAGAAGACCTTTGGCGTCCAGATCAACATTTATAAGAAGGGTAAAAATACCTTTTATGCAAACAGTTCGCCGTTGAAGATCCCAATGAAGCTCAAAAATGTCATCACGAGCGTTAGTGGTCTGGATAGCAGCAGCAAGCTCCATCCTCTGTATCGTGAGCATAGCAAGCGCATGGCAGATACTCCTACCGGCTATGGACCTTCGGCGCTGTCGACGGCATACGATTTTGCCCCGTTGTATAACCAGGGTATCCTGGGTGACAATCAGTCGATTGCGTTGTTGGAGTTGGATGGTTTCCAACAGAGCGATATCAATACTTACTACCAGACCTATAACTTGAATACTCTCTCGTCCAATGTTGCAACAACGACGACAAGCACGCCAACGAGCACCGCGACACCAACGGCTACAGCGACGAGTACGCCAGCGACTACGCCAACCCCAACGGCGGCAGCGACGGCGACGAGTACGCCAGCGACTACGCCAACCCCAACGGCGGCAGCGACCACACCAACGGCGACGGTTGCAGCGACGGCGACGAGTACGCCGGCGACCACGCCAACCCCGACGGCGGCTGCTACAGCGACGAGTACGCCAGCGACCACACCGACGGCGACCGCAACGAGTACGGCAACAACCACAAGTTCGTCAGGAACATTGGCTGTTCCAAATATAACGACTATCAAGGTCAAGGGCGCGACGGGCGTTCCCGGTCAATACGCGGTAGAGCCCACATTGGATCTGGAAGTACTGCTGGGCCTGGCGCCGCATGCCAATGCCCTTGTATATGAGGGTGTTGACGCGAGTACATCAAGCTTCAATGATGTGCTGAGTCAGATCGTGAATGATAATAAAGTGCAGGTGGTTAGCATCAGTTGGGAGGCGGAATGCGAGTCGAATGCCGCTCTTGGTAGTGAGTGGCAGACGGTGGATACTATGCTCAAGCAGGGCGCGGCGCAGGGGATGTCGTTCTTCGCTGCCTCTGGCGATGCCGGCGCGTACGATTGTCAGGATACCAACTTACAGGTTGGCGTGCCCACCAGCGATCCCTATGTGACCGCCGTTGGCGGTACTACGCTGACTGTCAATGCGGATAATACCTATCGGACCGAGATCGGGTGGTCAGATATCTACGATAATTTGCATGGTGAGATGGGCACCGGCAGTGGCGGCGGCATCAGCTCTTACTGGACAATGCCCGGTTGGCAGCATGGTTCAGGCGTCATTAACTCATATAGTTCGGCGAAGCCTTGCAATACCGGTTCAGGCAAATATTGTCGTCAGGTGCCCGATGTATCGGCGAATGCCGATGAGGGAGATGTCAACCCCGCTACCGGTGATGCTGTGTACTGTACTGTGTGTGATGGCTCTGGCTGGCAGACCGTGGGTGGAACGAGCGCGGCTGCTCCTGTCTGGGCTGCTGCTGCACTGCTCATCAACCAGTATCTCCAGAGCCAGGGCGCGCCTCCTATGGGACTGGCAAATCCCGCCCTGTATAGTCTCTTCAATTCGCAGTCGACCTATGCATCGTTCCACGATGTTACTCTCGGCACGACGAATCCACTGGCGGCCTTCTCAGGTTTCAGCATCTTGAACCCGCTCATCGATAAGTCGAAACTTACCAACTACCTGGCAGGACCAGGTTACGATCTGGTGACCGGAATGGGCTCGCCCGATGTCTACAACATTGCGCTCGACCTATCGGCATCTCCCTACAACCTGGTTGATATCGATACATTCCATCGTACCTCTCAGAAGCTCTGGGGCACGGCTTCGGATGGCACCGCCTGGAGCGGCGATGCAAGCACGAACAATGTTTTCTCGATCTCAAACAACAATATCGGCCTCGTCACGGGTACCAGCAGTAACGGTTACACCGCTCTCCTGGGGAGCAATAGCGCAACAAACGTCAGTGTGCTATTCAGCGGCTTGATGAGTAGTTTCTCGAGTGGCACCCATATCGGGGCTGTGCTACACTGGACCGATAGTAGTCACTGGTACCGGGCCTATATCGATGGGACTAACCTGGTTATCCAGAAGGCGGGCAGTTCGACGCCGCTGGCTACGACGAAGTTCAGCGCCTCGACGAATACTGGATACTTTATACGCTTCAGCATCACCGGCACGACGCTCTCCGCACGCGCCTGGGCGGCGGGTCAGGCCGAGCCGACAAACTGGATGGTGACTGCTACCGATAGCAGCTATACAAGCGGCTCCTGTGGCGTGCATGTGCAGTTGCAGAATAATGTGACTGCGAAATATACAACCTTCCAGGAGATAACGACTCAGTAAAGAGAGCATGGCTCCCAGGGCGACCGCAAGGGTTGCCCGTACAAGGACCCGATGCAGATGGGCGCCTGGGCGTCGAACGCAAGCGTGTTCTTGTACGGGCGGCCCCTCGTGGTCGCCCTGGGAGCCAGTTTCGTCACGTTCTTTCATTATCGTCTACTCTGCTTTTTCAGGGTCCTCTTATTGGTTGAGAGAAACGGCTATCTCTACTCGTTTTTACCTTGTGGTACTGTGTTTATGATATTCTTATTTATGATACCCTTACATTAGAGGATATGCTCAACCAGAGATAGCGCCCACCCGCGTCTTCAGCAGAGGAGTGTGCATGTACAGATTATCTGATGATGATAGAAAACGGCCCTTTTTTACGCGCAAGCGAATTATGTTTCTGCTCCTTGCGCTCCTGATCATTGTGTCTATCCCTACAGGCATCTTCCTCTTTTTACAACAGCAGCAGCAAAGTACGCCAGGGATGCTGCGCAAGGGGACGCCGAACAATCTTTCTCCGGTGGGATATGTCGATCCTCTTATCGGGACGTGGGCGCAGCCGCAAGATCTCGCCCTGGGCGGCTTCGCGGGCGGTAACGTTTTTCCTGGGGCCAGCTATCCGCATGGCATGGTGCAGTGGAGTCCCGATAACGCATTCACGCCCGGCGGCTATCGCTATAATGAGTCGCTCATTCGCGGTTTTAGCCTGACCCATTTTAGCGGGCGCGGCTGCATTGCATATGAGGACTTCCCATTTATGCCTTCGGTGGGGCAGATACATACTTCACCCGCTACGACCTTAGCCTATGCTGCGCATTATTCACACAATAACGAAGTGGCAACCCCTGGCTATTATAGTGTGCTTCTGGATCAGAAAAATATCCAGGTCGCGCTGACCGTCACTGCGCGTACCGGCTTCGGGCAATTCACCTATCCACCTTCAACAGAGTCCGCGCTGCTGATCAACGCGGGCGGCAGCGCGACGGGCGATGATCGCGATGGAACCGGTGTGCAGATTATCGGCGACAATCAGGTGGTAGGATCGGCCAGTAGTGGCTATTTCTGCGGACAGGGCAATGCGTATAAGATCTACTTCGCCGCTATGTTCGATACACATTTCAGCGCTTCCTCCGGTACATGGGATGGGACCACCGTTATTCCGGGTTCGCATAAAAGCACGGGCAGTCACTCGGGCGCCTTTTTGTATTTCGATACGACTGGCAAGCGAACGGTACAGGTGAAGGTCGGCATCTCTTTTGTCAGCATCGCGAATGCCCGCCTTAACCTGCAGCAGGAGAATCCCGGCTGGGACTTTCAAGCGGTTCGTGATCAGACGCAGGCGGCCTGGGGCGGGCGCCTGGGCCAGATTTCCATATCCGGTGGAACAGGCGATCAGAAGACCATTTTCTATACCGCCCTGTATCATACATTGTTCCATCCGAATGTATTTAGCGATGTCAATGGCCAGTATATAGGCTTTGATGGCAAGGTGCATACCGCGCGCGGCTACACCCAATACGAGAATTTTCCCGGCTGGGATATGTACCGCTCGCTTATCGCTCTGCTAGCGCTGCTGGAACCGCGAGAGACTGGCGATATGCTGCAATCCCTGGTTGCTGATGCCCGGCAGGGTGGCGGTGCTCTGCCACGTTGGGAGGTTGCGAACGATAACTCCGGTGGCATGGTGGGCGATTCGATGGATGTGCTCTTTGCCACGAGCTATGCGTTGGGCGTACGCAATTTTGATACCGAAGCGGCGCTGCGTGCGATGGAGCTTGGGGCGTCGAATCCCGCTGCTCTTTCTGGCAAGCACCACCCGCGTGAGGGACTCAGCGATTATTTGAAACTGGGCTACGTCTCGACGCGTACCGCTGGATCGGCCTCTATCACGCTGGAATACGCTACCGATGATTACGCGATTGCGCAGTTTGCAAAGGCGCTTGGGCATAAAGATCTGTACGCAACCTATCTGCAGCGTTCCCAGAATTGGGAACACCTTTTTGATACCGCCAGCGGCTATATCACGCCGCGTGATGCCAATGGGACCTATCTTGCCGGCTTTACTCCTACCAGCGGCACAGGCTTTGTAGAGGGTGATAGCGCCCAGTACACCTGGATGGTTCCCTACGACCTGCATCACCTGTTCACGATGATGGGCGGCGACATACGCGTTCTGCAGCGCCTGGATGATCACTTCAAACAGCTCAATGCGGGCCTGACGAGTCCGTACGCATTTATAGGCAATGAGCCGGAGTTTGAGGCCCCCTGGGAGTACGATTTCGCGGGCGCGCCGTATCGCACGCAGGATGTTGTGCGTCGCATCGAAACGCAGCATTTCTCGCTGAGCGCCGGCGGCCTGCCTGGTAACGACGATGGTGGTGCCATATCGTCCTGGTATGTCTTCTCGGCCCTCGGTTTCTATCCTGAGATCCCCGGTACAGCCGGTTTCGCACTCGGCAGCCCGCTTTTCCCTTCTGCGACCATTCATCTAAGCAACGGACATGATCTGCACATCATTGGCCGGGGAGCCGCCGAGAACGCGCCATATGTGCAACGCCTGTCTATAAATGGCAAAGAGTACAATAGCGCCTGGTTGCCATTTACGAAGATCAAAAATGGCGCGACGTTGCAGTTCGATCTTGGAGCTACACCCGCTCCAGGTGCCCTGAACGGAATTTAGGCGTGCCTCTTCTTCTCATCGCCATGCAGGGAGGCGAAACGGTGGGGTCATTACGATGTGATGAAAGTAATGTACTCCACTCTATACACCTGTGCTAAAATTGGCCTTGTCACATCTCACAGGTTTTGCTAGAATCGCTAAGGGATATAATGGTCCTCTCCTGCACCATGACACGGTATTGAGCCGCTTCGTGGGTGATACAATACATATAGCAGAGAAACGTGGCTGTAATCTTCTCATCTTATCCAGGACTAAGACTGAAATTACAACCCCACGAACCCGGAGGTATATTTATGGACTTAGCGTCCGTCATTTTTTGGATCATTGCTGTGATCCTGGTGGTGTCGGCATTGCTGGTGGTGACGCTGCGCAACATCGTGCATAGCGCGCTGGCGCTGGTGGTGGTGTTCGCGATGGCTTCTGGTATTTATATCCTGCTCAACGCCGAATTCATCGCGATCGTCCAGATCCTCATCTACGCAGGCGCGGTGACTATCCTGATCCTGTTCGCACTGATGTTGACGCCCATCACCGGTCAGCGCATTACGAATCCGACGAACAAGCAGTGGTGGGTGGCCGTCATTATCTGCGCTCTGCTGGGCGCGTGTGTCGTCTATGCCGCAACCTTCAGTCAGCGTGTGATCCCCAATGTCAGCAATGGTGCCTCTCAATTGCCAGACGGCATCAACAATGTTGTGCGCATCGGTCAGCTCCTGTATAGCCCGACGACCTATAGTTACGTCCTGCCTTTCGAAATCGCTTCGCTGGTGCTCCTGGTGGCGATTGTTGGCGCTATTGTGATCGGGAGAGAGGAATAAGTAGTATGCTCACTCTTAATCATTTTCTGGTGCTTGGTGCCATCCTCTTTGTGATCGGCCTCTACGGGGCGATCTCGAAGCGCAACGCTATTGCCGTATTGATGGGCATCGAGATTATGTTGAATGCGGTCAATATCACCCTGGTGGGCTTCTCCTTTTTCGATCAGACGAAGCCCTATTCTACCTACTTGACTGGTCAAATCTTCGCTATTTTCATTATCACTGTAGCCGCAGCGGAGGCAGCCGTCGCTCTCGCGATGGTGATCGCGATCTATCGCAAACGTAATACGGTGGATGTTGGCGAGATCGATGTGCTGAAGTTCTAGTACCTCCTTGCATTCAAATGAGTGCGGAGCACTAGCGGCGCTAGCAGCGTTTTTGAATGTGCTCTGGTATTATTTGGTGCAGACTAGAAAGAAAGGAGATGTGCGTCTCCACTGCCAGCAATGGCAGCTCGCGCACAGATAGTATATGGAGTTGTTATATCAATATTCCTGGCTGATTCTGTTCGCTCCGCTCTTTGCGTTCGTGGTGATCATTTTCGGCACGCGTGTATGGGACCTGCGGAGCCGCCCGCGCGGTGAGGCGCCCGCGTCGCACGCAGTCGAAGCTCACGGCGCCGAGGCGAGCGCGCACGGCGAGCATGACGAGCATGCTGATCACGCTGCGCTGGATGATGATGAAGATCCCCAGGTGCCCTATCTCACGCCAGGCGCTCTGGTCAGCGGCTATGTTGCAATCGCGATCATGGCCCTGGCCTGTATTTACTCCTGGGTGCTCCTGCTGGGCTCCCTTTTCACCGGTTCCCTGACGGCCAGCGGCGTGCCTCTGATCAGCTACGAATGGGGCGTTCCCGGTTATACGATTGCCTTTCACCTGGATAGCCTGGCGATCGCGATGATGGTGGTGGTGACGACTGTCACGCTGCTGGTGCAGATCTACTCACAGGGCTATATGGATAATTCGGCGGGCTACGCTCGTTTCTTCTCTTACCTGTCTCTGTTCGCCTTTTCCATGCTGATGATCACGTTCGCGCAGAACTTCCTGGTCATCTTCATCGGGTGGGAACTGGTCGGCCTCAGCTCGTATCTGCTGATCGGTTTCTGGATCAATAAGCGCGCTAAGCCCGAAGAACAGCGTCCGTCGCCTGCCACCGCTTCGTTGGAGGCCTTTGTGGTCAACCGTGTTGGCGATGTCGGTTTCATTATCGGTATCATGATCCTGTTTGCCTACACGCATTCCTTTGATTTCGCTTATATATTCAGCCACGTAAGCACTATGGACAAGGCGCTGCTGACGACGGCGATGATCCTGGTCTTCTGCGGCGCGGTCGGTAAGTCGGCGCAGGTCCCACTGCACGTCTGGCTGCCCCCCGCTATGGAGGGTCCGACGCCAGTGAGCGCGCTGATCCACGCGGCGACGATGGTCGCTGCCGGTGTGTACATGGTCGCGCGCACGTACCCGCTCTTCGCGGCTGCCGGTCCGCAGGCGCTCGGCGTTGTGGCGTGGGTCGGCGCGATTACCGCGCTCTTCGCGGCGACGATCGCCCTGGTGCAGAGCGACTTCAAGCGCGTGCTGGCCTTCTCGACGATCAGCCAGTTGGGCTATATGTTCGTGGGCCTGGGCGTCGGCGGCGATCTCGGACGCGGCCCCGGTATGTTCCACCTGTTCACGCACGCGTTCTTCAAGGCGCTGCTCTTCCTGGGCGCCGGTAGCGCGCTGCACTCCCTGCATCATGCGACGCATCGCGAAGTCCAGGATATGCGCCTGATGGGCGGCCTGGCTACGCGAATGCCGATTACCGCTATTACCTGGCTGGTCGCTACGCTGGCGATCTCCGGCTTCCCCTTCTTCTCCGGCTTCTATAGTAAGGATACTATCATCGGGTTGACCCTTGAGCGCGGCGACTGGGCCCTGTATATCATTACGCTGGGCACTGCTGGCCTGACCGCCTTCTATATGTTGCGCGCCTACATTCTGGCCTTTGGCGGAACGGACGGCAGCGTGGGCGGACTCTGGGGCGGTACGTATCGCGGCGAGGGCGAGCCACACGAGTCGCCTCCGACTATGACTATTCCGCTGATCGTGCTCGCTCTCTTTGCCGTGTTCGCCGGTTATTGGGTGGGCTTCTTATCGTACGTCCAGCCCGGTGCTCCGCCACTGAACATTCCTGTTCTGCTCAGCAGTGTCGATACCTGGGTTGGGGTGGTCGTCGCCCTGATCGGTCTGAGTGTGGCTTATGTCTTCTATTGTCGCGTCGAGCCGGCAAGGCTACATGCAGCTGTGGAAAATAACGCGCTCCTGCTCTGGCTGCACCGTCTTTTGTACAACAGATACTATGTGGACGATCTCTACGACTGGATCATCAAGTACATTGTGCTTGGCCTCTCGCATGCCATACAGGCATTCGATACCTATGTCGTGGATGGTATCGTCAACGGCGTTGCCTATCTGGTGACGTTCTTTGGCAGCGATCTACGCAGGGTTGAGACGGGGCGCGTGCAGTCGTACATGATCGGTTTCTTCGGCGGCGCTGCGGTTCTGATCGTTGTTGTTATCGTGCTGGTCACGTTTGTGAGAGGATAAAAAGGTTATGATACTCGCATCTGATCTTACCTGGATTATCCTGTTGCCGGTGATCGGCGCGTTGGTGCTTTATGCATTCCCTGTCAGGATTGCGCGCTGGATCGGCCTGGTAACGGCGGCGCTCGTCTTTGTGCTATCCCTGTCCATATTCTTCCGCGTGTTGCCAACCGGCCTCGGCAGCCTGACAAGTCTGGCCGATCAGGTAAACGCGCCCTGGATAAACTTCAATGTCGGCAATATCCCGTTCAAGGTCGATTACTTCCTGGGCGTCGATGGTTTGAGCCTCCCGCTGGTAATCCTGAATGCCCTGATCACGCTGCTGGCGCTCATCGGTGGCTGGGAGAAGGAGCGCGTCAAAGAATACTTCGCCCTGATCCTGCTGCTAGAAGCAGGTGTGATGGGCGTCTTTATGGCGCTCGATCTGATCCTCTTCTTCCTGTTCTGGGAGGTCGAGCTGGCGCCGATGTTCTTGCTGATTGGTATCTGGGGCAATCCGGCAATCAAACATGGTATGCCGGGACGCATCTATTCGGCGTGGAAGTTCCTGCTCTACACGTTCTTTGGCAGCGTCTTCATGCTCGCCGGCATCCTGTTCCTCTACTTTACCAATGCTGGGAACGGTGGAACGCCGACGGCCAGCATGCCATACTTCGCGCACCATTTCATTGGCGGCACGACGACGGTCTTCGGCATCACGATGGGGGTGCAGTTGCTGACGTTCCTGCTGGTCTTCGTGGCCTTCGCGGTGAAGATCCCGATGTTCCCGTTCCATACCTGGCTGCCTGACGCGCATACCGACGCGCCGACCGAGGTGAGCGTGATCCTGGCTGGCGTGCTGCTGAAGATGGGGACGTACGGGCTGGTGCGCATCTGCCTGACGCTCTTCCCACAGGGCGTTCACCAGTTCGCCGGCTGGCTGGCGATCTTCGCGCTGATCAATATCATCTACGGCGCGGCTATCTGCCTGGTGCAGACGGATATGAAGCGGCTGATCGCGTATTCCAGCGTGAGCCACATGGGTATCATTCTGCTGGGCGTGGCGGCGGCGGCTTCGAATGGCAGCGAGGCGTTCCGTATGGCGGCGCTGACCGGGGCGACCGTGCAGATGGTCAGCCACGGCCTCATTTCGGGCCTGCTCTTCTTCTGCGTCGGCGTGATCTACGATAAGGCGCACACGCGCGAGATCGCGGTCTTTGGTGGCGTTGCGAAGCGCATGCCCAGGCTGGCGACGCTCTTCACGATCGCGGCGCTGGCCTCGCTCGGACTCCCCGGTATGGCGGGTTTCGTGGCGGAGTACATGGTCTTCACTTCCAGCTACCAGAATCTGGGTGCGATCACCGTCATCTCGGTCTTTACCATGATCCTGACGGCTGCCTACCTGCTCTGGATGATCAAGCGCGTCTTCTTCGGACCGTTCAATACGAAGTGGAACTGGCTGCCTGATGCCAGCCGGCGCGAGATGATTCCGCTGTACGCGCTGACGGCGGTTATTCTGCTTGTTGGTATCTATCCGTTGCCGTTGATCCAGACAATCACGCCGAGCCTGACGCAGTTGATGCAGTCAGCAGCGGCGTTTATAAGATAGGGGCTATTATGTCGTTTAAAATAGCGGATCTCTACCTGCTGGCACCGGAGTTCAGCCTGGTGCTGCTCGCGCTGGTTGTGCTGGTGGTGGATCTCTTTGTCAAGAGACGTGTCGTCATTGTGAGCGTTGCGCTGATTGGCCTGGTCGTGCCGCTCGCATTTACGATCTCGCAGGCCATCACGCTCACGGGAACCCACCGCGCATTCTTCAATATGCTGGTGGTCGATTCATATTCTATCTTCTTCCAGGTCATCTTCCTGATTATCGCTGTTGTGCTGATCCTGTCCTCCTATGATTATGTCGGTAAATACGTGAAAGCGGACGGCGAGTTCTATACGTTATTGCTGCTTTCCCTCTCGGGCATGATGTTCCTGGCGAGCACGGGCGAACTGATCTCGATGTATATTTCCTACGAACTGGCCAGCATTCCGCTCTACGTGATGGCGGGCATGATTCGTGCCAACGAGCGCTCCGCTGAGGCCGCCGTTAAGTACGTGCTGCTAGGGGCGATGTCCTCGGCGATTCTGCTTTACGGCTTTGCTCTACTCTACGGCGCTACGGGGACGACGGACCTGGTTGCGACCGGCGGCGGCGCTGGTATCGCGGGCGCTGTGGCGAAGAACCTCGGTGAGGGGAACGTCCTGCTGCTGATCGCGGAAGTGCTGATCCTGGCGGGCGTCGGCTTCAAGATCTCGGCGGTGCCCTTTCACATGTGGGCGCCAGATATTTACGAGGGCGCGCCTACGACCTCGACGGCCTTCTTCTCGGTCGGCTCTAAGGCGGCGGGCTTCGCGCTCCTCTTCCGTGTCTTCCTGTACAGCAATCTATGGCATCTCGATCGGACCTCGATGGTGATCATCTTCTCCATCGTTGCCGTGCTCACGATGACGCTGGGCAATATCGTCGCCGCCGTCCAGAGCAACGTGAAGCGCATGATGGCCTACTCCAGTATCGCGCAGGCGGGCTATATCCTGGTCGGCTTCATCGCCAGCTTCGCCAGCGGCAGGCCGGATGGCATTGCGGCGGCGCTGTTCTTCATCCTGGTCTACGTCATCACGAATCTGGGTGCCTTCGCCGGCATCATCGCTCTCGGCGACCTGACCGGCGGCGAGCGCATCGAGGACTTCCGGGGCCTGTTCAAGCGCGCGCCGCTTCTGAGTACGGGGACCGCGCTGTGCCTGCTCTCGCTGGGTGGCATCCCGCCCGTGGTCGGCTTCTTCAGCAAGGTAGTGCTCTTCACGGCATCCTGGGGACTCGGCCTGAACTGGCTCGTCGTCGTCGCCCTGCTCAACAGCATCGTCTCGCTCGTCTACTACGGACGCGTCGTGAAGGTGATGTTCTTCGACGCGCCGCCCAAGAACGATCACCTGGTGACGCCTGTCGGCCTGGCAACCTCCCTTGCCGTGACGACCGTTGCCTTGCTGGTGCTCACCGTCGCCGTGCAGTTCGTGCTCGACCCGGCCCACCAGGGCGCGCTGAGCCTGTTCGTGTTCATCCCTAAATAATGAAGGTTGATATAAGTAAGACTGTGTTAATGACCGGGTTTATCGCTTGCGGCGATAAACCCGGTCATTAACATAATATGCGCAATTTGCATAGTATTAATTTATCGCATCATAAATACTCGTAGGGAAACGGGCGTTTCCGCGAAATGCTCCTTCCAGCAAAGAGCCGCTCCCCTGTGGTATAAGGAGCGGCTCAAGGCTCGTATTTCTTCCTTCAATCCTGCAAGTGGTGTTTACAAGTCTCTAATCTTTATAGCGTGCAATGCGTGGCCAGGGGTATATTTTTGAGCCTTATCCAAAGTTTTGTCTAACCAGGCAAACACCTCGATAGGTAATAATCTTAAAACTACTATGGGGAATGAGAATATTGGGAGGAACAAAAAACTTTAGGGGAGCAAGCCTTTTACATTTCTTGACGGCCTTAGAGAGATATCTCTAAGTGTACTGGCTATGCTGGCGATCCAGCCTCCTCTCGAAGTAATAAATACAACCTCAAAACCTGCTTCTTCAAGTAAATTCTTAAAAGAATAAGGCGTGTATCTAAAAAAGTCATAAGGCTCCTCATGTACTTGATAGATAAACGGGGTCGTTAGAAACAAGTTACCCTTATTTTTAAGCACTCTGTTGAACTCCGCTAAGACCCTTTTAGGTTCAGGAACATGTTCTAATACCTCTGTACACAGTACGGCCTCGAAACTCTTTTCCTTTACAGGTATGTTATCTGCTGGACATACGTAGTCGATCTCTTTGAATTGATGATATTCTGTTCCTGCAAAGTCCGTACTTTTATAAGTAATATTAGCAAAAACACTCTTGTACGGGCAGTCTCCTGCTCCTACATCCAGTAAGCTCATACCGGTTTTCAACTGCTTAGAAGCGTAAATCACGAGGCCCAGTATGGTAAGTCTAATCAAGGGTGACTCCCTAATAAAGTGCTTTGTGCTTTCAGTAACAAGTTTATCTTTAAGTAAACTCGGTTCGACGAACTTAATGCTATCAAGTAATTTGGATGAGGTTTCGTTCATTATTGAAACAGGCGTATTCATATTATTCCCCCTAGAAAAGTCAATTTCGAAAAAGTGCCGAGAATGCGTGGGTCCAGTACTCTTCTTCCCCCCATTAAATAAATCGGAGGAGATCAATGAGCATAACATAGCTATACAGCAATGGGAAAAATGGGGCAGTATACTGAATTGTGTGGGCACCCTCTTCCTGTTACGCCGCGCTGGCTTGCTTGCCCCTGATGCTACTCTTGAACAAGCATCAGAGGGCGATCGTGACCAGGCGCGTGCCATCAGTAAGGCAGACCAGCTCTGTATGCGAAAGGACTTCTGATGCAGCAATAAGGCGTGTTCCTGTGGGTCACGACCCAATTGATCTATACCTTTGTTCGTTATCCTGATCGGTATTCTGAAGGCTGATTTCCCCTTAGAACGTCCATACCTGCGCGTTGCTAAACTTCACTTCCGTAGGAGTCGTGATGCTCTCGGCTGCGACGCCGATCTTGCCGTGGCTATAGCTACTATCATTGATTTGCGTAATTTGCTGCTGGTTAATGTAGAGGGTGATAGAGTTACTGAATGCATTAACCCCGATTGTATTCGATGTATTGAGATCTTGATGGATTGGCGAAGAGGATGCGCTATTTGAAACTTGATTACCAGGGCGTAATAGTATAAATGTATCTCCATCTATATATTTTCTAAGCCCAAAAGAACCATCCTGGCAGATAAAAAAGTAATAAAATTTCAGATTGTCGGCACGAAAGATGATCCCACCGCAGTTTCCTTTGATAATAGTTAACTGCACTTGATAGGCAAAATTAGAAAAAGAAGTATTTTCGGGATAGCATAGGCGAGCATGGTTCTGCATAGATGTGCTGGCGTGATAACTACCATCTAAAAAATTGCAATTTCCTCCCGCATCAGACCCTTCTCCCCAAAAATACCCATTACTGTTATCCGTGAGCGGATCATTAAGCGCCAACGAGCCCGCAGGAGGTGCGTAAGGGTTCTTTACCGTTTCATTGAGCAGAATCGCGCGATGAATGTAGTTGAAGTTCCTGAAATAAAAAGTTCCTGCGCTACCCAACACCAGGAGTAGCACCAGCCCCACTATCAAGGCGGTTCTACTTATGGGAATACCTCTAATTCTATCGATAAGATCGCTGTGTTGCAGAAGCGGCGCGCTGGCCGTTTGAGCGTGATCAGATAGATGGATATAGTCTTCATCGGTATCAGGCGGCGCTGGATGCTCTTCTTCTGATGGTTTGATTGCTAAGGTGACGGTAATGATGCGTTCTTTACCCTTGTCCTGGTCTTTCAGGCTAATGACATGTCCGTCAGAAACGTTTGCCGGAATCGTTATAGCTATTTTCCGCCCTTCTGGTAACATAAGTATGCGTCTGGTTCCGTTGGCGGCGTCTGTTTCGCTGATAGTAAGGGTGGCACGCAGGTTGTTTGCAGGTGATTTCGCTTTCTCTGCTGGTTTTCCTGGCGCTCCTGATGAACTCTGGCTGGCTAAGGTTCCCTTTACTGGGCGTCGTAGCTGCACGGTCGCTGTGTTTTGTAGTGCTTGCCCTAGTGCACGGGCAAATGCGGCGACGGTGGCGAAGCGCTCTTCGGGCTTCTTAGCCAGCGCGTGGAGAAGTACGGTGTCAACATCTTTCGGTAGCGTCGCGTTGAGCTTACTGGGCAGCGGCGGCTGTACTTCGAGATGCTGGTACATCACCTGTTCCTGGCGACCCTGGAATGGCAGGCTGCCTACCAGGAACAGATAGGCCATGATGGCAAGGGCGTACTGGTCGGTGGCTGCTACTGGCTGGCCTGACCATTGCTCAGGTGCCATATAGGCAGGCGTGCCGCGCACGATCTGACTCAAGCTCGCGGTTGAGGTGTAGAATTTGGCGATGCCAAAATCGGCGAGCATGAGGTCCGGCAGATCTGGCTGTTCCTCGTTGCTGCGAATAAGGAAGTTGGAGGGTTTGACATCCTGATGAATAATCTGATGCTTATGTGCGTGGTTCAGAGCGCTGGCCGCCTGGCTGATGATGTATGCGACCTGCTGCGAGGAAAGCAGTTGTGAGGTGTTGTGCTGCCGCAGCCACTGCGCCAGCGACCCCTCCTGGCGCAGTGGCATCACTATATATGTGTACGCAATATTATGCACGGTCTCCTCGCCATAATCAAAAAGTGGGAGAATGTGAGGGTGATCTAGCGCTGCGATGGCCCGGATCTCGCGTCGAAACAGACGTTCGGAGTCGCGTGTGGCTTCTTTATCGGGATACGACAAAGGTTCAGTGCGAATCACTTTGATCGCAACCTGTCGGTTGATATGCTCATCTTCTCCTAAATAAACCTCGCCCATGCCTCCGCTGCCCAGGACGTTCAGAAGATGGTAGCGACCAAGTTGCAAGCCTTCTAGCGGCATATACTTTTATCCTCACTGGTTTTTTTTGATCGCACCTGTATCCGGTGTTTACCGATAGGTGTATTTAAATAATATAACACAAGGGAGAAGGAGATAAAAAAGTAGCCATTTTGGGTGTCGTTTGACTCATAAGTTCACCAAAACGGGGAGATATGTGTCAATACATCAATTTGGCGAGGATATGCGTCAGCAAAAAAGGACATTGATAATTGTACTCCTTCACCAGTTTCATGTTGGGATTTACACTTCCCCTCGTTCAACACGCTGTGATATAGTATGCGAAGACTCTTTCTTGAAGACCTTATTGTTGAAAGGAAGGAATGATGGCAGATCAAACGAAGCCCAACAATGCGCATGTCGAACAACGCTTACGTGAAGAGCCGACCATCTGGTTCACCACCGTGCGAGCTGATGGACGCCCGCATACGGTGCC
>DAOTTD010000060.1:0-4561 GCA_034438015.1 Ktedonobacteraceae bacterium | reverse complement strand
TATATCGTTTTAAAATTTAAAAAATCGATCCATACTATTCATTACTATTTTGCTTTTTATCCCTTTCTCGGAGAATCTTGGCGCAGCCAAATTCATCTGCTCAACAAGGACTTTTTCAACAGGCTGGCCAATTTTTGAGATCTTCGCCAATCTTCTGGTACACGATAATAATACAAATTTTTTGTAGTGTGTTTTGAGGAACGTATAGCAATAGTAATGCCAACTCCTACTTGGATGCCAAACACATTGTGCGTTGTACCAGAAAGTTTAGGATTTTTGCGTACATTGCCATGCAAATCAAGATGGTAAATTTGTGTAAAATCTTTGAGCATGAACATACGCATGCCATCGAAAGCTCTCTGATCAACGAAAGAATTGTTCGTGACCAAGCAAACAATGCCATCACGATCTCCTAGCCGATCTGTTGCCCACCGGAAGAACTTTACATATGCATCTGATAGGGAGTTCTTGTTAGAGGCTTTGGATGCTTTTGCATACGTCTCACTTACATGTTTATCAATCACAGGATACTTACGGTTTTTGTTGTTATCATTCTCATTCACTTGCCCGATATTATACGGAGGATTCCCAATCACCACCATGATCTGAGCATCCTTCTCCTTCTTTACCCGCTCAGTATTCTCCTCCACAAAAAGGGGTAGCTGCTTCCCCTCCGCCAGCTCCAGCGTATCCACAAAGCAGACGCCCTCGAACGGCTCGTACTCGCCCATTTTTGAGTAGTATTCGTGCTCGATATTCAGGGATGAGATGTAGTATGGGAGCAGCATGATTTCGTTGCAGAAGAGATCGTTCTGGTACTTGTGCTTCAGCCTGTGGCGCGGGATGCGGTGCAGCAGGTTGACGATAAAGCTGCCCGTTCCAGCCGCCGGATCGAGGATCTGCACGCCGGGTGCGGAGATCGACGTGCCGAACTCGCGCTGCAGCACCTCCTCCACGCTGGCGCACATGAAATCGACGATCTCCTGCGGCGTGTAGACGATGCCGAAGGTGTCCGCGCGCTTGACCGAGTAGCCCTGGAAGAAGCGCTCGTAGACCGTGTTCAGGAAGTGCTGGCGCTCCGACCAGCTCTCTATGCCCTTCGCGGCGGCCTCGATGGCGACGTAAAAGCGGTCGAGCGACTTGAGGAACTCGTTGCGGTTGAAGGAGCGACTGGCGAGCGCCTCAATCACCCTCTCGATCTCGGAGGCGATCACGTTGCGGCGCACAAAGTCGGAGTTATCGAAGATGGTGCGGAAGAGGCGCTCCGTCAGCAGGTGCTGGATGAGCATCTCATTGATCACGTCGGGCGTGATCTTTGGATCGAGCGCCGTGCGGCAGAGCTCGGTAAAGGTATCGAAGGCAGCGATGAAGCGCCGGTTGGTCTTGTACTCCCGCTCGATGATCGAGAGCAGCGCTCTGGCAAGCTCGGGGATGCGCGCCTTGAACTCCTGCACCGCCGTTTCGAAGTTCTCGATATCCGGTTCCGTGTAGGTGAAAAACTGTCTGAGCAGGTCGCTTACATCGTGCGCATTCTGCAGGTTATACTCGGCGGGCACGCGCTTCTTACCCTGGTAGAGGACCGCCCTGCGCGTATTCTCGAAGATGGTATTCGTGAGTGGGTAGCCGTCGGTGATCTTCTTCGCGATCTCCCGGTCCAGATCGCTCTTCGGCCCCTTCGCCTCCCAGTAGCCACGCGGAAAATAGTCGTCGCGCAGCACGCCATCAGGCCGTATGCCGCCCTCCATCGTCTGCTCCGGTATGAGCGTCCATTTCACGCTGCGCGCAGTCTCCGCCAGCAGATTCAGGAAGGCCGTTCTGACCGCCAGCTCGTAGTCCGCCTTGCCCTTGTATTCATCGAGCTGTTTGTAGTAGCGGTCGATCACCTTCTTGAGCAGCGGCGTACTGAGTGTGGGCGCGCTGAGCATGTGCTTCCCTCCTGTCGGCTCCCCACCCTTGGTACTCTTCCTCCTGCTCGTCGTACCTGCAGACGAAGCAGCCGGGGAGCCGCCGTCTATCTTCTCGACCAGCCTGCGCATACCCTTAGCGATATCGGTAAACGCAGCATCGCGATTGGCCCACATTGTAACAGGTTTAGCGTCTTTCGGCAAAGCCTGGAGCGCGCCGAAGGGGGCGGCCTCCCAATCGCAGGGACGCAAGATAACGGGTATCACCGTTGCCTCGCCTGCCACATGTCTCTGCATCGCCTCCTGCATCTCGACGCCGTAACAATAATCGGAGGCGATAAAGGCCGGGCTCACGAGCAGTAAGATAATACGAGCAGTCCTCAAATGCCTGCTGGCCTCATCTGCTAGCGGGCTGCCAGCCGTGATCTCGCGATCATGCCAGTTACTGATAAAGCCCTGCCGTTCTAACATTGACAGGTGATCATTGAGTTTAGCACGCAGGGCTTCGTCCTCGTGGGCATAAGAATAGAACAGTGGAACGGCATCAGTTGGCATTATCGGCACTCCTCGCAGGTATACATCCAGGCAACATATTAAACCCCTTATGTTCTGCAATCTCACATATTTTTAGCCATATTCTCATAATACACAAGTTTATCAGTCCTTGTCTATTAACGGTATTATCCCTGCGCGGACACCCTTCAAAGGCACTTTAGCTCACGCGCGTTCATACATAAGCAAAAACGATCTGTTCTAACTCATGAGCGAGTGCCATCTCATCAACCGTTGCCAGGTTACTCAATATAATGATCGTGACCCCGTCATCAGGATAGCGCCCGATATAGGACCTGAAGCCAGGGATCTTCCCATCATGCCAGATCAGCCTGTGGCCCGGAACAGGCGAATGCGCGATAAACCACCCGTACCCATAGCTCGATCCCGCGTACTGTGAAGCAACATAGGGAGTAAACGCCTCCTTCAGCGTCTGTTGCGATACCAGCGTCTGGTGCGAGAGCGCCTGGTCCCAGCGATACATATCTTCTGCATTACTATACACAAGTCCCGAGCCAAAGAGGAACGTCCACTGCGGAGTAACATCCATCCCCGCGTAGGTATCCAGGACCTGCCAGTTCGCATAGCCAGGCGCGTGACCAGGCGCAGACGTATAGTCCGCATCGCCACTTCCCGAATCCTTCATATGCAGCGGACCAAAAATCGCCTGCTGCAAGAAAGCACTATACGACTCGCCCGAGACCTGCTCAACAACGTATCCCAGAATCTGATAACAGATGCTACAATAACTAAACTGGCTGCCCGGTGTGTAGACCAGGGAGAAGCCATTGAAGCTCGCAATCCAGGATCGGGGGGAGGCAGTCGACAGGCTTGAGGCGTCCAGTTGTGGAATGCCAGAGGTATGCGTCAATACTTCATGAATCGTCACTGGCCGCCATGCCGGGGGACAGGGGACAATGTAAGTACAGAGATGGTCGCTCACATGCAGTTTCCCTCGCTCCTGCAAGATCAGGATCGCCATGGCGGTAAATTGTTTGCTGGTAGAGCCGAGGTAAAATCTGGTGTGTGGTGTGTTGGGGACCCGCCTTCTCCAGTCGGCCATGCTATACCCCTTGCTCAAGAGTACCTGGTCGCGATATGCGATCAGGACCGAGCCACTGAACTGCTGGTGTGCGGCCTGCTGCGAGAGTAGACTATCCACGCGGGAGGCAATCTTTCCATTTTGTGCGTAGCGGGTCACTTCCGTGAGACGCGGTGACGGCTGGCTGACGATGCGCCAGACGGTGAATAGGAGGATCGGTACCAGGATCACGCCTACAATTACCATCCGTCTAGTGCCTCCAGAAGAGACGCGTCGCCAGCCCCTCTGTAATTGATGGTAGTTGAGTTGACGATAGCCCAGTTGTCCAGGCACTGGTTGGTTTGCCGAAGACGGCGCTTCTTGCTTGTGTCGACGGTTATTCATTCTCCTTCCTTTCATCTCATCAAAAAATAGAGAAGCTGCCAGTAAATATGGAGAGATTAATTATACAAGAGATGAGAGAAGAAGACCAATAAGTAATTAGAAAGTACTAGAAATAAATATGGGTAGTAAATGTTTGCATACGTAACCTTTGGGTCTTCTTCCCGGACTCATCGTAGCTCCGCGCGCTCTGCGGCTCACACCAGTCCTCATGAGTCATCCCGGTATCTATTCAGGTCCCTCTTACCGGACTCCTCGCCGCTACGCGGCTCGCACCATTGCTGGTGTGGGGAGCGGGCTGGCGGCCTGAGCCGCCAGCCCGCTCCCCACACAAAAGGGCTTGTGAAGCGTCTTTGGCGCTGGTGAGCCCTGAAGAGTTACCGGGATAACTCATGAAACCGCTGGTGAAGCGCCTTTGGCGCTGATGAGTTGGAAAGAGGCTTCTCCAGGGCAAAAAGGACATGAGTCATTCCAAACTTTTGAAACAAAAGTTCACAAAAACGGGGGTGCAGGGGCTACGCCCCCTGCCGGGGTTCGGGGTGTCCCCGAAATACTCTTTTTCCCCCTTTTGCGCGCCGCCGCAGGCGGCGCGAGAGGAGAGAAAAGGCGGCGGGGACACCCCGCGCCCCGGCAAAGGGCTGGCCGCCCTTTGCCATCCCGCCTGAGAAGCGGAGAGATGGAC
>DAOTTD010000059.1:0-24186 GCA_034438015.1 Ktedonobacteraceae bacterium | reverse complement strand
TTGCCCGCTACAATCTGGAATTAACACGTGGTGTTCTCTATTGGGCCTCGCATATCACCATTGAGGCATTTAGTAACTACAAAGATCTCTGGCGGTATATCAAGTTCTTCAAACTGATGTTCTGGGCAGAGTCGAAGCAGGAAGGCGGATATAGGATAGATCTCGATGGACCAATCTCTCCCTTTGTCTCCTCGACACTGCGCTACGGGAGACAGATGGCAGCATTTCTTCCTGCACTTCTCCTGTGTGACCGCTGGCGGTTCCAGGCACGTGTACGTCCTCCACAGGCCACAGGGGAAATGATCTATCGTCTCGATTACACCTGTGCACTCCGCTCGCATTTCAAACGGTCTGGCGCATTTGATAGCCGTCTTGAAGCAGACTTTGCAAGCGAGTTCGAGCAAAAAATAGGCAAGAAACGAGGGCATTGGCGACTTGAGCGTGAGAGCGAGGTACTGCTGTTAGGAGATACCGTGATGATCCCAGATTTCACGTTTGTTGACGACCAGGATGAAAATCGGCGCGTGATTGTCGAACTGGTCGGCTTTTGGCACCCTCAGTATCTTCGCAGGAAGATAGAAAAAGTTCGTGCAGCCAATTGTGCTCATATGTTGTTACTTGTCTACAAAGGGTTGAATGTTACTGAAGAAGCCTTTCAAGAGGCCGCAAGTGAAGCGCTCTTTTTTCAGCAAAAACCTGTGCTCAAAGAGGTGATGGAGACAGTCGAGATCATAGCAGAGCGTGTCTATGGCCCGCGACCAAAGCAAAAGCGCATACGTAAGCCTCGAAAAAACCAAGAGATGGCGTGAAATGCCGACCAGATGGATAAGGAACTTGCTTATAGAGATAGCCGACGATATGTACTCAGGACACTCATAGGGGACATTGCTTACTACAACTTTTAGCGTTCATCGTTCCCGCACCTCTTCGAAAGCGTAGATATGCTTTTGTGAGAGTTCTGAATTGCTCGTGGCAAAAGCTCCGGCATTTAGAGAAGCATCAGGAAAAAGAGCATCATCAGTGTGAGAAAACATCTTTTCCCTTTCATGCTCCACAATACGCGCTATATTAAGATGCGCCTCTTTGACACTGACATGCCGCAGCACCTCCTTTGATAACATCAAAAGTTGCCTAAAATAGCCGTTTTCATCGATAGCTCCACCAAGTTTCTTGAAATAACGTGCAAGGTCGCGCTTGCATTCGTATAATACCAATCTGCGTTCAGTGGTACCAATCTTATACGACCGATTCTGGTCTGTGACCGACTTTTCATCTTTGAGATTTGTCTATCAGACCGCAGGTTGGTATAAAAGTACAATGTATCGTGGGCTGAGATCACCTTTGTTTATAAATGTTTCAATACAATCAGTCATATAAAGATCCAGTAACTCCAGATCATCTCTATCATCTGGATTAAGATGATCTAGCGATGGAATAGATGGAAAAGTTAATGCGAGTATCTCTGTATAGTCTTGCCACATCCTTTGTAGCTTTCTCATTTGCCATAACCTCTTATCTGCTCTCTTGCTTCTCTAATGGATCAGCAGTACTGACGACTGTCAGATGAGATCGTGTAGATCCGTAAGAAGATGGTTGAATGATTACATGTCCTCCTTCCTCTAAGCGCTTCTGGAGCAACGCTATTTGCTGGCGCAGTTGAAGATTCTCTTTCTCATAGCGCTCTAGTTCACGAATGGCCTCATCTAACTCATCTACAGAAGTTGTGCGTAGCTTGGACTCCAGGTTCTGGGCTCTTTTCTTAAGTTCAGCATTTTCATGACGTAACTGAGCGAGTTCTTCGTCTCGTAAGAGACGAGGCCCTGAGAGCTGAGCGCGAAGCGCTTGAAACTCAGGGCGAACAAGTTTGTAGAACCATACTGTTGATATTCCTGCCGCCTGGGCAACTTTTTCTGCTGTAAAATCTGCTTGACGCTGAGCTTGCTGATGCAAGTCCTTCATGATTTCAAGCAATTGAGCGCGCCGTTTTGCTTTACTCATATTTGTGCTTTTGCTCATACCTCTTCCTCCTTAATCTCGCTCCTGCGTGCTTTGAGGCGCTCCTTTAAGTCCTGGCTACAATTGGGAAGTGCCTCTATATCGCAGCGTGAGTAGACTTCCTTCTCTATAGCTTCAGAGCGACGAGCAAACAGTGCTGCTTTGCCCGCTTGCACTACATGCCCGGCTGTCGTGCTCTTTTGCTCTTGCTGTTGATGCTTGCGAACTGTTTTTGTGATCTGGATCAGCATTCCTGCATTTCCTGGATCCGTAAAGAACCATTCGCAACCACCATCTGCAGCTTCTAAACAGTTCATGTACTCTTTACATGCTCCAGGTCCATGAGGGAGTGCGCAGTATCCACATGACACACGGCTGGGTTGCATAAATTGCGGGTTGTTCAGGATAAGATTGCGCCAGCGTGGTGGCAAGGGTTGAGGTTTCCCAAGCTGAAATCCAGAATCCTGAGGTGATGTGCCAAACAGAGCTGCAAACCATTCTACTGCAGGACCAACCATCTCGCCGTTCGTTGCTTTCTCGAGAAGGAGTTTGTTCTGTTTCCATGCATTGTGTTGGTAGCGAGTTTGCATGTTACGATCGATATGATTGAGATCCCGCTGCAGAGTTAAAGGAGACACTTGAGGGTCACTTGCGATGGCAGACTGCCGCGTATGTCTTGCCTGATGTGTTCGTAAGTGATAAATATCTCCGTTAGAGGAACCATCAGAGGTAATCTTCCATTTTTGGAGAATCCCTTGCCCGCTTTGATGACCATGCAGCCAAAAGAAAAGAGCATCATAGGAGAGTGCAGAGACCTCTTTTTGTTTTTGACGCTGTTTTTCTGAACTGAGGGTGCCGCCAGAGTTTTCTGGAGGTGCAAGGGCTGCCCAGGAGCCACATGTTTCATTCCAATGAGAAATTAAAATCAAAAATTCTTGTATCTCAGGCGGAGCGACATCACGGACTTCGTCACTATAGCGAATCAATTCTTTTACGCAGTATATGACCTCATCTTCCCACTCAGAACTTACATACACACGATCCTGAGGGCCGTTTTTGTGTGGGGAAAACTGAAACCATAGCGCTTTCCCTGATGCACTTCTCTTTGCAGGATAGTAGGTAAGCGGACCATCCGGCCCTGTGCCCCGTAGAGCCATCAGCACCTCACTGATTCTTCGCCCCAAGGCCAAATTTAACAAGAGGACGCAAAGACGAAGATGATGAAAACGGTTAAGAGGTTCTCTTCCCTCTCTATGTAGCGCGAGTTTATTGACGAGTTGGCGAATAACAGGAAGCGGAATCACCTTGCTCTCATCATAAGCAGCTTCCGTTACCCTGACTTGTTCGTAGGGAGCGGTCGGAGGAATAACTTGTGGCACGCCAAAATTAATTCGCACGTGGATCCAGAAGGGATGGGTACGCACTTGTAGTCTGACCATCGCTCTGAACCCATCGGCATCGTCACTTTTCTCTGGGAGCAATTGCGCATTCCAGAGCGCTACAAACGCACTCTCAGAGGCAATATCATCCAACGACTCATACTGATGTTCGACCAGATAGGTGTCAGTCCGTGTGAGTAAGTTCGGCAGGATAGTTGTACTCCTCGATAATGTACCGTTACGTGCAAGAAGGCTTCGATAACAGTACCACTTGATATATGGCTTTAAGAAGGAATGCAGATGTCCGAAATGGAAGCGGTGCTTTCCTGGTTTCGAAGGAAGACCATGAGCGGCATAAGGCCAGACATCCCAGACATCGGCAGCGAGGAAGAAGAGGTCCTTTGGGTCACGCTCATTCCCTGTTACAAACCGACTGAGTTCAATCCAGTGGGACTTAGGATAACGATGCGTTCCAGAAACAACCTGTACAAGAGGTTGACTTTCTCCCATTATGCACGTATCCTGTCTTGAACGAAGACAAAGTTTGCCTCAAAGTGCTCGAACTGTGATTTCATCTGCGCAAGTACTACCCCTAACTCCGGTTCCTTTGCAATCTGCTCCAGATCGCGCTTACGCCAAAAGTGTTCTGCTTGCCATGCATCTAAAAATTCTGCTCCAGTTACAAGATGCTCACATAGCGAGCAGGGTGGAGGTCCTCCTTGAATAGCCTTCACACACTCTCCGTAACGACAGAGTCCAACATCCTGCTGCTGTTTCACTTTGGCTCCTAGCAAGGATGCTCGTTCATCTGGATTAAGATCGTCCAGGATCAGAGGCTTTTGCCAAAGAGTCAGTGCTTTCCGTCCATATTCATTAAGAGGTGCACTGACTTCTGCTGGGTGTTCGAACTGGTCAAACTTCACATATCGTAGCGTGCTATCGAAATGGATATGTCCCATCTGTGCACGCAGGGCTGCGATATCCCTTCCCTCATAGAGTGCTCGGGTTGCATAAGTTCTTCGAAGAACAGTACTGTTCAAGGGGAGAGGAAAACCATCACGTTCAAGATGATGACGTTCTGTAAACTCTCTTAGGCGCGGGGAAAACTGTGAAACAGATAGGGCTTCCCAGTGTCCTTGCGCGTTATTAGTGAGAAACACCTGTTCTGTTTCAAGTGCAATGCGTATTGGAGCTGTACAGTGGACATACACCTGAAGTAGCTGAGCAAGGTCAGCAGGGAGCACGGCAATGTTCTCTTCTCCTTTTTTGTTATGATGCCAAGCAAGGAAAAATAAGCCTGCGTAGACTTCTGCCCAATCGTTTAATTTGATCGCCTGTACACTTTCACGCCGCAAACCGGTAAACGCCATGACAAGAATCATGAGGGCTACTGCCCACCGCACGACCACTGTTGCATTTTCTCGTGCAAGTGGGTGAACACTAACGGTCAACAGATCAGGTTGTGTATTGGTATAGGTGATGCCTGCAGTAATATCAACAAGACATCCGCGAAGGACGGCATTCAATTCGCTTTCAGAAAGAAAGTCTGCGCCGATTGCTGTACGCCCAACCTTGATCTCAGTTTGAAGCCAGATGGAGATACTACGCATATTGGTACCGTCAATAGTATTATCATGCTCAGCTAAACGCGCTAATGTTTCAAAAATCTGTACAAGGCACTGGCGCATAAGCTGGCGGAGTGAGTTTGCAAATTGGTAATTCATCCAGAGGCGCTGCACAGCAGGTAACGTTGCTTGACGCACATCTGGCACTTCGTTTCCCAAAAAGGTACCTAACTTGGTAAACCCATGGTAATGTTGATCTATTGTACCTGGAGCAACATCAGGAGATCGTAGTTCGTCTTGTAAGAGTGACCATGCAATATCAGCAATATCAGTGCGGAGCCTATTTTGTTGCAAAAGGTGCTTCCCTGCTGGCCTTAAATCCCAGATGCTTTCATTGATGTCGACCCAACCGCCTGGGATTATTCGCACGTTTGCATCAGAGGGTGGTTCCGCTGCTTGCTTAGTCGGGCGTAGTGCCAGTTGGCGACGTGCAGCATGATAAGGTTGATTAAACCAGGGCCATGTTCCTTCTCCATTTACATTAGCAAACTCTACGACGCGCTGTCTAGTCAATTCTTTCACGGGGATACCCATATCAACCAATGTCTCAAGAGCGGCAAGAACTTTTTCTTTGATTGTAGGAAGCGTTTCTCGGCGGTTTTGCCATTCGTTTCTAATCAGCTTACTTACTGATTGACAAGGTATATCTGTCAACTCAGCGAGTTTACTTATAGTAAAATCCTCTTGTGTTTTAGCCTCTGCATATACCTTATCCATGGCCTGACTTAATTGCTGAAGACGTAATTGCTGAAGAGGGGAAGGTTTCCTTGATATAATCTTCTTTTGACGTGCTTGCAACTCGTCTCGAGATTGCTGAATAAGGGAAGGGTTTCTCGATATGATCATTTCTTGACGCGCTTGCCATTCGTCTTTAGAGAGATGGCGGCTCACAATATGGGGAGGTATTCCGCTATGTCTAGCGATGCTTACGATAGTAAAGTCGTTTGGAGTCTTAGCTTCTGCAAAGACAGCATCTATGGCTTGCTTGAGACGCTTCTCAATCCATCTATTTCGTAACTGTTCCCATTGATGGTTAGGAAGTCGTTCAGACACGGTTTGTGGTGCCACACCTAGAGATTTGGCGAAACGTTTCAACATCACATCTTCATAGCATTGAGTTTGTGTAAGGTAAATTTCTGCTTGTTGCAAATAGTGCGAATTCGTTTCGAGTGCCTTTTGAGGCCTGGGAAGTGTTGCTCGACGGACCTGCCACTCGTCTTCATCGATAAAACGCCTTACTTTACAGTAAGGAATTTCAGCATGCGCAGCTATATTTTTTAAGGTAAAATCTTCCTGGGTCTTGGCCTCCGCATAAGCATCATCCATCGCTCGTCTTAACCGATTCTGAATCCATGTATTTCGTAACGTTTCCCATTGATAGGTAGGAAGGTGCTTCCAGATGCGATGTGCTGGTTCTCCTAGTGATGCTGCAAAAGGCTTTATTGCTGCCATTTCATATTTTTCAGTTTGAGCGAGATACAGTTTTGCTTGATGAATGTAATATGTAGATACAGAGGAAGCCTCTTGAGACACAGTGCCCTCTTGAGGCGTTATTGAATCTATTGTTAAAAGTGGTTGCCATTCGTCTTTGGTAAGAAAACGATGTATCGTGTTGGAAGGTATCCCAGCTTGGCTTGCAACGTTTTCTAGAGTAAAATCTTCCTGCATTCCGCTAGCTGTGTGAGATATCTCTATAGCCTGTTTTAGCCGATTTAGCATCCATGTGCGCTGTAGCTGTACCCATTCAGAAGCAGGAAGTAGTCTATGTACTATACGTATGCCAATGCCTAAAAAATCTGCGAGTCGCTGCATAGTTACATTTTTGTATACTTCTGTTTGGGCAAGATATCTCTCTGCTCCTTGGAGTATATCTTGCGTCGTCAATTTGGATTTATTGGTCATGGAGTTTCTCCAAAAGACCTAGAAGACCTGCTTGATTGAGGAGCTGTCCAAACTTCTCATTTGCAGGCGTAACAAGCTGATCAGCAAAAGATTCGACACCTGCAATATAAGGATCAATAGAGCGAATTGTAGCGTGTCTCATATTTGGAGCAATACCACTGGGGCCTAGCAACTTTTGAAGATCGTAGCCATAAGAGTGCCTAAGCATATGGGGTGTAAGATGTTTATCCCACGGAGGGTCAAGAGAAGGACGAAGCGTATCGAGTATTGCGCGTACACTTTCATCACTAATCTGTTTGCCATAATTTCGTACGCTATGGCTGAGAAAAACACTTTGTTGATCTTCAGAAGTAGTATTAGATACGACAGGACGGTAACAGGTGACATAATGCCAGAGGATTTTTTCTACCCAGGGGACCATAAGCACTGGTAATCTTCTTCCTCCATCCGCTCTATGCCCCTTCGTTGCCAAGTAAATGAGAGAGTTTTCAAGGTCAATATCTTCAATCCTTAATTGAACAACTTCAGAGCGGCGGCTCCCTGCACAACGAAGTACGAGAAGAATGGCAAGATTTCGATAGAAAAGTGCTCCTCGTTGCATTTCAGGTTCTTCTGTAAAGGCGGTATCGCCGTCAGAGATTTCTTTTCCCCATCGATCATATGCTGCACTGAGTAATCGGACAAACTGGTCGTCAGGTAAACCGATAACCTTGGGAGGAGTCCATTTTATACGATGCGAACGGCGGAAACGCCATGATTGGGAACGGGATAGATTCCCTGAGTTCGGTGTGTTGAACATATACTCCGGCATGCCCTTATACCGCCGCCACTCGAAGGTTATTCCATAGCGCTCTGTAATGTCTGCTGTGAGGGAATAAAGGAGAGTGAGCATGAGATCAGCCGTGCGCTTACCCCTTTTTCCGCCGAGCTGAACATATTTTCCTTGGGCATCAGGAAAAGGTTGCCCGAGCAGTGCGTCCTTGAACCATCTGAACTCTTCATCTGTGATGCTAATAAGAGATTGATGCCTATAGGCACAGAACTTAACGTAGAGATGTGCTGCCCGTAGATAGGTTTCGATTGATGCGGGCGTGGCACCTTCATGAATCTGCCGGTCTTGTAGAACAAGATTGATCGGTGTTACAGGAAGTCCGCCAGACATAAGTTTCGGGTTCCTGTCAACGAATCTAATACGAACCGGCAGTCGGAGGGGAGAATTGAGCGATGAGCATGGTAATACGTCCAAAATATTCTCCTTCACGCCAATGCAAAGAATCGACGTGCTGTAAGGCTATCTTATCTGAAATAATCTTGATGATGTAAATTGTGATTCACAATTACCACATAATAACATATTTCATACACAATTACAATGTTAATATGCTAAATCATTATTATCTTGTATAATATTTTTACTATTACTATGAAGATTAAAAACAATAATACTGTTATTACATAGCTATACTCAGAAATTTATTTAGTTCGCTAATAAATCAAATACTGGTTAAAACATTACATATGTTGGATATCTTGTTTAACATAGTTTTATCTGAGCGTTAGCCAAAGGAATATGTGGAGAGGCAGCGGCGATATGTCTTTCGGCGTTTGTTAATTTATGCAGTCGATTACTCAGAAGATGAGGTGCACCATCTGCCCGCTCCCAGTTGGGGCGAGGCGGCTCTGATGGCACCATCTCCCCTGCGCCTGGGACTGACCGCAACGTATCCCGAGGCGCACGAGCAGACCAATGGGCGCTGGCGCGTCGATGAATTGATCGGTCCCATCGTTTACACGAAGCGCGTCGAGGATCTCGTCGGCCAGCAACTCGCAAACTACCGCACGCAGCGCCTGCGCGTTGATCTCTCGCCCGCCGAGCGCGCGCGCTATGACGCCGACCACGCCACATATATCAACTTTGTGCGCGAGCGAGAGCTGCCACGCCGCCACGGTCCGGGCTGGTTGATGGAACTGATGCGGCTCTCTACCAGCGACGCGCAGGCACGGCGCGCCTTCCTCGCTCGCCAGCGCCTCTTGCGTCTGCTCGGCAGTTGCGAGGGGAAGTTTGCGCTCCTCGACGAGCTGCTGCGCGAATACGTCACCGAGCGCATCCTCGTCTTTACGGAGCAGAACGCGATGGCGTACGAAGTGGCGCGACGCCATCTCATCCCCGCGATCACGCACGAGACGAGCGCCGCTGAGCGCAAACAGATTTTAGATGGCTTTCAAGATGGGCGCTATCGCGTCGTCGTTACGTCCAGGGTGCTTAACGAGGGGATCGATGTCCCGGAGGCGAAGATCGCGATCGTGCTGGGTGGAACCTCTGGCGCGCGCGAGTATATACAACGCCTGGGCAGGGTGCTGCGCAAGATCGAGAATAAAGAGGCAATTCTCTTTGAAGTCATTGCCCGCAAGACTTTAGAAGAGGGCCGGGCGCAGCGGCGCCGTAGAAAACAGGAGGTCGATTGATGCTGACGGGGGAACTGGTGAAGCCGCGCCTGCGCATGCTGGGTTCGCAACTGTTTATCGATCTCCTCGATATGCACGATCCCTGCTGGCTGCAGACCGCAGCGGACCTGATCGCTCTGTTACAGGGCCATATCGGCCAGTCACAGACCGCGTGGGAGGCCGCGCTTGAGGCGTACGAGGGCGAGCGGGTCGATTACATCGTGGTGCGCGGACTCGCAAAGGTCCTCAGTGATGCGGCCAACTTTGCCCCGCTTGAGACGCCGCTGCCGCCAAAACAGATTCGCGAGCGCCTCTTTTCCTATGGTCCCGTCTTCTCGAACGCGCAGTTATTTCAGCAGCAGACGCGTCACGAGGTCATGCAAGCGCTGGCGAACGAACTCGGCAGCTCGGCGGAACACCTGGAAGCCTCCCTCTTCGCCGATCGCTTTGCATCTACCATCCTCAGCGACGCCGGGAACGACTGGACGCCCGCTGGATTGATAGCGCGCTACAATCTGGAACTGGCGCGCGGCGTCCTCTACTGGGCCAGCCATATGCGCATCGAGGTCCATGGAGGGTACAAAGACCTGTGGAAGTACCTCAAATTTTTTAAATTGATGTTCTGGATACAGGAGCAGGAGGACGGCTATGTCATCGATCTCGATGGGCCGATCTCGCCCTTTGTGAGCGCCACCACGCGCTATGGACGGCAGTTTGCCGCGTTTCTGCCCGCCCTGATGCTCTGTGAGCGTTGGAAGATGGTTGCCACCGTGCGCCCACCGCAGACCTGGGGCATGGCAACTTATCGGCTCGACGCGAGCTCCGCGCTGCAGTCGCACTTCAAGCAGAGTGGCCCCTTCGATAGCCGTCTCGAAGCCGACTTCGCCCTTGAATTCGAAGAGAAATTCGGCTCGAAGCGTGGGCAGTGGGCGCTCACCCGCGAAGACGAAGTGCTCAATCTGGGCGATACCGTCATGATCCCGGATTTTGCACTTACACACAGGCGCACGGGTCAAAGAATACTCATCGAACTGGTTGGCTTCTGGCATCCCGACTACCTGCGGCGTAAGGTGGAGAAGGTGCGCGCTGCCCAATGTCGCAACCTGCTCTTGCTGGTCTACGAAGGCGTTAACCTGGCGGCGGAAGCGTTGCAGGACGTACCCGGTGAGGTGCTCTATTTCAAGCAGAAGCCGGTCCTGAAAGAAGTGATGAGCGTTGTAGAGGCAATGGCTGAGCAGATAGCAAAATAGGGGTGTTGATAATATATCTGTATTCAATGGTACTCCCTCTCCGTTATATCTAGTGACGTGACTTTAGAAAGGCATAGCCCGTTCTGAATAGTGGGATGCAACATCCCTCTTTGCAACTATGGAGAATGTTTGGAGAATTGAATGACACAAAGTAATCTGAGAGAAGTTTCTGTAGCATCGGACGTACACCAACCACCCCTGGCAGTTCTTGAACTTGACGTAGAGAAAGTTCACCCTCAAAAGAGCGCACATACATATCGGCCCACTCCCTGGGCGCTTGTTAATCGAGTACTCGACATTGTTGACTCTGTATCAGGTGGTCGCGCCGGCCAGATCCAGCGGTT
The DNA here is from genome assembly GCA_034438015.1 of Ktedonobacteraceae bacterium. GTDB lineage: Bacteria > Chloroflexota > Ktedonobacteria > Ktedonobacterales > Ktedonobacteraceae > JACDAE01. The sequence continues at coordinate 13,246 of DAOTTD010000059.1, read as the reverse complement.
CTTCAGCTTTGTATTCATTGGCGGCATGGCGTCTCTTGTCAACCTGCTCGTTCTATACGTGGTGTACTACCACATCTCTATGTCGGGCTCTATTCATGTACACTATGTGGTTGCCTTCTTGTTAGCATCTGAAATCTCTATTCTTGCCAATTTTATTCCAAACGATTATTTTACGTTCAGGCACCTGCCGGGACACCAGCGTTCCTGGGGTGCGCGCTGCCTGCGTTATCACATCACATCCATCACTGGCACCGCGCTCACGTTCCTGATCAACTTTGGCCTGAGCTATGGGCTGCGCATCTCGCCCGTTGTGGCGCAGGCGGCTGCCCTGATAATCGTTCTCTTTTACAATTTCACCGTGCATCACCTCTTCACCTATCGTCATGTGAAGACGGCGGCGGCCCACTAAAACGGTCCTCTGCCAGGGACAGATAACAAAGAGAAAACCTCCTCGTCGCTGAGGAGGTTTTCTTTCGCTTGTTCAGTCAGCGCTATGCCCAGCGAATAAGTCCCATCTCGTACTTCTCGCTCAGGCTCGGATGAGAGGGAACGACGCGCACATTGTAGGCGATGCTGCCGCTCTCGGAAGGCTGCAGATGCAGGTCAAAGCGGTACGATCCATCGTGTTCGTGCCGTGTAAAGCTCATTGGCACGGTATGCTGCGCCAGGGCGAGCTCGTCCTGAATTTCACCGTAGACCAGTTCGACGCTGATATCCCCCGGCTCGAGTTCGCTCATGCGCACCCAGGCGCGAACATCGAGGCCCTCGCCCAGGCTGAGTTGCCCATCGCGCTTCCCGTCAATGTACAGTTCCAGGGTATTCCAGCCGTGCCGGACGTGTTCCTTCCAGGCGGCCAGCGTGCGGATGCGCTCGTAGTGGTTCTGTTCGACCTGCATACCCTGCTGGATCTCAGGCACATAGTAACGCGTGGTGTATTCCTTGATCATGCGCCGCATACTGTACTGGGGCGTACAGGTGCGGATGGCCTCTTTCATCGCGCCTATCCAGCGGTGCGGAATGTCGTCGGCGTCACGATAGAAGAACGAAGGAACGAGCTCGTCTTCGAGCAGGCGGTACAGGGAGAGGCTATCCGCCTCGGCCTGGATCTCCTGGTCGTGGTACTCGCGCTCTTCGCCGATCGCCCAACCGTTTTTGCCGTTGTAAGCCTCGGCCCACCAGCCATCGAGAATGCTGCAATTGGGTTGGCCATTCAGCGCCGCCTTCTGTCCGCTGGTTCCGCTGGCCTCGTAGGGACGGATCGGATTGTTGAGCCAGACATCGGTGCCGGCGACAAGGTAGCGGGCCATGTCGATATCGTAGTTTTCCAGAAAGATAATCTTGCTGCGCAGATCGTCGCTGCGCGAAATGCGATAGATCTGCTGAATCAGCGCCTTGCCGGGCTCATCTGCCGGGTGCGCCTTTCCGGCAAAGACGATCTGAACGGGGCGGGCCGGATTGTTCAGTAGCCGCTTGAGGCGTTCGAGATCGCGGAAGATGAGCGCAGCGCGCTTGTAGGTTGCGAAGCGGCGCGCGAAACCGATGATCAGCGCATTGGGATCGAGCATACGCTCGATCTCGGCGATCTGCGTCGAGCCCTCGCCCAGACGCAGGTGCTGGTTCTTCAGACGGTGCCGCGCGTATTGGATGAGCCTCTCTTTCCGTAACGTATGTGTCTTCCACAGCTCTGCGTCTGGAAGGTAGTCGATGCGCTGGTCCCAGAAATCCTGGTCGTCCACATAGCGGCCCCAGTCTTTATCCAGGTAACGCCCGAACAACTCGTTCAACTCCTGCGCGATCCAGGAGAACGTGTGCACGCCATTTGTGACATAGCCAATCGGCACCTCGTCGACCTCGATGCCAGGCCATAGGAACTGCCACATCTTACGCGACACCTCGCCGTGCAGCTTGCTGACACCGTTGTGATGTCCGGTCAGCTTAAGCGCGAGCACCGTCATACCATACGTTGGACCCCAGCCGTGATCTTCGCGCGCCACATCCAGGAACTGCTCGCGTGTCAGACCCAGTTCGCCCCAGTACAAGCCGAAGTACTTGTCGATCAGATCGTAATTAAACGTATCATTGCCCGCCGGCACAGGCGTATGCGTCGTGAAGAGCGAATTAGAAGCCACCGCCTCGCGTGCCTCGTTAAAGCTCAGACCTGAGGCGACGAGCTCGCGGCAGCGCTCCAGGTTCAAGAATGCCGCGTGCCCCTCGTTCAGATGCCAGGCGGACGGCGAGATGCCGAGTGCCCGCAGGGCGCGTACACCGCCAATGCCCAGCACGATCTCCTGTGAAATGCGAATCTCACGGTCGCCGCCGTAGAGGCGGGCCGAGAGTTCGCGATCGTTGGGCGCGTTGGGCGCCACATCGGTATCCAACAGGTAGAGAGGGACGCGACCGACCATCAGCTTCCAGACCTTGGCGTAGATGCGGCGTCCGGGCAGATCGACGCTTATAACCACCTCGTTGCCATCGGGCCCGATCGCCGGCACCGCCGGCGCCTCCGAAAAATGCAGCTTATCGTACGAAGCCTCCTGAACGCCATCGCGGGTCACCTGTTGACGAAAATATCCCTGCGGGTAAAGGAAGCCGACGCCTACGAAGGGCAGTCCGAGATCGCTTGCCTCTTTGCAATGGTCGCCAGAAAGAATGCCTAAGCCCCCAGAATAAATAGGGAGGGCCTCGTGAATGCCGAACTCAGCCGAAAAATAAGCGATCGTCTTGTCGGCGAGCTCGGGATAGTTGAGCGTAAACCAGGTCTCATCGGGGCGTGGATGCATGTAGTGATCAAAGTCACCAATGACGCTATCGTACTGCTCCAGATAACTCGAGTTCTCAGCAGCCAACGCGAGTAGATGAGGTTGTATCTCGCTGAGAAAACGTACAGGATTATGTCCTACCTGCTCCCAAAGCTCAGGATGGAGTGAGCTATAGAGCGCCCGCGCCTCTGGATGCCAGCTCCACCAGAGGTTGTACGCGAGCTCGTATAGGCGATTGATACGTGTTGGCATTATGGGGAAGATCGTAATGCGGCCATAAACTTTCACAGTGCCAGACTCCCTTTCTTCAAGACTCACGATCAGCATTATTAGTATATCTCTTCCAGGAAAACAAGGTCAATGGAAGGCGAGAAAATCAGTGTATTCGGACGCCCCCAACAGACGCGAAAAACCAGTGCCAGTTTAGCCTTGTTGTCTGCATGCTACTGGCACTGGTGCATCATAGAGGAACACAAACATGAGGTCAAGAGATAGCGCCTATCGGGCGATGCCCGCCCCCATTGTTCTGCTGGCTACTTTGCAAGAAGCCAGCAGAACAAGGAGGTACTCACAATACGAGGCGTATTGACGTAAAGATCAATTATCGTTGATCTTAATCCAACCATGTCGTAGCGCGTGAACCACTGCAGCGGTGCGATCATTGACCGACAACTTCTTCAGTATAGAAGTGATGTGATTTTTTACCGTCTGGTCGCTGATCTTAAGCGATTTAGCGATCTCCTTATTGCTATTGCCGCGCGCGATATAGTCCAGTATCTCCACCTCGCGGCTAGAAAGGGGTGAATAGAGATCTTTCGTGCCGCCATCCTCCTCTTCGACCGTCAGTTCACGGAACGACTTCAGAACGCGGCTGGCGAGTTGAGGCTTCGAGAGCACGTCATCGTTGATGAGGTACTCGCCGTGGCTTACCTTGCGGACGGCATCGGCAAGAGCGTCCGGTGTGATATTGCGCGAATAGTAAGCGGCGGCCCCGACCTTAATAGATTGAAATAAGCGCTCTTCATCCTCTGAAGGTGTGAGAATAATAATCGCCATACGTGGCGCAAGATGGCGTGTCTGGCGGGCTATCTCAAGCGGGTCCGAGGAGGTAAGTCCTGCGTCGATAAGCGCCACATCAGGGTTGGTCAGGCGCGCGATCTCAAACACGTCGCCGGCATCGGTCGACTCGCCGACAATCTCGCAGTCACCCATTCGTAGTAGGGTAGCACGGATGCCCTCGCGAAACAGAGGCTGTTCATCAATAATGATGACACGTATCGTTTCCATGTGATCCCTTCGTAGAAGAGCGGACAGCTCGAGGCACCACCACTACACTGCCTACACTCTTTTTCTGTCTATTCCAAACGTCCAAGAAAGTGATCGCCCCTGTATAGATGCAGGGGAAACCGCACACCTTTGCTGGTTGCACCATTATACACAGAAAGTGCACATTGAACAATTGGTAACAAGATAAATTGCCCCCATTTTGCCATGCTACCGGGAGAAGAGGCCATGCCGGACAGAACGCTAAGGGATAGGCGGGGCACCAGGAACTGTGACGCTCCGGCGTTCGTCTCGCGCCTGCTACCTATCGTTTAGATACGTTCCAGTCTGTGCAATGTAGAGTTAATAGCGACGCGCAGGCAATCGATCACGCCTTTACCCGTCACTGCAACGCCCTCGTAACTCGGAACACGGTAAGGATTGAGGTACTTTTCTAGCACAGAAACAGGCAGCACGTCCTGTAGATCGCGCTTGTTCCATTGCATGACCAATGGAAAATCCGCCACGTCCTTGTTCATCCGGCGCAGTTGTTCTTGCAGCTCGTTCCAGCACTCGATGTTCTCTTGCAACTTGCTTGCCTGCGAGTCGGCGACAAAGATAACGCAATCCGCGCCTTTGAGCACCGAGATCCGTGTCTGCTGATAAAGGATCTGGCCAGGAACCGTGTAAAGCTGGAAGCGGATCTGGAAGCCATGCACCTTCCCCAGCTCAAGCGGGAGCAGGTCAAAATACAACGTACGCTCGGTCTCAGTGTCGATGGAGACCATATCACCGACATCCTGTGGATTCACAGCCTGGTGTATGTAATGAAGATTGGTTGTTTTACCGCAGAGACCAATTCCATAATAGACGATCTTACAGTTGATCTCTCGTTTCGCCATGTTGATCAGGGACATATACTCTCCTGCCCACTCATAAGTGCCCGTCCTTCACTCTCCAAACTATCGAGTAGCCATGTATGCTACTGGTTCGGGGACAGTATACATGATTTTGTTTTACCGCGCAATTGCGTTTTGAGCGGCTACATGAGTGCTGGACCGAACGGCATTGAACCACGCTACGTCAACTACCTACTGTCTACCTCTGTCTATGAAATGAACCCCCTTTTTGATCAGATTTGCTGTCAAAACTGATGCAAGCCCATTTGAGAAAGAGGCAATTGCTGTCAACGGCCCTTCAACCCCGCTAGCACCATAGAGCTAGTAACATGATAGGTGATAATGCGGCGCCGCCCAAATAAATAGCCCGTATGGGCTACTCTTGTTTTGAAACAAGAAAGGGCATTTGCGCGACCGCGCTCCCCTGATCTCCCTGAAAATCCGTCGACATTGATTGTGCATGCTGTAAAGTATATTTTTACCTGTAAAAATATATAGATTTATTGCTGTACTTTTTGTGGTTATATTTTGCTTTGCCTCTAGCCCATATGGGCTATGTTTCATAGTGTATCAAAAAAAGTCGATGTATAGCATGCTATGATACCCACGTTCCACATCTTCATTCCGCGAGGACTCTCTGTCTTCGTGCCCGTTCCGGCGCTCAGGAGAGTTGCGTGGGAGCATATCTGCTCCTGCCAGACGCACTATCCCTGGTTGGAAGGTGTGGAGCAATCGCTTGCAGGGAGCTGCAAGTTCACTTTGAAAGAAAGAGGGTATATGCAAACATATCAGTACATTCGAAAGTACTTACAGCAGAAAGTTAATACGTACGTATGGCAGCATCGTGGAGAACGTTTCGTAGTCAGGATCGGTATGGGCCTGGTGGCCGCTCTCGCACTCTTCGTCATGCTCTTCGGCGTGGGCGTGCGAGGTGCGTACGCGCATCCGACTAGCAGTCAAAGCAGCGCCCGGGTCGCATTTACCGCGTCGGTGTCCACGGCTGAGAACGGCAGTGTTGTCGCAATGATCGAGCAGGTATTTGGGTCATACGCAGGTACTGCCGTCAGTATTGCGAGTTGTGAGTCAGGCTTGAATCCTGCTGCCACCAATCCGTATAGTGGCGCTGCCGGCGTGTTCCAGATCATGCCGGGCACCTGGAGTGGCACCTCGTGGGCGGGCTACTCCGCATATAACGCGTGGGCGAACATCAACGCCGCGCATGAAATCTTTGTACGCGACGGTTATAACTGGCATGAGTGGGTGTGCTAGCCTGTTGAGCGTCGCCAATGTCGATGATCCAGGCAGCATAATCTGTCATGAAGCACAGCTCCCGGCGGGAAGAGACCTCTTTTTCAGAGGTCTCTTCTTTTTGTTTGGGGAAGATGGCACCAGGGTGTGGTGGCGCGCGCAAAGAGTTGATTTTTGCGCCTGCTAATGCTAGGATAGCAAAGAGAAGGGCTTTCTCTTTGTTAGTGGAGGACCCGACCCTGGCGCGATCCTTTCTATTTGCTCAATTATCGCAGCATGTTACAGAGTGAAACCACCGGCGCGCATGTACGTAATTATAAAGAGGCGAGGCAGTAAGGAATGACTACAACTATAGATACACCAATTGATACTGAATTCGAGGTCGTCATCGGTCTTGAGGTGCACTCTCAACTGCTGACGAAGAGCAAGATGTTCTGCCCGTGCAGCACTGGTTATGCAAACGCGGCACCCAATACCCACGTCTGCCCTATCTGCATGGGGATGCCGGGCGTTCTGCCGGTGATCAATGAAGAGGCTGTGCGCTACACGATTATGACGGCTCTCGCCCTTAATTGTACTATTCCCGCATATTCGAAGTTCGATCGCAAAAACTACCCCTATCCCGACCTGATGAAGGGCTATCAAATCTCGCAGTACGATATTCCGCTCAGCAAAGATGGCTACCTGATCGTTGATCTGCATAGTCAGGTGCGGAAAATCGGCATTACCCGCGTTCATCTAGAAGAGGACACAGCACGCTTGCTGCATCATCCCGGGTACAGCCTGATCGATATTAACCGCTCAGGTACGCCGTTGATGGAGATTGTGAGCGAGCCCGATATGCGCAGTCCCGAGGAGGCGCGGCTCTATATGCAGAAGCTACGCGAGATTCTGGTCTACCTGGGCGTATCCTCTGGCCGTATGGAAGAGGGGAGCCTGCGCTGTGACGCTAATATCTCGATTCGGCCCTATGGGCAACAGGAGCTGGGCGTGAAGACCGAGATTAAGAATATGAACAGTTTCCGTGCGGTAGAGCGTGCGCTCGAGTACGAGGCCCGCCGGCAGATGGCGGTTCTGCGCGAGGGTGGCACAATCCACCAGGAGACGCGCGGCTGGGTCGAGACGCGCGGCGTCACGGTCGGTCAACGCAGCAAAGAGCAGGCGCATGACTATCGCTACTTCCCGGAACCGGACCTGCCGCCTCTGCTGATCAGCCGTGCCTATGTCGAGGAGATCCGTTCCGCTCTGCCCGAACTGCCCGATGCGCGCCGCCTGCGCTACAAGACAGATTTTGGGCTCTCCGAGCAAGACGCGAATGTGATGACGGAGGATAAGGCACTCGGTGACTACTTCGAGCGTACCATGGCGGTCTCAACGGTCAAAGATCGCAGCGCCAGGGCGAAGTCCGCCAGCAACTGGCTGCTGAGCGAAGTGGTACGCCTGCTCAATGCGAGCTCCATTGCCATTCAAGACAGCCCGTTCAAGGCTGAGGCACTGGCAAATCTGCTCGACCTGCTCGATAAAGAGCGCATCACCGGCAAGCAAGCGAAAGAGGTGCTGGACGAAGCCTTCACCTCGGGCGAACTGCCGGAGGCGATTGTCACCCGCAAAGGGATCAAACCCCCGATCAGTGATCAGAGCGCGCTCGAAGCCATCATAGAGGAGGTGATAGCGAACAATTCGAAATCTGTGAGCGACTATCGTAGTGGGAAGGCCAACGCCGTGCAATTCCTGGTTGGTCAGGTAATGAAGCGAACGCGCGGTCAGGCCAGAGCTGATCTTGTACAAACGTTATTAAGAAAGAAACTGGACGAGACTCCAGCATAGATGCCAGGAGCTCTCGATCCCTAAAAAGGAGAAAGCAGGCAATGCACAACGACGTGACGTCTGCCACATTTAACCCCTACCAGATGGCGGTGCAGCAGTTCGACCTGGCCGCCGAGCAACTGGGTCTCTCCGAAGACATGCGAGAGATCCTGCGTCAGCCTAAACGTGAACTTATCGTCCATTTTCCCGTACGCCTGGACAGCGGGCGTATTCAGACGTTCACGGGCTACCGCGTGCAACACAACGTGAATCGCGGCCCGGCCAAAGGCGGTATCCGTTACGGCCCTGATGTTACCCTGGATGAAGTGAAGGCTCTAGCCATGTGGATGACCTGGAAGTGCGCGGTCGTTGGCATACCGTATGGAGGAGCCAAGGGCGGCGTGCTCTGTGATCCCAAGCACATGACGCCCGCCGAATTAGAGCGCATGACCCGTCGCTACGCGACTGAGCTATCCATCGTCATCGGGCCTCACAGCGACATCCCCGCGCCCGATGTCAACACGAATCCCCAGGTCATGGCCTGGATCATGGACACCTATTCCATGCACGAGGGCTTCTCTATCCCCGCCGTCGTGACCGGGAAGCCGCTGTCGATTGGAGGAAGCGAGGGCCGTAACGATGCCACGGCCACAGGAGTGCTCTTCGTGACAAGGCAGGCGGCAATGCACATCGGCATGCCCTTGAGGGGCGCGCGTGTCAGCATCCAGGGGTATGGGAATGCTGGTAGCGTCGCCGCGCGCCTCTTTCATAAGGAGGGCTGTAAGGTCGTTGCCGTGAGCGATACCCGCGGCAGCATTTATAACGAGGCTGGCCTGGATGTCGCGGCGGTCCTGCGTCACAAGCAAGAGACCGGTACGGTAACGAGATTCCCGCACGCGCAGACTCTGGGCGTCTCGGACGTACTCGAAGTGCCTTGCGATATCCTGATTCCCGCCGCGACGCAGGGTGTGATTACCGTGGCAAATGCCGAGCGTGTGCAGGCGCGCATCATCGCCGAGGCTGCGAATGGCCCAACGACGCCTGATGCGGACCGTATTCTGTTTAAGCGCAACCGCATGGTCATTCCAGACATCCTGGCGAACGCTGGCGGTGTCACGGTCAGCTACTTCGAGTGGGTGCAGGATTTACAGAGCTTCTTCTGGGGCGTAGAGGAGATCACCAGGAAGCTGGAAATGATTATGAACCGCGCCTACGATGCGGTCGCTGAGCTTGCCGATAGACATGACTGCGATCTGCGCCTGGCCGCCAATATGCTTGCCATCTCGCGTGTTGCAGAGGCAACCCAGATGCGTGGCATCTATCCGTAGGCTTCCTGGTTCGCCGGACCATGGCGCTACCCAAAAACATGAGTTATCCCGGTGACTGTTCAGGACTCATCAGCGCCAGGGCGCTTCGCAAGCAATTTACTGTAGGTGGCGGGGTGGCGGCCTGAGCCACCACCCCGCCACCTACAGCAGGAATCGTGCGAGCCGCGTCGCGCGCGGAGCCACGAGGAGTCAGGAAAGGGAACCCGAAGAGTTACCACGATGACTCATGAACGGTTCCTAAAAACCCCGGCGTGGCTCGCGTCGCGTGGTTTTCTTGGGTGGCACCTTCGGGCGCACGGGTTTGTTCCGCTTACGACCACGGGCACTCCAGCTTCCATCATCCTCGTCTTCCTCTTCCTCTTCCTCCTCTTCGTCGAAGAGATCGTCTTCCTCTTCCTCTTCAGCCAGTCCGAGGTCCATATCTGGAATATCGGTGTCCTCCACAAATTCGTCCTGAACGTTCAGGTCGTCGACATTGTCTGTGTCAAGATCGATATCTTCTGCTTCTGGTTCGATGAACTCTTCCGGCGTTGCCAGTGGCTCCGCTACGGGATGAACGATTCTCTCCGCGTGCCCATCGGAGGTAGCGCGGTCATCGACGTCATCCTGTACTATACTGCGTCCACTCCTGCGTAGAGAGGGAGCTAGTTCGGGCGACTCTAGCTCGGCTGCTTCTTCTTCGGGCCTGGGCGCACCAATGACCCGACGTCCTGCCGCCACATCCAGCCAGAACTGCGAATAGTAATGTGGGCGCTCCGAGTCTTTTTCGCTGTCTTTTCTCGTCATGTTGCTGCGACACCATCCCTCACAGATATCGTAGGGAGAAAGTGCCGCCTCTCCTTTCGTTATTGACGCCGTTCTTGCGTCATCTTGTTGTTATATGCCTTACAGGCGCATTGTACGCCTTCCACATACCAGGTAGTTCTACATAATACGGACCAAGGGTATATAAAGATACCGATAGGATTTTCCTACCGACTCATAATAAAAAGAAAGCGCAGTGCTGTCAAGAGAGGATATAACGCTGTCAATCGGCATGAGAAGCCAGCGGAGGCCGTGTCAAGACCCTATGTGCATGAATTTTTGGGAGCAGAACGTTTGCTGACCTTGCTTCGCGAACCTATAATAGAGGGAAGATGTTTTACACCAGACCCTTTTTCCCGTCTTTGAGCATCTTCATTATGATGATCTCACCTCTTCATTGGCATTCTCTGGTTTCTGGTACGGGGTGCGAAAGGGGCCAGAGTGTAGTATTGGAGGAAACCTTTGGCAAGGATTCTTGATGGTATTAATAGTCCAGAGCAGTTACGTGCCCTGACAATCCCACAAATGGAGCAGTTAGCGCAGGAGATTCGCCGCGAGATCATTGAAAAAGTTTCAGTGAGGGGCGGTCACCTGGCGCCGAACCTGGGCGTGGTCGAATTGACCATGGCTTTGCATTATGTTTTTAACGCGCCCGTGGACCAGCTCGTGTGGGATATCGGCCATCAGGCGTATGTGCATAAACTTCTCACTGGCCGCCGCGAGCGTTTTCATACTATCCGTCAATTCGGCGGCCTCTCTGGCTATCTGCGCCGCGAGGAGAGTCCCTACGATGTCTTTGGGGCCAGTCACGCCAGCACATCTATCTCCGCTGCCCTCGGTATCGCTGCGGCGCGCGATCTGCAAGGCAAGGACTACAAGGTCGTCGCGATCATCGGCGACGGAGCCTTGACGGGCGGTATGGCGCTGGAGGCGATTAACAACGCGGGAAGTTTGAAGAAAAATCTTATCATCGTCTTAAATGATAATGACAAATCTATCTCCGATAATGTCGGAGCGCTCCATCACTACCTGGGCAAGGTGCGCCACGTGGAGACTCTGCCAAGCTATCGGCGTCTGCGCGAGATGGCGAAGGAGTCGATCGAGCGCCTGCCGGTTGTCGGTGATAAGGCCCGCGAAGCCGCTGGTCGGGCTGAGACGAGCTTCAAGCAATTCGTCATGCATAGTAAGACTGGAGCGATCTTCGAGGAACTCGGCATCAAGTACTTCGGCCCATTCGATGGGCATGATATCGGCCTGATGTTGGATGTCTTCGAGAATGTCAAGAAGATCGAGGGACCGGTGATCGTGCAGGTCGTCACGAAGAAAGGCAAAGGCTGGGACATTGCGGAAGATGATTCGACCAAGTGGCATGGTCCCGGCGCTTTCGACTATGTGACTGGCACGATCAAAAAGAACGCGGGTGACCCGCCCACCTATACCGAGGTCTTTGCCAACACCCTGGTCGCAATCGCCGAGAAAGATACCTCCGTGGTGGGCATCACAGCTGCTATGGCCGAGGGAACCGGACTGAAGAAGTTGCACCAACGCTTCCCCGAGCGCTACTTCGATGTCGGCATCGCTGAGCAGCACGCTGTGACCTTCGCCGGGGGTATGGCGGTAGGCGGCTTGCGCCCGGTCGTGGCCATCTACTCGACCTTCATGCAGAGAGCCTTCGACCAGGTGATCCATGATGTCAGCGTGCAGGATCTCCATGTCGTCTTCGCTATGGACCGCGCGGGCATCGTGGGAGAAGATGGGCCGACCCAGCATGGCGTCTTTGACATCGCCTTCATGCGTCCTATTCCGAACATGAAGCTGATGGCGCCAAAGGACGAGGAAGAGCTGCGCCACATGCTCTACACCGCCGTCTACATGGATGGACCGGTAAGTCTGCGCTACCCACGTGGCAAGGCCGTCGGTGTGCCCATGAGCAGCGATCTGCACAAACTGGAGCTCGGCAAAGCCGAGCTGCTCAGTCTGTCAACACTCGATGAGGCTGTGGACATGGATTGTGCTATTCTCGCCTACGGGACGACCGTTGCCCAGGCTGAAGAAGCTGCCCGCGAGCTGGCAGAAGAGGGCATCCACATGGCTGTCGTGAACGCGCGTTGGGCCAAGCCGCTCGACGAGGACCTGATCCTCGCGCTGGCAAAGGGTACGCGTCGCCTCATCACCATCGAAGATCACGTCGCCGCAGGCGGCTTCGGCAGCGCCGTACTCGAACTTCTGGAGCGCCATGCCGTCAACGACGTCCATACGTGTGTCCTCGGTCTGCCCGACAAATTCGTCGAACACGGAGCGCCGACCATCCTGAAGGAGCTGTACGGCTTATCGTCCGCCCACATCAAGGAAGTCGTACACGATCTCATGGGCGCTCACAAAAGTACTACCGTGTAGCTGTGTCGCGCGAGGCATGATGGCATCAACAGCTCATACCTCGCGCGCGGCGGACTCAGCCCTGTTCGCCGACGATGCGTCCGTCGCGCATGGTGATGATACGGTTTGCTCTTTGTCCGACCTCCAGCGCGTGTGTGACGACCACAAAGGTCTGCCCATTCTCTTTGTTCAGGCGGCACAACAGGTCCATGACCTCCAATGCCGTCTCGCTATCCAGGTTCCCCGTTGGTTCGTCTGCCCACACAATAGCTGGATCGTTGGTCAGGGCGCGCGCGATAGTGACGCGCTGCCTCTGACCGCCGGACAGTTCCGCCGGTCGATGTTGCGCGCGCTCGGAGAGGCCGACAATATCGAGCATCTCCAGGGCGCGCTTACGGGCCTTTTTGCTCGGCGTGTGCGAAACGAGCATCGGTAGTTCTACATTTTCCACTGCACTGAGCACCGGGAGCAGATTGAACTCCTGGAAGACGAAGCCCATATAGCGGGCGCGAAAGGCCGTGCGCTCGTTATCGCTCAGGTCGCGCAGGTTATCGCCGCGGATATAGATGTCGCCCTCATCGATCGTATCTAAGCCCGCGAGGCAGTTGAGCAGCGTGGTTTTGCCGCAGCCGCTCTGCCCCATGATGGCGACCATCTCTCCCTGTTCGACCCCTACATCGATGCCCTTGAGCGCCTCCACGCGCAAATTTCCGGTGCGGTAGATCTTTTTGACCTTCTGTGCCTGGATAATCATGCTTTGTCC
>DAOTTD010000058.1:0-10426 GCA_034438015.1 Ktedonobacteraceae bacterium | reverse complement strand
TCATGGAGAAAGCACCCAAAAGCGAACCAGGGATCTTCTCCTTGATCTATGGATGCCACAGCATCAGTTATGGAGTGTATTGAGTATGGAAGTGGAGTTGCCATCGTTATCCCTTTTCCCCGCAAAGCTTTTTACCTTTCGCTTCTATTATATCTCAAACTAGAATATTTTTGTCGGATGTCGTGCAAGTAATGAGGTCCAGGGAGCTATGACAACCGCCTGTTCCCAACGATCCTTTTTCGCTAGCTCGGAAAACAACGATCTATGGCTTGAGTTGTGTACTCGCTTCTTAGACGAAATTGGGTATCTGGGATATACTTGTTTACGATATCCCAGGCTTGTGTCTGTGTCTGTATATTGAGCCGCTGAGCTATCGCCAGGATGTCACGGTCATCTTGAGGGCGTCCCGAAAAGAGCTTCAGTGCCAGAATATATTCAAGTTCGGGAACGTAAACGGCCAGATTGGCAAAAGTTTTCCAATGCTTCGGTGCTTTGGGCTTTCCGATTTGATCGACGACAACGGTAACATCGTCATTTAACCATGCAGGAGGAAGTTGCTTTTCTTTTGCTACCAACGTGATTGCATGCTGGACTGCCTGGTATGTGGATCGATTATTCGTTGCAATGATGACATCGATATCCTGGGTTGATTTTCGGTTGCCTATTTGGGTAACCATGAGCGCACCTCCCAGGAGAACAATGGCTGTTTTGATCTGCATGTCTGCGAGTTTCTGGCCCAGAAAGCCAAGAGCCTGTTCAATTTGTAATCTGTCTATAATCTTCCTTCTTTCTAGATTAGTATAGCATAATAAGCTGGTGTTTTTAGCCTAAAAAAGCTGTCTCCTGCACATTCACGCTCCCCACATATGCGCACTGCTGATAGAGCGGGCAGTTCACACAATCGGGCCGCTGAGCATGACAGATCCTCCGTCCATGCGTGATCAGGTTCACATGCAGTGGATAGACCCATTCGGCTGGCGCGGCCTTCGCGAAGAGAGCGTGCGCCTTGTCGGCGGAGATGTTCGAGCCGATCAGGCCCAGTCGCTTGCTTACGCGGTGAACGTGCGTGTCGACCGGCATCACAGGCCTGTCCATGTTGAACATGAGCACGCATGCCGTCGTCTTCGGTCCCACGCCTGGGATGCTGCGTAGAAAGTGCCAGCCCTCCTCGGAACTACGATTCGCCAGTTCGTCGTAGAGGTAGTGCGCGAGCGATTTCGTGCCTCCCTGTTCCCGCTGGCGTTCAGTCAGTGTGACCAGGGCGTCCTGGATGCGTGGGGCCTTGACATTCGCAAGGCCGCCCGATTTGATGGCTGTCGCAACTTCGTGCGTCGGTGCGTCGCGTACCTCCTCCCAGGTCGGGAACGTCGCGATCAGTTGGCGGTAGGCGCGGTCGGAATTGATATCGGAGGTGTGCTGTGAAAGAATGGTGCCTACCAGTCCTCCGAGCGGATCGTAGTCGGGATTGTTCTGCGGTTCGCCGTAGGTGGCGACGAGCAGTGCGTAGACGCGTGCCAGGTGAGCTGCCGCGGTAGTCGTGATAGCCATTCCGTACTTCCTATCCAATCGTGATGCAATATTGTATCATTTTTGTACCCCACAGGTGAGATACCTGGCAAAACGGGCTTCGCTTTAAATTTCACAAAAGTTCTTGCTGTATAGCTCGTGTGATGCTACACTTAGTCACGACCAATCAGGCAAGAGGATAGAGAAATGCTCTCTATTTTGCTTTCATAGAACTTGCACTGATCTGTGATGACAAAATCGTATTGGATCGCATGTACAATCGAGTACGTATTTAGAAGAAAGTGGAGGAACTTGCCATGGACAAAAGAGATGTCGAGGCTGCATTTGATGCGGCGGGGCTGGCGCGCCTGAAGAAAGATATCGACGCGCTTGCTCGCTCATCGATCCGGCTGACCACCACCGCCGTCGATGAGGCGAAGATATCAGTGGGCGCATCAAAGATCGGCGGATTGCCAGATCTGTCGCCGGGGATCTCCTGGCCGCAATGGCACGACGTGCCACAATCCTTCATTGCGCAGATATCCCTCGCCGATGCGCGCGAGTACGATGCAGACAGGGTCCTGCCGCAGAGCGGAATGCTCTGGTTTTTCTATGACGCGCAGCAGGAGACGTACGGCGCGGACCCGGCTGATCGCGGTGGCTGGTCCGTGCTCTTCAGTGAAAATTCTGACAGGCTTAAGCGGTCGTCCGCTCCCAGCGGGTTACCGCCTGAGAGCCAGTTCCATGCCTGCTCACTCAGTTTCTCAAGCGAGATCACCCTGTCGGCGCATCCCGAGTTGGATATAGCGCACTTCGATTGGACGGATGCTGAACAGAAAAAATATGAGCAGTTGCTTGCGACGTTCCCCAATGAAGCCGATCATGGAGCTATACATAATCGTTTGGTGGGGAATCCTGACACTATTCAGGACGATATGCGCCAGCAATGTCAACTGGTCTCGCATGGAGTGACGGATGAGGATGATCCGCGCGCGGCTGAACTGTTGAAGGGAGCGCTGGAGTGGCAGTTGCTCTTCCAGGTAGACTCCGACGAGCACGCGGAAATGCATTGGGCCGATGCTGGACTCCTCTATTACTGGATAACGCGTGCCGATCTCCAGGCTCGTCATTTCGCTGCAAGCTGGCTGGTGCTGCAATCGGATTAGTGTAGGAGTTTCGAGAGGATTTGTACTCCATACAAAGGAGGAAGCCCATGAAATACATACAAAGGTTGATCGTGGTTCTGATAGCATCGCTGATTATGAGTGGATGCGCAGGAGTAACGGTCTCAGCGAACAATTCTAATGGCAGTCAGGGGGGAAATACATCCAATGCAACGCCGAACTGGGGTGTGCAGTCCAGGACCTCAAACTGCCAGGCACATAATGCTCTTCCCGACTCTGCCTGTACGCCGGGTGCTATCATTCCAACCGCTACAAAAGCGAAGATATGTCAATCCGGCTATGCGCGTACGGTGCGCAACGTGCCGACAAGCGAGAAGAACCAGGTATACGCTTCGTACGGTATCACCCATCATAGCACCGGTCAGTACGAGGTTGACCATCTGGTGAGCCTGGAGCTTGGCGGCTCGAATGATATAGCAAACCTCTGGCCGGAACTGGCTAGCCCGAAACCGGGTTTTCATGAGAAGGACAAAGTAGAGAATTATCTGCACTCGCAGGTATGCTCGGGGGCTATCTCGCTGCAGCGGGCCCAGGTCGAGATCGCAACGAACTGGCTGGCAGTCTACAATCAGATGCCGGACCAGAACAAATAGTATCAAAAAAGCGAGCGTTTTATGACATCGACTTCTTGTTTGTACGGAGACCGTACTGGCACAACTACAGATGCCTCTACTTCCTCTGTGATGCCACATTGGAAGCTACGTGAGCACGAGAGGGTCCACCTCTCTTACGGTAGTGCTTTTACCCGTGAGACCGCTTTATCACGGAACCTGTAAACACTATTCAGTTGAAAAGGTGCTCCAATGAAGAGGATATCTGATAGGGAACAGAATGTCAAGAATGATGAAGAAACTGTCATACAACGCTATGAAACGCGAGAGAACGCTAGAGTTTCAAATACCAGTTTCAATACTCGTCCTCCACTCCTGTAAGCTGAGGGGAAGACGGAGGGTTCGTGGCAGGCTGCCGATACAGTGACCTGCCACAAACCCTGTATCTATCAGCGCAATGCCCTCTCAGACGGCTTGCGGTACAACGGGACTTTGAGCGTATCCTCTGCATAGAAATTGCCAGTTTGATTGTTTCGTATGGGCGTGGTCTGATCGGAGTATGTCCGCGCCGATTGTGGCGCTCCTCTGCGCGCCGCAGGAACCGTCTGGGGCTGCTTATGCTTTTTGCTCGCAAGGAAAAAGCGACGGCAGAACATGGCGCCGATGAGAACGATGCTGCCCCCGTAGATGGCCATTCCCCAGATCGTCTGCGTATCGCTACCGGTCATGATGCCATGCACGGTCACGAGCACGTAGATGCCGAGCGTCAGGTAGTGGAGACGACGCCACCATTTGTAGCCAATGAGTGGGCGAACCCAGGTGCTTAGACCAATGGCGAGGCCAAGGTAAAGGCCGATAATGCCGAGCGCCATCCATATAGTGCGGTAGTGGCTGACGAATGGAATGAAGACCTCGTTCCAGCCGAAGCGTGTAAAGGGATCGATCCACACTGCCAGCACGTGCACGCCGGTAAAGATCAGGGCGAGCAGTGTGAGAAAGTTGTGTAGTTCGCTATTGATAATGCGCGGCCACTTGCTTGGGGACTGTAGCTTCATCGAGAGCGCCATGCCTAATGCAACTGATAATGCCAGTAATATATATGCGGTAAAGCCACCTGCGCGTGCCACATCCCAGGTGACTGCTTGCCATACGGTCATAAATCCTCCATAATGTCACAAATTTTATTTACGGCGCGAAATTGTCTCAGGAAACGCTGGTACTAGAAACGGAGCTTTGCGATGAGCTGCTGGATCCGAAGCCGTATCCGCTACTTTTCTGCTTGAGGGAACTTCCACTGCTGGACTTCGTGGAAGACGATGAGCTACTCGACTTTGTAGAAGACGATGACCTGCTGGACTTCGTGGAAGTCGACGAACTGTTCGCCTTTGTTGTGGATGAACTGCTGCTCGTTGTGCCCACGAGGTGATTGGCAGACAACAGGCCGAAGAAGCCGAAGCTGACGACAGACGAGACGATGATGCCTTTTTTCAGCAAGCTTACCAGCGCCAGGGCCTTCTGCTTTGGCATATTTGGTTTCCTGGCGGGCTTTGCGGGCGCGGTCTTCGTGGAAGTGCTCGCTGGAGCCTGTTGGGCTTGTGGTGTATATGCGGGATACACATATTCCTCTTGCCCATTTGCTGGTCTCTGCCGCTGGGATGATCTATTGGAAGGGCGTGCACCATCCTGCGCTCTGTTGGAAGGAGGTTGTTGCATCCAGTTGCTTGATGTATCGTACGGATCTCTTTCCATAATTTTTTATAAGTCTCCTCCGGGAGTATGGGGTTCACTCTTTTATCTCGCCAGAGATAGAGAGCGTCTATAGCTTTAACATCTCTATTTGCGGGGCCTTTTGAAAAGTCTCCCATTTCCTGTGCTCTTAGAAATGATAGCGTACAATCATGAGAACCTGATTGGAGAGCATGCAAATATTTGTAAGGAGTTTGTATGGAAAGTATAAAAGAAGACCCCTCGAATTTTCCGAGAGGTCTTCTTTTTCTGTCTACTAAGCGACGCCGCTAAGGGGACGCCGCCGGTTCTTGAGGAGTTGCTGGGCCGCCTCTTTCAGGCGTGCCTCGCTGCGTGGTCCGAAGCCGGGCAGGTGGCGGATGCGCTGCTGTTGCGCCGCCCAGAGCAGCTTCTCGACTGAATCGATATCCAGCTCTTCGTGCAGGCGGATCGCGGTATAGGGTCCGATGTGCTCAACCGCCATCAGAGAGCGCACGCCGGGTGGCAAGGCCTGCGTCAAGAGGCCGTTCTGGAACGTGACAGTACCAAGCTCGACAAGCTCGGATATATGTGAGCGCAGACGTGTGCCTATGCCAGGAATGGGCAACTCTTCGCCGCGCGCCAGAATAGCCGCCGCTGGCTCAGGGAGATCCAGAACGCCGCGCGCCCCATTGCGATAAGCCTGAATACGATATGGATTGCCATGCTGCGACTCCAGCAGGTCGGCGATGCCTGAAAGCACCTCAGCGATCTGGCGATTAGTCACCTCTGGCGGCGTGCTCAACTCAAGCTCCATACCCGGCAGCACCTGCTGAACCGGGCTCTTGCGAGAGCGGACCTGTGGCGATGGCATAATATGAACGGTCTGTGTGATCTGCATTATACTCATCTGTACCTTGCCCCTTTCTTGCCGGGCAACAACGATCTTCTATAGATAAATTCTTGAAAGCACCTAAAAAAACGGAAATGCAGCCTGTTAGTGTACGAGTTACATTGAAATCTTGTTCTAATTATATCACAAAGTGACTGGGGGGTCAAATGTTATTTTAATGCGATATCGCCTCCGAAGGCTTTTAAGAAGATTCACTACAATACAAAGTAGGGCGCTTTGTCGCTAGAATAGTAAACGATTACATAAGAATTGTCAAGGCTATTGCGACAAAAATAATTCTTGCTTTTAAGCCCGTCAAAGTACTATAATGTATAATATCCCAGGGTTGATTTCGAACCATTTTAAAGGTGGAATCATAAAATCGTTTACCATATACCCAGTATTGGATATGTATATGTGTTATACTACGTGTAAATCGTTTACAAGAAAATGGACATCCTGGGAGATTGAGAAGAGGGGTTACAATATGTAACGCGAAAATTTTGGGGAAGACTCATGCCTTGCTTCCCATATGTCCTACACATCGTTTCATGGGGGAGAGAGTTTACATGGCCAGTATTAAAGATGTTGCCAGTATGGCAGGCGTCTCGACTGCCACGGTTTCGCGGGTGCTCTCCAACGGTCTGCATGTGCGCCCGGAGGTGCGTGAGCGGGTAATGGCGGCGGTCGATCAATTAGGATATCGACCGAACCTGGTTGCCCGCAGTCTGCGTGTGCAGCAATCCAGCACTATCGGTCTGGTCGTCTCGGATATTCGCAACCCGTTTTTCACCTCGATCAGCCGTGCCGTCGAAGATACCGCATACGAGCAGGGCTTCAGCCTCTTCCTTTGCAACACGGATGAAGATCCTGAGAAAGAAGCGATATACCTCAAGTTGATGCGAGATGAGAGCGTTGCAGGTGTCATCTTCTCACCGACACGACAGACGGCGGCCAACTTCACCTGGGTGAGTATTGGCTTCCCCATCGTCGTCGTTGATCGCTCCGTCACGGGGAGCGATATCGATGTCGTACTGCTGGATAACGTCGATGCCGGGTACCGGCTCACCGAGCATCTTATCGAGGGCGGCTATCGAGACATCGCCCTCATCTTCGGTGAGATGAGCACGACCGGGCGCGACCGGCACGCAGGCTATGAAAAGGCGCTGCGCGAACACAACCTCTCTGTAGCGGCGGAGCATGTGAAATATGTACAGCCGAGGGTCGAAGCAGGTTACGCAGCCGCCTTGAAAATGATCGACACAACGCGGTTGCCTGACGCCTTCTTCACAACGAACAGCCTGCTCGCAGCGGGCGTTCTGCAGGCGATTCGCGAGCGCAACCTTACCATCCCCGATGATGTTGCGCTGGTCTCCTTCGACGAGACAACATGGGCATCGCTGGTGCAGCCCCCGATCACGCTGATTGCCCAGCCGACGTACGAGATCGGCAAAACGGCGACCGAGCTGCTGCTGCAACGCATCGCGGACCCTACGCGTTCTACTCGTCAGGTGATTTTGAAGGGCCAGTTGCTTGTGCGTGGATCGAGCGCGCCGCGCAAGAGATAGAGGGAGTGACGCAAGGTAATATTGTAACGTACAATATAAGCAGACTCGTGAGCTATTAGAGAACGTGAGGAATTGAGATCCAATGCAACTGAATGCAGAGCAGATCAAGGCATTGATCGTCATGCAGATAGAGGGCTATAGCAGGCGTATGACCGAGCTTTCGCCTGAAATTGCCTTGCTGCAAAAGCAGCCGATTCGCGGTTCACGTGAATTGATGCAGCGCCTGAAGTATCTCGAAGGTGAACTGCTGAATCAGCAGGCGCGTCTGGACGCCTTGAAAGACCTGCAGCAAACTATACAGACGCTGGAGGGTCTTGCAAGAGAGACATAAATGGCGAATTTTCCACAAAGTGGGTAATGGAGTGAAGCTGGAAAACAGGTGCCTGCGGGCGTTGTTATATATCAGTTGTATGAGTATAATAGTTATCAAGTTTGTCGTTCAAGTTTGTCGTTATGGTAGAGCATGGTAGTATGAGAATATTAGTACAGAAATAGAGAGAGACAATCCCCCCGTAGAAAAGAAGCGTAGATCAGATGTATTTTTCGGCATGAAAGTAGTGTGAGGAAACTATGGTACAGCAATTGCGTATAGGGCCACTAACGGTTCAGTGGTCCGAAGAAGGGTTGTCAGTGAATACGCCGACTGGCCATTACCAGTTGGACGCCCCGGAGACCTTTGAGCTCTTCCTGTATCTCTATCACCATCATGTTCAGGAGAACACTACAAATGGCGATATGTTCGATGGAATGATCGGACCAACCGACTCCTCGCCAGAACTGCCGCCCTGGCTGGGCGACGAGTAAGGGAAGCGAAGCATACGTCGTTATTTCTGCAAGAGAAGCAATCACGCGGGTCGTTGAACGACTTGAGGCGCCAGGATACCAGCTGGTCCCTTCTGAAAATCCCTACTGGGAAAAACAAGGTGTCACCTTTGAAGATCCCGGGGGCTGGCGCGTCGTGCTCATGAACGCCGGCGGTGTATAATTCTATCCCTCGCAAGCGGTACATCAGATACCCGGAGGCTTGCAAAATGACGTCAATAAGATATACCGTTTCAATGAAAAATTGAGATATACTGTTCTAATGAGTAATCTAAGAAAGGGGCGGACCCAGGAATCTTATAAGGGAGCGCGGGCCGTGCCTGATGAAAAATTATCCCCCCGAAGAAGGAATTGCATGTCAGACGAGAATGATGTATTAATTGTGGGTGGCGGACCTGCGGGCCTGGCGGCGGCAGAGGCGGCGGCCAGTCGAGGTGTACGCACAGTTGTATTAGAGCGCCAGAATGAGATTGGCTACCCTGTCCATACCAGTGGCGGAAGCTGGATCAGCGATATGAAGGCGCTGGCCATTCCAGAGTATCTCTACCATCCAGTCACAAAGGTCATTTTTGTTTCGCCTCGGCGCGAAGTTAGCCTGCACTATAATTCCGCGGTCGCCTGTGTCGTAGATGTGCGTGGACTCTACCAGCACCTGGCGGGACGCGCGATAGCAGCAGGTGCGCAGGTGCGCGTGCGTCATACAGTCGAGCAGGTCGTGGTGGAAGGTGAGCGCGTAGTGGGAGTAACCGCGAAAAACCATGTGAGCCAGCGCCTGAGTCTGAATGCCGCCGTAACGATCGATGCCAGCGGCGTCTCGCGACACATCGGCGTTCGTACAGACATGGGCAAAGCCTTTCATCGCTACGGCTACGGAGCGGAATATGATCTATACGCGCCGCATTATCCTCAGGACGAGCTCTTCTTGATTATGGGAGGCGCCTTTGCGCCATGCGGGTACGCGTGGGCCTTTCCACGCGGCAATGGCCGTGTGCGCCTCGGCGTCGGTGTCCTGCACCCGGACAGCGACGAGGATGCGCGCATCTACCTGGATCGCATCATGCGCGAACTGCCCCAGTTCAAAGACAAATTTCGCGCCGCCAGCCCGGTGGAATATCACACGGGCCTCTTTCCCTCCGAAGGTCCCGTCGAGCGCTTTTCGCGTGCCGGTCTGTTGCTGGCGGGCGATGCTGGTGGGCACGGCTCGACGCTGGTTGGGGAAGGCATCCGTTTTGCCATCTACGCAGGACAGATGGCTGGTGCGGTCGCCGCTGAAGCGATCAATGCCGGTGATACCTCCGCTGCTTTTCTGACGCGTTTCGATAAGCGCTGGCGCACACGTTTCGGACGCGACATGGACATAGCCTACATGATCAACAAACACATCGCCAGCTACAGCGATGCGCAGTGGGATGGCGCGCTGGATCTCATGAAGCGTCTCACGCCGGCGCAGATGGCCCAGGCGCTGCGGGGAGATTTTAGCGCCAGCCTGATAATGGGTGTCCTGGCGCGCAATCCAGGACTGGTCGCTACCGGTGGCAAGCGTTTCCTGGATCGCATGCTTGAGCGTATCAACAAGCCCGTACTGGTCTCGACGGAAGGCTAGTGAGCCGGTTTTCTGCCTGGAGGAATAAATTTTCCTTCCTGACTGTTAGAATGGACAGAAGTATTTATCTCATTCCAGGTGGAAGACCAGGGAGCATTTCTATGCCTGAAGCAACTGTGCAGACGCC
The DNA here is from genome assembly GCA_034438015.1 of Ktedonobacteraceae bacterium. Taxonomy (GTDB): domain Bacteria; phylum Chloroflexota; class Ktedonobacteria; order Ktedonobacterales; family Ktedonobacteraceae; genus JACDAE01. The sequence goes on along the minus strand of DAOTTD010000058.1, from coordinate 469 downwards.
CCAGACGGGTGAAAAGATTAAGATGTATATAACCACGTGGTGCGGTGATTGTCGTTTTGTCAAGCGCTGGTTCAATGCGCACAGTATTCCTTTTGAAACTATTAATATAGAAGAAGACGAAGATGCGGCTGAGCTGGTGCAGCGGGTCAATGGTGGTATGCGTAGCGTTCCCATGATCGTTTTTCCCGATGGCACGATCCTTGTCGAACCCGGCGCTCGTGAGCTCGCTGCCAAGTTCGCAATCTAAGCTCACATTTTTATGAAGGAAGAGGCCGTCATTCTTCCTTTGTACACCACTTGTCGTTATATTCACTACCTGCCTGGACGCCATAGTCCGAGCAGGTTTTTTTCCGTGGGGGCAAAGAATGCGTGGGAAAGAGTGTGATAGACTGAGAGAGCGCGTTCCGTCAAGTTGATCCAAGGAGAAAAGTGATGAACCACCCTCGAAGCTATCCACAGGTGATTCGGC
>DAOTTD010000057.1:0-22377 GCA_034438015.1 Ktedonobacteraceae bacterium | reverse complement strand
TTCTTTCATCAGACTTCAGAAGCGTTTTTTTGTATGATGTCAGATTGAGGCCCTTGGTGTCCATCCCTCTTTTTTAAACTCATCCTTTCTTAACTTAATGTCTATGGGGGCGCGGTTCACAAGCCCGCCGCCGGTTGCCATCCACCACGCGTCGGCCTGGGGAGCGCGGCGGGCTGGTGAACCGCGCCCCTACATTTGTATGCGTTGATCATTTGTATACGTTGATCGATATATTCGTGTCTATCAATATTGGGCGCGGTTCAAATTGAATACTGTTGTCCCGTTGGAGGAGAACTCATATATGCCTGATCGTTTGATGCATGAGGGGCAGGTGCTGGGGAACTATCGGCTGGTGCGCTCGCTCGGCAGGGGCGGGTTCGCGGAGGTGTACCTGGCGCGGCACGTGCATATCAATCGGCTGGCGGCCATCAAACTGCTCTATACGCAGGTCGATGGACCCGATGTGCTGCACTTCAAACGCGAGGCGCAGATTGTGGCGGACCTGCGACACCCACACATCGTCAATATCCTCGACTTCGGCGTGCAGGATGAGCGGATGCCGTACCTGATTATGGAGTACGCGCCGCGTGGGACGTTGCGCGCCCTCTATCCGCGCGGCTCCGTGCTGCCGCCCAGGGTGGTGCTGGACTATGTGACACAGGCGGCGGAGGCGCTGGACTTCGCGCACGCCCATCACGTGATCCATCGCGATGTGAAGCCGGAGAATATGCTGCTCAACGAGGACGAGGCACTGCTGCTGAGCGATTTCGGCATCGCGACGTTGATCTCGGAGTCGGGTCGGCAGGTGACGCCGCACGTGGCGGGGACAACGGCATATATGGCCCCCGAACAGTTGCGCGGCAAACCCCATCCGGCGAGCGAGCAGTACGCGCTGGGCGTGGTGGCCTACGAGTGGCTCTGCGGCGCGCGCCCGTTTCGCGGCTCGTTCCCTGAGATCGCGGCGCAGCACCTCAACGTGTCACCTCCCTCGCTGCGCGCCCGCAACCCACGCATCCCGCCCGCGCTGGAGGAGGTGGTGATGGTCGTGCTCGCCAAGAGCCCTGCGCAGCGCTACCCCACGGTCGGCGACTTCGCGGCAGACTTCGGGGCCGCCATGCAGAGCCGCTCACAGCATCCCACACCGCCGCCGCTCCCCTCGCGCTCCACGCGCCGCTCGCTCGACACCATGCTGGTGCCGCCAACGTCTCCCACCGACGGACAGCCCGCCAGCTCGCGTTCCGCCCGCGCCGCGCCGCCGGAGGCCATCACAAAGCGCCCGGTATCGCGCCGCAGCCTCCTGCTCACCCTGGGCGGCGTGCTCGCGCTCGGCGGCGGCAGCGGCACTCTGGCGTGGCTCTCCACCCATCACGCGACCGTTCAGACGAGCGGCACGCGCTCGAATGCTGGCGCTGGCCGAGGCGCGGGGAGTAAGGGTGGAAGCGCGACGAGCGAAGCTACTTCTACAGCCAAAACTGTAGAAATAGGAACAACCCTTAACGCGTATCACGGGCATACCAGGAGTATCCTCGCTTTATCCTGGTCGCCAAGGGATAACATGATTGCCTCTGGCAGTTTGGATAAGACTGTGCAAGTGTGGAACGCTCTGAGTAGCGAGGTAGTCACGAACTATGGAGAGCACACCGATCAAGTCAACACAGTGGCGTGGTCTCCCGATGGAACGCTAATTGCATCAGGAAGTAATGATAAGCAGGTACGTATATGGGACCCTCTGGCAAACAAAACTATTCGCTTTTATGTTAATCATCAAGATGCAGTAAGTTCAGTGGCGTGGTCTCCCAATGGAAAATATATAGCTTCTGGCAGCTTTGACAAAACTGTACAAGTATGGAATGCTTCCACAGGGGAGCTTATATACTCTTTTACAGGTCATAAAGACGTAGTAAATTCAGTGGCGTGGTCTCCTGATGGAACATATGTTGCTTCTGGTAGTAGTGATAAAACCGTACGCGTGTGGAAAGTTAATACACACGAATCGGTGTACACATATACTCAACATTCAGATTTCGTCTCCTCTGTCCTCTGGTCAATTGATAGCAGACAGATTGCTTCCGCATCCGATGACTCTACGGTGCAGGTCTGGTTCGCATTCACTGGAAGCGATGGCTATGCCTATAGAGAACATAAAGGTGCTGTATTTGCAATTGCATTATCACCTGACGGTGCTCGTGTTGCTTCTGCAAGTAGCGACAAGACGGTACAAGTATGGAACTTCTCAAATGCTGACAAACTCTATTCCTATCTGAAACATACTGATAGCGTTTCTGCCGTAGCTTGGTCTCCTGATGGCAAAAAAGTTGTCTCTGGGGGTGTGGATAAAATCGCACGTGTATGGCAAGCGGTTTAATATTGATATTAGTGTTATGTCATTACAATTAAATCGAAATCAACAAATCTATGATGATCTGGAGGGATTATGCGCAAGGAATCTTCTACATTTACAGTTCGCACAGGTATAAGTGGTAGCCTGTTTTTTGTGCTACTACTCATGCTCGCTGGCTGCGGTTCTAGCCAGGGCGGCAACAATAATAACGCCACGCCATTTACAGTCGCAACTACCATTATGAATACCAGCACAGCCGTACTGACATCAGATAGCACGACTCCCGCGCCTGCTGTAAAGTCAGGCACACAGCCATGCCCCAGTGCTATAAGCACTCCTTCTTATTGGGATACTATTATCGGGACGCAATCCAACATTAATAAAGTCGAGAGCGTTACATGCTCAAATCTAATGGGCAACGCTACGCTGCAGGCATTGATCAATGTACGTACTAATGGCACTGGCGGATTCCTGGATGTTTATGTCTACGATAATATCACTAATATCCATCCGAAGCAGCTCTTTAAACTCCAGGGTCTCGAACACGGTGCGGCTAAGGTCAGCGGCTACAACACCATCATCACAGGCGAGGTTGATGCGCTATCCAGCGTGAACAAGAACGCGCCGAGCAATGCAGGACTCGTCACGGACCTGTTCCGCGAGTTCAAATGGTCCGAAGGCGCGGCCAGCTTCGTACCTACCGCCTTCCCAGGGATCTTCCCCGATCTGACGCGTTACCAGGCCGAGGCCGATCAGCAGCAGGTGGGGCAGGGGCACCAGCCGTGGAAGCTCAGCGCCACGATGACCGCCAACGCCCTGGCCGTCAACATGCTCAAGTGGCCCACGAACTCGCCCATAACCGCCGTGAGTGGCGGGGGTCAGCACGATGTCAACGCCGTCGTCACCGTCAAAAATCCCCATCCGGGCTTCGGCAGCATCCAGGTCACGATGACGCGCCTTGAGGGCAAGACGAACGGCGGCATCTGGATCGTCACGGCGGCGGCCTCCAGCGGCATGTCGATCACCGCGCCCGCGAGCCGCGCTCTCCTGACCAGTCCCGTCACCGTCACGGGCACGGGCAACGCCTTCGAGGGCGTTATCGGCAATATCACGATCCTGGATCATACCGGGACCGACATCGGGCACGCAACCGCCCACGGCGCGATCGGCAACGGCAACACGCAGTTCTCGACGAGCGTCACCTACACCGCGAGCTTTAAGGGTGGCGCGCAGGAGGGGCTCGTCGCGCTGTACGCCAATAGCAACGCCGGCAATGGCATCGCGGGCGCGGTCCTGCTCAAGGTGCTGCTGGGCGCGTGATGGCGGGGATGCCAGGCGAGGAAGCGTATACGGTCCTCCCTGGCCCTTTTCGGAAGAGAGATTGTTGGGCATGATTGGTCAAAATCTCTATCGGGGAGAGAGACAACCCAGGGAGAGTGCCGTCGCGTCCCCTGGCGCGGGCGACTCTTGCGGTCAATCCATCCCACGTCACGAGGTCACAGGAGGGACAAGCGCAAGGCCCCCTCCCTAGCCCCATCCGCCCCTTGTCCCTCCTGCCGACATCGTGAAGTGAATGGTATTGACCCTTGCGGTCGCCCTGCCGGCGGTCGCCCTGCGAGCCTACCCTTCCAGTCATCTTTTTGCTATACTACCCATAGATATGACTGACTGGCATCTTTATATGGAGAGATATCCGTTATAACAATAGGCATGCAAAAATCATTGAGGGTCTTAGAGAGGATCGTATGCAAGATACAGGAGAGATGAAGCGTTACCATCAGCAGCGGCCTGTTCAGGCGACGCGGCGCTGCCATGAATGCAATGAAGAGGCGCTTGGACGCTGCCCGGACTGTCACCACGGCTTCTGCCAGGACCATTTTCCTAAGCAGCAGCACTCGCCCTGCGCCGAAAAACAGATGAAGACCGCACAGTCACAGGCCTGCTACGTCTGCGGCACGCAGGTCTATCCCGACCAGTGGTCCCTCTCGAAGACCTCGCACTTCGTGGACCAGTTCACCTGTCGCGGTTGTGGGCGCTATGTCTGCGATGAACTGCACACGCAACGCAAAACAGAGGATGTGGCGATCACACGCGAGGGCCTGCGCGGCCATCGCTACCAGTACACCAGTCGCTACTGCGATCTGTGCTCACCACTGTATAGAATCGGCGGACTCAAAGGGCTGGCAGCCGCGATCACCGTCTTCGGGACGATCGTAGCAGGCATATTTTTTTACCTGCATCCTTAAAGTACCAGGAGAGAGAAAGGGGATGAGACGGCTAGTGCTCCACCGTCTCGGTATAGCATTCATGGCTTTATCATCAACGGTCCAAACGACGCTCTTACGTCATCAACAGGCCATCTATAGGACATTGCGCGCGGCAGTCGATCAGGCAATAAGTACTGATGTGAGTACGCTGCGCCCATTCTACGGGCAGATGCAGTATCACCTGGGTTGGGTGGACGCTCACTACGCCGCGACACAAAGCAATCCAGGCAAGCTGCTACGTCCAACCTTGCTCCTCCTGGCTTATGAGGCGGCGGGCGCGTGGGGACTTGCAGACGACGCTACTGAGAGTTCCGCTTATCTCGAACGCGCTCTGCCAGCGGCTGCAGCGATCGAACTCACGCATAATTTCACGCTGATCCACGACGACATTGAGGATAGCGACGCGGAACGCCGCCATCGCTCTACATTATGGAAAGTATGGGGCATCCCCCAGGCGATCAATACGGGCGATGGTATGTTTGCCCTGGCACGCCTGACGCTCTGGAACGTTCTGGAAAAGGGCGTAGAGAGCGCTATAGCGGCGCGCCTGGGTGTGGCGCTCGATCGCGCTTGCCTGATCCTATCCGAGGGCCAATACCTGGATATCAGCTTCGAGGAGCAGCAGGCCGTCGCGGTCGCTACGTACGTCGATATGATCAGCCGCAAGACCGGCGCGTTGATGGCATGCGCCGCCGAGATGGGCGCACGCCTGGGTACGCGCTCTGAGGAGACGATCGAGCGGCTGAGCAACTTCGGCAGGGCCATGGGCATCGCCTTCCAGGCCCGCGACGACCTGCTCGGCATCTGGGCCACAACGGCGGAGTCGGGCAAGACTCCTGCCGGCGATGTGTACCGGCGCAAAAAAAGCTTGCCTGTGCTGCACGCGTTGGAACACACCGGTCCACAGGATCAGAAGACACTGCGCAGAATCTACCAGCAAGAGGAGCCGATTACAACGGCGCAGGTAGAGGATGTGCTCGCGATCTTCGAGCAGGCGCACACAAAGACCTACTGCCGCGATTTCCTGGCGCAGCAATGCCAGCTCGCATACACAGCCTTGACCAGCATCCCCCACTACGACAACCTGGTCTCGACCCGCGCACGCGACGATATGGCGACCCTGGTCCATTTCGTGGAAGACCCCTACGCCAATTTCCAGAGCGTTACGGTAGTGCCGGAAGCTGATGCCAGTTGATCTCCCTGCGGCGACCAGGTGAGGCTGCACACCGTCTCTTTCTGCTGCACAGTCACGATGGGCTTCCGCTGGTCGTGCGCGGGATACCAGACCGCTATTTTCCCATCTCCGGTCCCAACGGCGAGAAAACGCGCATCTGGCGACCAGGAAAGTGTGTGAATGGGCGCGTTTGTCACCTGCAAGGTCAGAGGCGTATCGATGCATTGATTGGCGATCGTCGCATTGGCCTGCTGCTGGCAGGTCAGGCCGCTCCAGATGCGTACAGCGCCATCACTCCCTCCCGCCGCCAGTTGCGCCCCGGAGGGTGCAAAGGCCAGGGCGATTACAGGGACCTTGATATCGTACCCCGCGTGCAGCTCCTGAGCATTCGCGCCATTCCAGACGCGTATGACGCCACCCTGGGTAGCCGAGGCTATCGACTGACCGTCAGAGGACCAGGAGACGCTCAGAACGGGTGTCGTGTGACGCATAAACCTTGTCTGCGCCTGATAGTTATTCGTATTCCAGACAATAACGCGCGTGTCCTGCGACGCCGACGCGGCCTGCATCTGATTATGCGTATTCCAGGAAAGACTGGTGACGGCCTGCGCATGATGATGGAGCGCCAGCCTCGTCGCGTTTTGCACACTATAGAAAGCTACCTGATTCAGCGCACCAGTGACCAGGCGTTGTGCATCTGGCGACCAGGCCAGCGCCAATACCGCCCCTGGATGAGGTAGATCGTGCATGACCTGGCCGGTCGGCGTCCAGATAAACACATGCGTATCATCCGATCCGCTTGCCAGCATGGTGCCATCGGAAGACCAGCCGACGGAGCGTACCGTCTGCTGATGGTTATTGAAGGTAAAAACCGCCTGGGCAGTGGTAGGAAAGGGGACCTTTGTCGGGGCGGGATTTGCTTTGGTAGCAGGTTGCGGTGCAATGGTTGTCTGCCCGGTTGTAATCCCGTGTAACGCACCCGTCGTATACGCGTGATAGGCGGCATAGCCCAGGCCAGTGCCACCAACGCCCAACACAGCTCCGCCGAGCAGCATAAAGGCACGGCGTGACCACCTGCGCTTCTTCTTCTTGAGCGGGGACAAACTGCCAGAGGTATTCTTAGAATAGAAAGGAGCAGCATTCACAGGCACGGTAGAGAAAGGCGCAACATTCAGGGGCGCAAATCCTCCCGCATCTGCTATCGTCACAGACGAGTGCAACACCGGATCAGGCTGGACCCGTCCATTTTGGACAAGCATCGCCGCGCTGCCATCCAGCACATACGAATCCAGCGCCAGCCTTGCCCCAGGTTCCACACCGGAAGCAATCAGCGTCGTATTCTCAGGCAAGATTCGTCCACCGGATGCATGACGGAGCATGTAGACCAGCTTTCTGCCAAAAAGATCCGTCTCCGGCAGCTTCAGCTCCTCGACCAGCGCCGGAACCAGCGCCCCCACCGGTACATCGGCAATGACCTCTACAGGACGAACAGAACCAAAGGAGTTCTCTTCTATCAATACCTCAAGCTTCTGCATATTTTTTCCCCTATCCTTTTCTCAGCCCCTTGCAAGTGTATCACGACAACTCATCTCTCTTTTAACCAATAAGAAATTTGGGCTATGAGAAAGGCGCAATAACACGATATAATATCAGTGCTATCTCTATTTCAGGAAGGATCTCCTCTGTGCGACGACGAATTATGCAGATCTGTTACAGCATTATCTTCGCTTGCCTGCTTTTAGCTCCGGCAACGGTTTACGCTGCCCCGTCCACACCGGCACCGAAACAGGAGAACGGGGCCAGTCCTGCTGATTTCCCCACGGTTGATCCAGATTATGTCTATAACCAGCTTTTCTTTATGGTGACAAACTTTCAGCATCGTGAAGCTGGATATAGCACAAGCGCCGCCGGTCACGACGCGTTCGCCAGCTACTGGACAAAGGAGATAACACAGGACCTGGCGGGACTGAACCCGCAGATTCGTCGCGGCCCGTTTTCAATTCAGGGCTGGCAGGATCGACCAGCCGACGTTCCGGCGGTCAACGTCGAAGTCAGCGTGCCTGGCGCGACCCATCCTGAGCAGGTGGTGGTCATTGGCTGCCACGACGACGGCATGGCGATCTCGACGCAATCGGCAAACGACGACGCCAGCGGCTGCGCTATAGAGCTCGGCGTCGCCAGGGCCATGGGCGACTACTGGCGCACTAACCACACCTATCCGGCGCGCACATTGCGCTTCGTAATCTTCGACGCCGAAGAGCAGGGCGTCCTCGGCTCGTTCCACTACCTGAATAGCACAGTAAATGGCGATACGCGTAACATCGTCGCGATGTTCAACGAGGAGCAGAGCGGCATCGCCTACCCGGTTCGCTATCTCGGACGCCTGGCTAACCCGCTGCTACCGTTCTACATCTATCTGACACCTCTTGATAATTCCGACCTCTACCCGGCGCAGGAGCAACTCTCGCCGGAACGGCGCGCGAGCATCGTCAACTTTCGCGCACTGATACAGCAGGCCATACCCGCAGTGTTTCAACAGTTCCAGGCGTCAGGCTACCAGGAACTGACCTATCATAGCGACAATAACCAGGATAGCGCGCAACCGATCTTCACGCCTGACCAGGTGAGCAACGTTATACAGATCAATGATCACATGGGAGGAAGCGATCAGATGGCATTTACCCTGGCGGGCATACCCAGCGCCACCTTTTCGGGGAACTCTACGTATTATGACAATAACCCACCTGCATGGTCGTACCCCTACGATCAACGCCAGGATACGATCCAGCTCATGAACACCTTTGCCCTGGGCGGCTCGCACAAATCCAACGCGCTGGCCCTCGCCCTCGCCCTCCCAGGCATGTTTACGACCTGGATGCTTAACCAGCCCTCCATTCTTGGACAAAGCACCGTCAGTGGGCATCTGTCAGAAACCCCCATCGCCGCTATCAGCGACATCGGACAGACCAGGATCGGTCAGGCGCTTACGTTGAATGCGCGCACAGCCTTTAGCCCCACCGGTAGCAGCAAGAACTTCACCTATAGCTGGAACTTTGGCGACGGCACACAAGCAAAAGGTATAGAAGTCAGTCACGCCTATACATCGACTGGCGCCTATACATTGACACTCACCGTCAGTGCGCCCGGTGGAACACAACGTGTGAGCAAGATCCTGGATGTCACGCAGAGATCCATCAGTTATCACAATATACACGGCCGCAATCCTGGCAGTGGCAATCCACCATCCAATCCCCAGGTGCATCTGCCGACGCCGGATGATCGACTACAGGATAGAGTGATCACTTCGACGAGCGCAGCAGCGACGAAACCGCCAGTAGCGACGAAACCGCCAGTAGCGACACAGGCGCGTTCACCTCTTGCCTTGCTCATCGGTGGAGTTGTAATATTAATGCTCTTGGTAGGACTGGTACTTGTAAGAGTGAGTAGAGTCGGGCTAAAATTATAGCACAAGAACATGGAGTTCCAGTACACAGACGTTATATTTATTAATGAAGCGAAACGAGGCGATCGATGTCGGGATAGACACGACGACGCCACACATCATTCAGATAATGGAGATTGAAAATGGCACAACCCGTCTACGTGATTGGACATAAAAATTCCGATATGGACTCGATTGCTTCAGCTTATGCTTACGCAAAGCTGTTGCAGTTACAGGGCGAGGAACAGGCAATACCCGCGCGCAACGGCGAATTGAAGCCAGAGGTTAGCTTCGCGTTGGAGCGTTTTCAGGTCGAGGCACCGGAGGCACTGGACGACGTGTACCTCCAGGTGCGCGACGCGATGCGTCGGGGCGTTATTTCCGTAAACATCGATCAGCCGCTTTTGGAGGCCGGCCAGGTGCTCCAGGAGCATAACCGGCGCGCGATGCCTGTAGTAGACACTGAAAACAGGGTACACGGTATTATCGCCAACGAAGACTTCGCTAAACTATTCTTCAACGACCTCGATCCGCGCGCCGTCAACCGTGTCCCCTTGCACCGCGACAACCTCGTGCGTGTGCTGAAGGGTCGCGTGCTGGTAGAAGGACGGCGCAAGCTCGGCAGCCGCATCCTGGTCGCAGCCATGGAAGCTGATACGATGACCGATTATATCGAGCAGGGCTGCGTCGTCGTGATCGGCGACCGTGAAGATGCGCAACTCTTAGCGATCGAGCATGGAGCGGCGGCGCTGGTAGTCACCGGAGATCTGCTGGTTTCTCCGCGTACACTGGCGGCGGCACGCCAACAAGGCGTCATGGTCATCAGCACAGCGCATCACACCTTCACCACCATTCGCCTCATCAACCTGAGCAGCAGTGTGCAAGATATCATGAGCCGCGAGTTCAGCTCTTGCCACCCCGACGACCATATGAGCGAGATTCAATCAACGCTCACCCGTCGTCGCTCCATGCCGGTCGTGGACGATGAAGGCAAGCTCGTCGGTTACCTCTCGCGTACCGACCTGATCAAGGCACGTCCGAAACGCGTGATCCTGGTTGACCATAACGAGCAGTCACAATCGGTCGATGGCATCGAGGAGGCCGAGGTGATGGGCATCATCGACCATCACCGCATCGCCGATATCCATACCAACAAGCCCATTATGTTCAGAGCGGAGCCAGTCGGCTGTACGGGAACGATCATTGTGGGCCTGTATCACGAAGCCAATATTCCGATCCCGCGCGAAGCCGCCGGAATGCTGCTCGCCGGTCTGCTCTATGACACGCTCATTCTGCGCTCCCCTACCTGCACCGCGCGCGATGAACGCGTAGCCGCCGAACTCGCGGCGATTGCAGAAGTGGACATCGAACAGTTTGGACAGGAACTCTTTGCCGCCGCCGCCAGCGATCTCAGCGACAAACCAGCCGAGGCGCTCATTACCTCCGACTTCAAAGAGTTCACGGTCAACGCTGCGAAGATCGCGGTCGGCACCGTCGAGACTGCCAGCCCGGCGACGATCGAGAAGAGAATACCGGAGCTGCTGGAGACGATGCAGCGCATCGCACACGGCTACACGTCATTCCTGTTTATGATCGTTGATATCATCAACATGCGCTGCCATTTGCTGGTCTACGGTGGCGAGGCTGCGGTCTCAGAAGTGTTCGGCGCGCCACTTGAAGAGGATGGGCATTCGCTGATCGTAGAGGGTCTGGTATCGCGCAAGAAGCAAGTGGTGCCGCTCTTGTCACGCATTCAGGCCGCGATTAATGGCGTCACGGGCACGTTGCCACTCCCACGCAACGTGTAAGCCGCAGGGGCCCGGTCCCTCCCGGGCCCATTGGCAAAAAAATGATTTGCTGACATATAATAGTAGAGAAGGGTAGAAAAAGAGGGGCAGACTACGTGTTTATATCACAAATCTGTTACGCCTTACTCTTGTCACCGACATACCCCTTATGTTACACTGAGTGTCGACTCAAGATGCTCTTGTAGGTAGAAACGATTACAGGCCGCTTCTACCATGGTTTCGTCACGATGTTTACCGGGCTGGTCAATGTTGATTAGCGAATATTTCTAGGCCTTAAGGAGGGCGTTTCTTATCGTGAGTACCACTCTTTATATTTTAGTCCCCCTCATTGTAGGAGTCCTGGCGATCCTCTTTGCGGTATACCTCGCCACATATGTGTTGCGCAAAGATACCGGCACTCCTGCCATGCAAAAAGTTGCTGATGCCATTTTTAAAGGTGCAATGGCATTTCTTAATCGTCAGTATCGTACGATCGCGATCCTCTCCATTTTCGCCGCCATCATCGTAGCAGTCGTCCTTGCCCTGCTTGGTCAGGGCAGCCAGGCGGACAAGCTCAGCCTGGCATTGCACACGGCAATCGCTTTCCTGGTCGGTGCGTTCTGTTCCGGTCTCTCTGGTTTCATCGGTATGTATGTAGCAGTGAAATCAAATAGTCGCACGGCGAGCGCCGCGACACGCAGCCTCGGCGAGGCACTGATGGTCTCCCTACGCGGTGGGGCCGTCTCCGGTTTCCTGGTGGTCGCACTCTCGCTGCTGGGCGTCTCGGTCGTCTTCAGCCTCTATGGCGGTCTGACCAACCCTGCGGTGGCTCCCTCGCTGATCGTTGGTTTCGGCTTCGGTGCAAGCTTTGTCGCACTGTTCGCACAGCTCGGCGGTGGTATTTATACCAAAGCTGCCGACGTGGGCGCGGACCTCGTTGGTAAAGTTGAGGCCAATATCCCGGAAGATGATCCACGCAATCCCGCCGTCATCGCAGACCTGGTTGGCGACAACGTTGGTGACTGCGCCGGTCGTGGTGCAGACCTCTTCGAGTCGACCGCCGCCGAGAATATCGGCGCGATGATCCTTGGCGTTGCGCTCTATGCAGCAACAAAGAATATCGGCTGGATTCTCTTCCCACTGGTCGTACGCGCCTTCGGCCTCATCGCCTCGGCGATCGGCCTGCTCTACATTCGACCCTCGGTCGTCGTTGAGCCGGACAAGGCGGCTGGCCGCGATCCTGGTGAGATCGCGATGAACCAGCTCACCATCGGCTACTGGATCACGTGCGCGCTCTCGGTCGTTGGCGTATTCCTGGGCAGCTTCCTCTTGTTGAATGGCACCGGTCCTACGGGCAGCAGCGGCATACCTGGCTGGGTCTGGTTCGGCCTGGCAGGCACCGTTGGCATTCTGCTCAGCGTCGCCTTCGTGTATATCACGCAGTACTATACTGCTGGTACATGGCGACCGGTGCGCGAGATTGCCGCCGCAACGCTGACAGGCCCGGCGACGACCATTATCACGGGTGTCGCGGTCGGCTTCGAGTGCGTCGCGCTGCCAGTGCTGGCGATCTGCGCTGCCCTTGGCCTGTCCTTCTTCCTGGGCAGCCAGGTCACTTTCCCGGTAATCGCCGGAGCAGCCAATGTGATCAACGTCGGCGGCATCTTCGGCACAGCCGTTGCGACAATGGGCATGCTGATGAGCTGTGCCTATATCCTCTCGATGGATACCTTCGGACCTATCACAGATAACGCTGGCGGTATCACTGAGATGAGCGGGGGAGCCGAGGCGGTACGCGACATCACAGATGCGCTGGATGGCGCAGGCAACACCACCAAGGCGCTTACAAAGGGCTATGGCATTGGATCAGCGGCGCTGGCAGCATTCCTGCTCTTTAGCGCTTACCTGGATGTGCTCTACTCTTTTGAAAAGACTTCCGCCGTCTATCGCGTTGACCTGGCCGATATCTCTGTCTTCATCGCAGCATTGCTCGGCATCACGCTGATCTTCTTCTTCAGCTCACTGGCAATTCGCGCCGTGGGTGCGGCTGCTAAACGTATGATTGAAGAGGTGCGCCGTCAGTTCCGCGAGAACCCGAAGATTATGGCGGAGAACCCTGCAGATCGTGTCGATCCCGACTACGCACGCTGCGTCGATATCAGCACACGTGGTGCATTACGCGCGATGATCCTACCAGGCATCGTCGCCGTTCTGACCCCGATCGCGGTCGGCGTTATCCTCGGTCCCCAGGCTGAAGCTGGCATGCTGATGGTTGGTACAATGGGCGGTATCGTGATGGCCCTGTTCCTCAACAACAGCGGTGGCGCATGGGACAACGCGAAGAAGTACATTGAGGCCGGCTATCTGCGCGTCAATGCCGAGGGAGAGATGGTCGATCGCCTCGATCCCAAAGGTACTGTTCTAGGCAAGAAGAGCGAACCGCACAAGGCAGGCGTAGTTGGTGATACTGTCGGCGATCCCTTCAAGGATACCGCTGGCCCATCGCTGCACGTGCTTATCAAGCTCCTCAGCACAATCACTCTGGTGCTTGCTCCGCTGTACGTGTTCCTGCACACGGCACCGAAGTAGTCACGTTTTCAGAAAAATCATCAAAAAAATTCTCATTTCTACGTAGAAATGAGGATTTTTTTCTGCGCGAAAATTCTGTATACTGGTGGTGGCTTCTACTCCGTATTCTATGTATAGAAAGATAGGCGCGGACGAATATATACAGCGATAAAAAACAGGAACGCTTTAACGTTTATCTGACCAACGACCAGTATAGAAACTATACAACTCTTATATTGAGAGAGTGAGGAAGGGAAGAGATGCAAGCAGTAAGGATCACAGCAGGCAGGTCAGCTATTATCTGTCTGTTCATAGTAATGCTCCTACTGGCAGGATGTAGCACAGATATCTCGGTGGCAAGTTCAGGGACAAGCAGTTCAGGCACGGGCACAACCAGCGCGAGCACCATCAGTTCGGGCGTGCAGGGAGTGCAGCTCTTCGTCGAACCGAACGATGGAGACCGCGTGATCACCAACGCGCTTGCAGGCGCAAAGAAGAGCGTTTTATTGGAGATGTACCTCTTGACTGAGCGCAATGTGATCAGGGGGCTGGAAGAAGCCGCTCAGCGTGGTATAGATGTGCGCGTCATGCTTGAGATGCACCCGTATGGCAGTGGTAGCGTCTCGCCGCAAGAGACGTTGGATCGCTTGCAAGCAGCGGGCGTCAAGGCAGAGGCTACGAGCCCCGACTTCTCTCTCACCCACGAGAAAGGAATGGTCATCGACGGCAGCACGGCATACATCATGACATCGAACTTCACGGCCTCCGCCCTGGGAAGCGGTAGCTATACAAAAAACCGTGAGTACGGTATTATCGATACCAACGGGCAGGATGTGCAGGCCGTGACCACCATCTTCAATGCCGATTGGAACCGCAGTAGCCCTCAGATCAACGATTCTAATCTTGTCGTCAGTCCGGTGAACTCGCGAGGTGCATTTGAAGCACTGATTAAAAGCGCGCATAAAACGCTGCTGATCGAGGCGGAGGAGATGCAGGATAGCGATATCGAGCAGGCCATCGTCAGCGCGGGACAACGCGGCGTGCAAGTGGAGGTGCTTCTGCCCGCTCCCTCTAGCAGTTCTTCCAGCGACAGCACGGGGGACAGCAATAGCAGCGGCATCAGTACGATCAGCCATACGGGCGTGCAGGTACGAGAGGACCCACGGCTCTATATGCATGCAAAGATGATGCTGGTGGATGGTCAAAGGGCCTTCGTCGGGTCCGAGAATATCTCTGCCGCTTCGCTAGACAGCAACCGGGAGCTTGGCATTCTCGTTTCTGACCAGAAGGCGTTGAGTACGCTGCAACAAACGTTTCAACAGGACTGGGGCGACTCACATGCGGTCCAGTAGCAACGCTGAGCATTCCACGATTGTCATACTCTTGTATGACATGATAGGATAAGAGGCGAAAGGAAAAATGGAGGATATTATGGTTACAGAGATTGCTGTATTTATAGCTGTTCCCGGCAAAGAAGAGGCCCTGGGGCAGGCGATCATTCATGGCCTGGAGGTCATTCGTCAACATCCAGACTGTATCTCGTCACGCGTAACGCGCTGCGTTGAACAGCCAGGGCGCTATATGCTCACGAATGTGTGGACCTCGCTTGAGGCCCATACGGTCGACTTTCGCGGCGGGCCGCTCTTCCCACAGTGGCGCAGCCATATTAGCGGATTGGTCGAGGGCAATCCAGAGGTTTTCCATTATCAGGCATACTAAAAGAATAAGAGAGTACCGAAAATGATGAACAGAGGATAGGAAAAATTAAGTATGCCTGATGAGCAAGCAGTTACCGACACACAGAGTCCCTCCGAAGACGAGAGGCGCCTGGAACGGGCAGAGCAGAGCGAAGAGGCACAGCGCGAAGCCTACGTCGCCCAGTTGCGCCACCAGATCGAGGAGGCCAATTATCACTACTTCGTACAGGACAATCCCACGCTCACCGACGCGGAGTATGACCATTTGATGCGCGAGCTGCGGCGAATTGAGGACGAACATCCCGAACTGCAAACGCCAGATTCGCCAACGCAGCGCGTAGGAGCGGGACCGGTACAGGACGTTCCGCAGCACCGGCACCCCGTTCCCATGCTCAGCCTGGCGAACGCGCGCAGCGAACAGGAGCTGCGCGACTGGCACAGGCGCGCACAGAACATCTTGCCCAACGCGACATTTACCTATGTCTGCGAATTAAAGATCGATGGGCTGGCGATGGCGCTGACGTACGAGAAGGGCAGGCTCACGATCGGCGCGACGCGCGGCGATGGGCTGGTGGGCGAAGACTGGACCCCCAATGTGCGCACGGTCCGCACGATTCCGCATAAGCTGCGCGGCGACAGGATTCCCGATAAGGTAGAGGTGCGCGGCGAGATCTACATGACGATCAAGAACTTCGAGAAGATCAACGAGGAGTTGAGCCGGGAACGGCTCTTCGCCAATCCGCGCAACGCCGCCGCCGGCTCACTGCGCCAGAAAGATCCACGCGTGACGGCGACGCGCCACCTCGACTTCTTCGGCTATCAGATCGGCTATATCCAGGGCATGAATGTCGAGACGCACTGGGATGCGCTGCAATTGATTCGCGAATGGGGCTTTCCGCTCAATCCGCACATTCAGCAGGCGCATAGCCTGGAAGAGGTGATGACGTTCTGCAAGAAGTGGGAGACGGAGCGCTTCAACCTGCCCTACGAGATCGATGGCGTGGTGATCAAGATCAACGATATCGCGCAGCAACAGGAGTTGGGAACGGTGGCGCGCGATCCACGCTGGGCGATTGCATTCAAATATCCACCTATACAGGTCGCTACAAAGTTGCTCGATATCCGCGTGAATATCGGGCGCACCGGCTCCGTCAATCCCTGGGCGATGCTTGAGCCCGTCAATATTCGCGGCGTCACGGTCTCACGAGCGGCTCTGCACAACGAAGAGGATATCCAGCGGAAAGACCTGCGTATAGGCGATTGGGTGCTGGTGCAGCGAGCAGGCGAGGTGATTCCGCAGGTTGTGAAGCCGATCCTCGAACGCCGCACGGGCAAAGAGGAGGTCTATCACCTGCCGGAGCAATGCCCGCGCTGCGGCACGACGATTATTCGCCTTCCCGACCAGGCGATGGCCTATTGTCCGAATACGCAATGTCCCGCGCGCAATATCGAGGGCATCATCCATTTCGTCTCCAAGGGCGCGATGGATATCGACACTATCGGCGAGAAGACGTGCGCGCAATTGATGGATGCCGGCCTCGTTCAGAGCGTCGCCGATTTCTACACGCTCACACGCGATCAGCTCCTGGAGCTGGAAGGCATCAAGGAGAAGAGCGCCGATAATATGCTGGTAGGCATCGAGGCGAGCAAACATAGAGCCTTCTATCGCCTGCTCTTCGGCCTCAATATCCGCTACGTCGGCGAGAAGACGGCGCAGCTCCTTGCCGCTGCTTTCGGCGATATCGACCGCTTGCTGGCTGCCAGCGAGGAGGATATTGTGAACGTGGCGGGCATCGGTCCCAAGATCGGGCACAGCGTCTACCTCTGGTTCCAGGAAGAGTCCAACCGGGCACTGATCGAGCGTCTGAAAGAGCTGGGCCTCAACATGCGTGAGGAGCCAAAGACGGTGAGTGGTCCCCTGGTCGGCCAGACCTTTCTGCTCACCGGACGCCTCAGCACCATGACGCGCCCGGAGGCCGAAGCGGCCATCATACAGCTCGGCGGCACCATTGCGACGGGCGTCAGCAAGAAGCTCAGTCACCTGATCGTCGGCGAAGACGCTGGTTCGAAGCTCGACAAAGCACAAAAAGCGGGCGTCCCCATTCACGACGAACAATGGCTGGTTGAGCTGCTGCAGGAACACCGGGTCGGCACCGACAATTGAGTAAGCTCTCATCTGTTTTGTTCTGGGGGAAGCACAGGGTTCTGTTTTCGCGCCTGATCTTCACTCGGTAACACAGGATTCTGCACTCTTGCCTGTTTTTCAGCTGGAAGTACCGGGGTCTGTGCTCTTGCCGCTTCCTCTGGTGTCAGCACAGGATTCTGCACCCTCGCTTGATCTTCGGTTGGCAAGACGCGATTCTGTACCTTTGTCTGGTTCTCGGCTGGTAGTACTGGATTCTGTACTCTCGTTGGCTCCTGTGAAGGGATTAAGGGATCTTCTGACATGGTTGTCCATCCTTTCTAGATTATGTATACAAAAGCCCTTTTCTCTAATCTATGTGTTACTGATGATGAGACGAACTGATGCCTTTTTGTACGAGATAAAGTTGTAATATCCTGATAAAGACATCGTATCACGATATATTATAAAAGTCAATACGATAAGCTCTGCAAAACAGGGCCGCAAGCTATTGTCGAGAAGTCTCTCGAAGAAAAGTAATCGAAGAGCGTAACGAGGATTACGATTTCGCCAAAAAGAAAGGCGTCTACTTTTCAAACCGACAGGGAGCCTCTCCCTTCGCCCTGACATCACAGGTGATACAGGAGCCCGAATGGACGCCTGGCGTCGTCCAGAAGCGGCAACATGAGCTGGTAAGCAAGCTGGCAGGTTACTGGAATTTGAAGAACCCTTCTTTACAGAAAAGCTCCTCTCTGCATGTGGTAAAAGGGGCATAGGCCAAATCGGCGCATGCAACTCTAGTGCATCTGTTAAAGTTGCACGGCCTACAATACTACCTGTTCGAAGTGCTCGACAGTCGGGAACGGATCATAAAAGTGATGGAGGAGTCTTCTCCATTCCTGATATGCGGCGGAGCCTCTAAAGCCGATTGTATGATCCTCCAGCCGTTCCCACCTGACGAGCAGGAGATATCTCCCGTCCACTTCGATGCACCTGTGCAGCTCGTGCGAGATGTAGCCGGGCATCGACGAGATGATGCGCGAGGCGTCTTTGAACGTAGCTTCGAAGTCGCGCTCCTGGCCTGGTTTGACCTGTAGCAAGGCTGCTTCGAGGATCATGGTGGTGACCTCTTTTAGAAACGCGTCTGAAAACACTCTCTAATTGTCATAGCTTAGATTAGTATACAGCAGCAATTGCTTGACGGAAAATGAAGATACGTAAAGCATTGTTTCACTTTCCTATTTCTGATAAAATGCTGTATACGTCATCTTTAACTTGGAGTAGTACGACGTATTCGCGTGGAACAGGTGGATTTGAAAATTCATGACTCAGGATTATATCTACGATATATTTATCAGCTATCGGCGTCGAGGCCATGTATTTACCTGGGTCACTGAATATTTCTATCCTTTACTTGAAAACTGGTTTCTAGATCATACACCGCCCGATTACAATGTTAGCATTTTTATCGACCGGGATGAAATCAGAACGGGAGAGTCCTGGTCGATAGGTCTCAAGGAGGCGTTACAACTATCACGGTACCTTTTGCCCATCTGGTCCCCTGATTACTTTAGATCTGACTGGTGCAAAGCTGAATTACATACAATGTTGAAACGCGAAGAGATACTTGGTTTACGGCAAGGTCATAATGCATCTGGCTTGATCTATCCAGTAGTTTTCAGAGGAGCGAACCATATACCTTCTGAGTACAGAAACATTATGCAGTACAAGGATTTAAGTCATTGGGGAAATCCCTGGTCTGCTTTCAAAGATAGTCCCGAGTTTCTGCTATTTTCATTAGAAGTAGAGAAGATATGTGATGATCTCTGGTCATACATTCAACAAGCTCCGCACTGGCAAGATAACTGGCCCATAATTACTCCTGAGGAGCTTTCACGTACTTTACCACTCGTTCCAAGCACTCCACTTTCATTACCGAGGTTCTCATGAGCGAAGGCACTATTATCACATTCTACTCCTATAAAGGTGGAGTTGGCCGCACATTTGCACTGGCAAACATAGCTGCGTTATTGAGCACTTGGGGATACAAAATACTCTGTATCGACTGGGACTTAGAAGCTCCTGGTCTGCACTTCTATTTCCAGTCACGAATGAAAGAGCAAAATCCTTCTGGCCTTGTAGAATTTATACGGGCTTATGTCAATGAGAAACGACCTTCCTGGAAGGATTACACAACCTCAGTATCCTTCGATGAGGCTGATTCTTCTCTGCTCTTTATGCAAGCCGGGCATCGAGACGCGTCGTATGCCCAACGTTTGCAGAGCCTCAATTGGGAAACTCTTTACGCGGAACACAACCTCGGCAACTTTTTAGAACAGATCCGCAACGAATGGAAGGAATCTCTGGACTTTATTTTCATTGATAGCCGTACAGGTATTACCGATATCGGAGGTATCTGCACCATACAACTCCCCGATTTATTGGTCTTGCCTCTTACTGCAAATGAACAAAGCCTTTCTGGCAGTATCGATACTATGAACCGTCTGCGAGCCACACAGGCTGAGCTTCCTCTTGATCACGGGAACATCCTGGTACTTCCGATCATATCACGCTTCGAAGGGCGGGTAGAATATAAGCAGGCAGAGCGATGGTTAGCAACGTTTGCCCAGAGGCTGACTCCTTTTTACAAAGAGTGGCTTCATCGCTACGTAAAGGTTGAAGAGATTCTCAACTTCACACGCATTCCTTCTGTCCCTTTCTGGAGCTTCGGTGAGGAACTTCCAGTTATCAAGAAGGGAACAGACGATCCAGATGATATAGGATTTCCATTAGAAACGCTAGCCGCTCTTGTAGCTCAGAAGTTCTCCTCCACTGATGTGCTCATCCGCAATCGTGACGCATTTGTTAACGCAGTAAAAAATAGGGCGAAAGAACAAGAGAGTGATGTTTTACCGTCTGCATCATCTACAAACAAGACAATATCTAATACGCTAACAGAGGTCTTTATCAGCTATGCACATGAAGATGAACAGTTGAAAAAATCGTTAGACAAACACCTGTCAATTCTTAAACAACAAGGTATAGTTAATGCATGGTCCTCCAAGGAGATTCCAGTAGGGGCACAGTGGAACAAGGAGATCAATGCACGATTAGAAGCAGCCAATGTCATTCTTCTACTGGTCAGCCCCGATTATCTTGCATCTTCTGCAAGCGTTAGAGAGATGGAACAGGCACTCAAACGAGCAAAAGCAGGAGAAGCAAGAGTCATTCCAATTATTTTAAGACCAGTTGACTGGGAAGGATCGCCAATTATTGGCACATTGCATCCACTTCCCTCCAATATGAAACCAGTCACAACCTGGGCTTATAGAGACGAAGCCTGGGCGGATGTTGCAAAGGGCGTACGCGAGGCTGTTGAATCACTCAAAAAAACATAAGATACGGACGAGAGAGAAGGTAGCCAGCCATATGTATAGCCACCTTCTCTCTCTACAGGCAACTACACATACCTCATCACAACATACCGTGCCCGCAACGCATTCACCTGCGCCTTCACGTTTTTGCCGCGCACACCGTCGTGAAGCAACTGCGCAAGTTCGCCCATGGTGCGCTCGTCCATGCCGAAGCGCGTCATCTCGGGGACGCCGATGCGCAGGCCGGAGGGGTTGCGCGGATCGGTATCACCTGGCAGCATGTTGTAGTTCAGGATGATATCGTTCTGCTCCAGGCGTTTCGCGACCTCGACGCCGCCGCCCCACTGCGCGACGTTGACGGCGATCATGTGGCTGCGTGTGTAGCCGAACTCGCGCGCCTCCACCGCTGTGCCAAGCTCGTCGAGGCTGCGACCGAGCGCCTGGGCGTTGCGCACGATCTGCATAGCGTAGTCGCGACCGTACTGCTTCATCTCGCGCGTGGCAACCAGCAGGGCTGGCAGCGAGTGCAGGTGATGGTTGCTGGAGGAACCGGGGAAGACACCACGATCAGCAGCACCCCAGTATCTCTTCTCGCCCTCTTCGTCCAGATTGCCCAGGATAACGCCGCGCTGTGGCCCTGGGAAGGTCTTGTGCGTACTGCCCGTCATCCAGGTCGCACCCTCGCGCAGCGGGTCCTGAAACTGACCACCTGCGATCAGGCCCAGCACGTGCGCACCATCATAGAGCAGCGGGATATGCTTCGTTTTGCAGTACGCGGCTACCTCAGAGACGGGTTCGGGGAAGAGGAAGAGGCTCTTGCCCATAATGATAAGCTGTGGCGCAACCTGATCGACCAGTTCGATCGTCTTCTGCGCATCCACGTGGTAGTGATCCTCGGTCAAGGGCAGGAAGTGGAGGTTGATCGAGTTCTTCGTCCCCAGTTTCAATGACTGGCCCCTATTCTGGATGCGCCGCCCGAAGACGCCCACCGCGCCGTGACTGATATGTCCGCCCGCGTCGGTCGAGTTCGCGATGATGGTATCGCCGCCGCGCAGGTAGGCCAGGGCCAGCGCGGTATTCGCCGCGTTGCCGCTGATGGGGCGCACGTCGGCCTGTTTTGCACCAAAGAGTGCGAGAATTTCGTTTCGGGCCATGCGCTCGATCTGATCGATGTAGCGCGTGCCCTGATAGTAACGGTTGATCTGCCCATTCTCATTGGGATGGCCCTCGGCGTAACGCCCCATGAAGTCGGAGTTCTGGACGCGCCGCACCGCGTCGCTCGGCGTATTCTCGCTGGCAATCAGGTTGATGGCCTGCGTCTGCCGCCACGTCTCTTCCTCAACCAGAATCTTTTCAATATCGCTTATATCTACGCTCATATATCTGCTCCTCGTCTTTGTTATTTTTGCCAAATATGCGCCATCGTATCCATCCTTGCCTGGTTTCAGGCTTTCACTGCTGTCCACTCACGTCCGTTACTGCCTGGCTTTGGGAGGTGGGCGACGGCTTCTCAAGGATCAGCTTGACGGGGATATTGCCACGGGTGGCATTGGAGTAGGGACAGATCGAGTCGGCGATCGCGACCAGTTCTTCGCCTACGGACCG
>DAOTTD010000056.1:0-31991 GCA_034438015.1 Ktedonobacteraceae bacterium | reverse complement strand
GGAGTGCGTCGGTATCGACAGCAGTCTCCGGCCATGGCTCTGGGGCTGACGGACCATCTCTGGTCGTTCCTGGAAGTGTTGACCTCCCGTGTTCCTACCACCTCTTAACAGGGTCACTACCGTATTTTGAGAATGGGCTGGATATTAGTGGTTTGTGTTTCAATGTGTTATACTATCAGAAAAATAATCAGCGTCTTATTAGTAGTAACCTTGGAATCCTTATAGAGTTAATCTGAAGTCTCGCAGGAGTATGTCTCGCCAATGAGCCGGAGCCACCCCAATCCCTACGAGGACTTTTACAGCGGTCCAGCGTGCGCGAAAACGTGTGCTGGGCGTTTTTTTTAAGGAGGAAACCGCACTCATGTCAGTAGAATATAATCCGAACGCTCTCGACGAAAAGTTTACCAAAGAAGGACTCACCTTCGACGATGTGCTGATCGTCCCCGCCGCTTCTTCCGTCCTGCCGCGCGATGTCTCCACCCAGACCCGCTTCACCCGTAAGATCACGCTCAATGTCCCCATCGTGAGCGCGGCTATGGATACCGTTACAGAGGGCCGGCTGGCGATCGCCCTGGCGCGCGAAGGCGGTATCGGCGTGATTCATAGCAACCTATCCATCGAAGAGCAGGCTCAGGAGGTCGATAAGGTCAAACGCTCCGAGTCGGGCATGATCACCGATCCGATCACGATGGAGCCGGACGCGTCCTTGCAGGAGGCGCTCAGCGCCATGCAGCGCTTTCATATATCCGGCATTCCTATCACGGAGAACGGCAAGCTGGTCGGTATCCTGACGAACCGCGATATCCGTTTTGAAACGAACGTCGATCGCCCCATCTTCGAACTGATGACGCGCGATCGCCTGATCACCGTTCCCGTCGGCACGACGCTGGAGCAGGCGCGCGACAGCCTGCACCGCTTCAAGATCGAGAAGCTGCCCGTGGTCGATGAGCACGGCATGCTCAAGGGCCTCATCACGATGAAGGATATTCAGAAGAAGATTCTCTATCCTCATGCCGCTAAAGATGAGTACGGTCGCCTGCGTGTCGCGGCTGCTGTGGGCGTGGGACCCGATAGCCTGGAGCGGTGCGCGGCACTCGTAGAAGAGGGCGTCGATGTGCTGGTCGTGGATACCTCCCACGCCCATTCGCATATGGTCCTTGAGACCGTCGCCCGCATCCACGATCGCTTCGGCAGAAAAGTTCAGCTCGTCGCGGGCAACGTTGTGACCGTCGAGGCGACCGAGGCGCTGATCCAGGCCGGCGTCGATGCCGTGAAGGTCGGTATCGGTGCCGGTGCGATCTGCACAACGCGCGTAATCGCCGGCATCGGCATGCCCCAGATCACCGCGATCTACGACTGCGCCCGCGTCGCCCACCAGTACAATGTCCCCATTATCGGCGACGGCGGCATCCAGTATTCCGGCGATATCGCCAAGGCCATCGCCTCTGGCGCCGATACTGTGATGCTCGGTAGCCTGTTGGCGGGCGTCGATGAGAGCCCCGGCGAGCTTATTATCTCGCATGGTGAGCGCTTCAAGGACTATCGCGGCATGGGCTCGGTCGGCGCTATGAAGCAGCGCCGCTACAGTAAGCACCGCTACTTCCAGGGCGACATGGACGAGTCCCATCTGATCGCGGAGGGTATTGAGGCGCGCGTCGCTTACAAGGGCCTGCTCGGCCCCGTGGTCTACCAGCTCGTCGGCGGCCTGCGCCAGGCAATGGGCTACGCCGGTGCCGCAACGATCAAAGATATGCAGGAGAAGACGAGCTTTGTGCGCATCACGAGCGCGGGCCTGCGTGAGAGCCATCCCCACGATGTGATCGTTACAAAGGAAGCCCCTAATTACGGCACGAAGAGCAGATAAATAGGCCGGGCGACTTTTCTAGGTCGCCCGGCCCTTCGCGTGCAGCCGTTTTCAGGTAGCTTCTTCTCTACTATTGGCGTACTATGCTCGCTTCTCGTCTATCCTGCTCTTCGGTCACGGAGGTTTGCAGTACATCCAGGAAGGCCGTGACGACCTCTGGATCGTACTGGCTCCCGGCGCAGCGCAGCAGCTCAGCGCGTGCCTCGTCAGGAGATTTTGGCTCCCGATAGACGCGCTGTGATGTCATGGCATCATATGAGTCGACGACGGAGAGGATGCGCGCCTCGATCGGAATATCGCCCTGGCTTATCTGGCGCGGATACCCACAACCGTCCCATCGCTCGTGGTGCGCACCGACGATTGACGCAAGGACCTTGAAGATGCCGCCTGCCTGCGCAAGGATGTGCTGCCCAACTTCGGGATGCAGGCGCATGATTTCCCATTCTTCTGTGGTGAGCTTCCCCGCTTTATGCAGGATGGTATCGGGTACGGCGACCTTGCCGATATCGTGGAGCAACGAACCAAGCCGCACGAGATGACATTGCTCCTCCGAAAGCTGCAATCTGTGCGCCGTCTCCTCAGCCAGGTCCGGCAGGCGGTGTGCATGATTGCTTGTTTCTGGATCATGGGCGTATGCCATTGCCGTGAGCGCCCGCAGCGTCGAAAGCTCGTCTTCGCGGTGACTGACCTCCCGTACGACATCATCTTGTATTTCTCCATTAGCGACGCAGACGCGATTGCGCCCACATCGTTTTGCCTGATACATTGCTGCATCGGCCTGCTTAATGAGTTCCTCGCGTGTTGTTCCGTGCAGCCTGTAGACCGCAACACCTATGCTGGCCGTGATGGTCAGGGATATCGCGGAAGAGTTCTTTTCCTCCTGCCACTGATACGGATGAGAACTGATGGCTAATCTCAAGCGTTCCGCAGTGTGAACTGCGCCATCCAGGTCCGCGTCGACCAGTAGAACGGCAAATTCTTCGCCTCCGTAGCGACCAACAAAGTCCTCCAGGCGTAAAGTGGTCTTCAATCGCTGCGCCATTTCGCGCAGTACCGCGTCTCCGCAGCGATGACCCCAGGTGTCGTTGAAGCGCTTGAAATGATCTATGTCCAGAAAGAGGACGGCACATGTTCCCTGCGTGCGATGTAGGCGCGCTATCTCCTCGTCGAAGCGGCTTATGACGGCGCGATGATTGGGCAGACTGGTAATTGCATCGGTAATCGCAGCTTTGGCCTGCTCTCGATAGAGACGATCCACCTCAGCAAGCAGGATCTGCTGCTGTTGCACCGATATTTCCTGTTCGCTGTATGCCTCTTGCAAACGAGCGTGCAGCTCCTTCTCGCGCTCGTTGGTGTGGCGCAGTTCGCTGATTACCGCCTGCATACGTGGAACCTCGCTGCACAGCCAACTCACGACTATCGCGACAAATGGAACGATCAGGACTAGCATTGCCCAGCGATGCGGTGGAATACTGTCGGGTAGCCATGAGCTGGTTATCGTACTCCAGGCCCCTATCAGGCATGCCACGATGCCTGCTATCCCCATGCTCAATACGAGAGCCCATTGGCCTCTTGTAACCTGCACTGATTGCTCCAACAGTTTGCCTTTCCTCTGCTTCAAAACCAGGAAGAAAGGGAGCAAGCACATCTCTATCGTTGAGAGTATCCACAGTATAGCCGAACCTGCTTGCAGCACGTAGAAGATCTCAGCGGCAAGCTCGGACGGTTCGACCGTTGTGGTGAAGATGGTCGGTATGACAATATAGGAAAAGATTGTGGTTAAGCCAACAATGACTGCCAGGACGACGATGCTTCGTAGAGGCACTCCCCAACGATTCAGCTTGAGCAGCGATGCCGGCAGGTGGCGGTTGTGCGCCATTACTACTAAGAGGCGTGAGAATGTGAGCAGGTAGGCGATGGTAATAGCGACCTGCCCGCATATCAGCATCCAGGCAACCGCTGTACCAGCCTGGTTGCCAAAGACGATCTGTACCGCTTGAATGTTGGCCGCCATCGTTCCCGCCTGCTGTGCTGGCACAACGACCATCACGCCGAAGGTACCGAGAAGATAGGCTGCCGAAACGAACGCGGTCCCCCACCAGACAAAGCGATCACTACGCCTTTTGGCGACACTTCCGCCGCGGACCTCAGCGCTCATAATAAAGGGGACATCCATGCCGAACAGCGCGAGAATGATCAGACCATAAACGGCGAAGCTGCTGTTCCCCATCTTCAGGAGATGCGGAACCGAGAGTGAGACCTGCGCTGCGTGTCCCGCCGCCAGCCACCAGGCGCCCGCCAATCCTATCAAGAGAAACGCCGCGAGGTACAGCGCCGTGAGCAAAAACAGGATGCGCTTGAGCAGGCGCATTGGCAGGCAAGTAATCGTTGCCGTTACGAGCAGCGCAAAGAGAATGCCCAGACCCTGCTCATTCGGCGTCACAAACCACGTAGGTACGAGATACTGGAGAAAGATGAGGCAGCCCTGCACCGTTGAGACGACGGCGAGCACACCGGCTAACCAGATGCTAAAAGCAAAGATGGAGGCCCACTGCGTCCCCAGCACGCGCACGGTCCACAGATAGTGCCCTCCAAATCCGGGGAAGCGCCTGGCAAGCCATTGCGCAACGTAGGCACAAGGGATCAGGCAGGTGCACACTCCGATAATCCAGACGAGGAAGACGCCTGGTCCGCCAAACTGGACTCCATTCACGTTCGAAATGAATAGTAGGATAAGGATGAAAAGAACCGTAAGATCTCGTGTGGTGAGAACTGCTGGTGCTATCTTTTGTCTATCTTCGTCTCTTGCCACCACTTCGTCCGCTGCACCTGCCGCAGCATCGATAGGTGACGTGGGGTGGAACGCACGTTGAAGGAACATACTCGTCTCCTGGTCCAGATGCCGAAGCATCACTCGCGTACGATGAATATCAGACCACCGGGTGGCCTTACTTATTCTTATCGGCAACTGAATCAGGATCAGTATGTTCAACTAAGCGATATACATCATTTTGTTTATGCCAGGAACGCAAACAATTCGTCCCACGGATATGGACCCGGACAAAAACTTCGCTGCACCGGGTCCATCGAATAGTGCCCCGTTATTCCCCCCTGGCTATCCGCCCACCGCTTTGGAATATTGTGGCGATCACAGATGTACTGCACCAGCTCGAAACTCACCTGCTTCTGTACCTCCGTCAGCTCGTCGGAGTTGTCCCGCGCCAGCTTGACGTGCTCAATAGAGATCGTGACGTAGTTAGGATTCAGGCTCCGCGACCACCATGCATCATGCCCCTCCGTCACACCACCGTTGGCCCATGCCGCATTTTCCTCATCCACCGTTTGGACTACTACTCCATCCCTCCCGATGATGTAATGCGTCGCCACATCCGCGCGCTGAAAATAGTACCCCACCTCCTCCGCGCTGCCAAATCCCGCCGTTCCATGTATAATGATCCAACGGGGCGCGTGCCCCGCGCGTCCAGGAAAGTAGTTGTTGGAGGGTATCCATAACCTGTCCGGTTCATCCATATATTTATTTCATCCTTTCCTGTAGTGCGGATACAATACGTATATATGCTCTCATCTCACGTTCATAATTAATGACGCCAATGAGAAATGTAGATATCTTAACTTTACACTAGCCAGGATGTCCCATGCCATTGCGCCTATCGTGCGCATAAGTTAGAATAACAGAGGTCAAGCTCTCTGAACATATTACACAAATGGTAGCCTTCAACGGGGAGGAATACATGGTTGATCTAAAACAAACGTTGAGCCGCTTCTTGTCGATCCCTGGAGTGCGACAAGCCATCCTGGTTGGTCGGGATGGCCTGATGATCGAAGGTTTGACACGCGATGGCAAGGAAGATATGGAGGCGGTGGGGGCTATCACAACCACTGGTTTAAGCACAGCTGAGGCGCTCGGACAGGAGATCGCACGCGGCAGCGTCGTCGGTGTCCTTATGGAATATGAGCAAGGACTGGTCAGCGTCGATCCCCTGGGCGAATTCGCCCTGATGGTTACTCTTTTTGATAATGCTTCGAATATCGGTCGCGTCCGCCACCTGGTCAAGGCGAGTCGTAACGAGATTTTAGAGGCGCTCGATATAGCGTAGATGGTATAGTAAGATAGTATTTACTAACAGAAAAACACTTTATGCTAGGCGTGTAGACGGAGGGCGGCGCGTCCATGGAACAACTGACGAACCTTGTGATAGCGGATCGTGAACTTGCTTCTATTACAACGGTGCTTGCAAAACTTATGAATGATACAAATGCGACTTCTGCGATGCTCATCGACAAAAGTGGCCAGGTGGTCGCGGTGCAAGGGGCCGGAACCAGGCGCAATTCCACGACTCTGGGAGCATTGCTGGCCGGCGTCTTCTCGTCTTCGCGCGAGGTCGCCAGATTGCTCGACGAGAAAGATTTCCGCAATATCTTTCAGCAAGGGGTGCAGGAGAATATCTATACGTCGATGATCGAGGAACAATGGCTGCTCGTCATTATCTTCGATAAACTGACGCATATTGGTCTGGTCAAGGTCCTCTCGAAAAAGTCGTCGGACGAACTCTGTCGCGTCCTGGAACGCGTACGTAGTGATACGACGCATAGGAAAGCTTCTGTGCTCAATTTACAATTTCGCTCGTCCGTTGAGGATACCATCGACCTGCTCTTCCGGGATTAGAGGACCTGGCACCTATGGCGCTGATCAATATCGCTAGTCATGAGATCCATTGCAAGATCGTCTATTATGGCATTGGCTACTGCGGCAAAACAACAAATCTACAGCATGTGTTTAAGAGCATCAACCCGAATGCACGCGGCGAGATGCTCTCTATCGCGACGGAGACGGAGCGCACCCTGTTCTTCGATTTCTTGCCGCTCGACCTGGGTACGGTCCACGGATTCCGCACACGCTTCCATCTCTATACCGTGCCCGGCCAGATCCTCTACGAGCGCACACGCCTCGCCGTCCTCAATGGCGCTGATGGCATCGTCTTCGTGGTCGACTCGCAGTCCGAAAAGTTCGAAGAGAATGTGCAAAGCATCGCCGAACTGGAGGTGAATATGCGCCGCCTCGGCAAAGATATGAGCACCTTTCCGTTCATTATTCAGTGGAATAAGCGTGATATGCCGACCGCTCTGCCTGTTCACCTGCTCGATCGCTATCTCAATCGTCGCCGCGTGCCAGGCTATGAAGCGATCGCCTCGGATGGCCGGGGCGTCTTCGCTACCCTGCGCGCCATTAGTAAAAGCGTTATGGCGCAGCTCTAGCCATGCTCATCTTCGGTCTCGATTTCACCAGCGCGCCCAATCGCCGCAAGCCAATCACCGTCGCCCGTTGCCACCTGGATGGTGCCCGACTTAGCGTCCAGTCGTGTTTGTCCCTCTTCGATTTTGCGGCCTTCGAAGCCTTTCTCCGCCTGGATGGTCCCTGGATCGCGGCCTGCGATTTCCCCTTCGGTCAGCCACTTAAGCTCATCAACAATCTCGGCTGGCCTCAGAGCTGGGAGGGCTACCTCCAGTTCGTCTCCACCATGAGCAAAGCTCAGTTTGTGGATATCATCACCCACTATTGTGCCACACGACCCGCCGGCGACAAGCTCCACTCGCGCGCGACCGACCTGCTCACGGGTGCCATCAGCCCCATGATGCTCTACCGCATCCCCGTTGGCAAGATGTTCTTCGAGGGCGCACCGCGCTTGCTCGCCTCCGACCTGAACATCCTTCCCTGCCACCCTACGACCAGCGGCAGAACCGCTCTCGAAGGCTACCCCGCCCTCGTCGCCCGCCGCTGGCTCGGCAGGCGCTCGTACAAAAGCGATGACCATCAGAAACAGACTCCCGCGCAGTTGCTCGCCCGCCGGGATCTCCTCGCAGCCCTGCAATCGGATGCGTTGATGGCTGCGTATGGTATCCAGCTCGATCTGAGCCCGGAGTTGGGAGAAGCTCTTGTTAGTGATCCGATGGGCGACCGTCTCGATGCTGTCCTGTGCGCCATCCAGGCCGCATGGGCGTATAACCAGCGTGCCAACAACTACGCGATACCCGCCGGTCACGCGCTTGAAGGGTGGATTATTGATCCAGGCAATAGGAGCGAGAATCAGGTCTGAGAATAGCTGAGCTCGACCCACCAGAGTGGGATAAGGTCTTCAACAGGTTACTCAACACATGATATACTATCAGGGTATGTAACCCTTCTATACCAAAAGTTGCCCAACATATGGTATGCGCCACCTGACATGAGGAGATTACATTATGGGAAGGCAGCGTCTTCCAGTTGTCTCCGAGAACTGCTTGCTCTTGTTGGATGAAGGAGAAGGGCAACCTACCTCAATCCTCATCGAATCGGAGGCCTGGTATCATTGGCTAGCTACTGAAAATAATCGATCCTTTACCTTTCGGCATGCTATGGGTGCGTTCACCGTTCGGCGAGAGCGCAAACGCCATAGCTGGTACTGGTATGCTTACCATAAGCATAACGGGAAATTGCATAAAGCCTACCTGGGGAAGTCGGAAGAAATGACGCTGCAGCGGCTTAACTGTGTCGCAACTGCGTTGGCGGGCCAGGACAATGATGATGAAGCGTTGGTTGGAGATCCCTTTGCTACATCTACCCTGTTCCACCAGGAGAGAATGTCCACTTCAGATCAAGTAGCCGAAGATGAGCTTCTAGTGTCCAGAAGAGACTTCTTGAAGACGGCTGCAGCTCTTCCGGTCTATCTCACACCACTGCTTGGGCGTGAACAAGAAGTACAGGAAGTATTTTTGCTGCTTCAACGTCCAGAGGTACGCCTCTTGACGCTCACCGGACCTGGTGGCATCGGCAAGACGCGTCTAAGTGTGCAAGTAGCAACGCATCTGGCAGAGTACTTCACCGATGGTGTCTACTTCGTTCCGCTTGCCTTGGTCAGTAGTCCTGATCTGGTTGTACCAACAATTGCTCAAGTGCTTGGACTGAGAGAGGTCGGTGATTGGTCGCTCTCAGAGCGCCTGAAAGCCTACCTGTGTGAACGACATCTCCTGCTGCTGGTAGATAACTTTGAACATGTGCTACTGGCAGCGCCCAGACTTGTAGAACTTCTGACAAGCTGTCCTGGAATCAAAATCCTCGTGACCAGCCGGGCGGTATTGCGCATTCGTGGCGAACATAAGTTCCTGGTTTCACCGCTGGCCCTGCCCGACCTCAATCAGCTCCCTGCTCATGAATCTCTCTTACAGTATGCAGCAATTGAGCTATTTATGCAGCGAGTATGGGCGATCAAGCCCGACTTCCAGTTGACCCCTGCCAATGTGCGTCCCATTGCAGAGATTTGTGTGAAAGTAGATGGTTTACCGCTGGCACTTGAATTGGCGGCAGCCAGAATCAGATTATTCTCCCCACAGGTGCTACTGGCACGTTTAGAGGATCAGCTGCGTCTCCTCACCTATGGTGCGAGCGAAGTGTCAGAGCGGCAGCAGACGCTGCGCAATACTATCAGATGGAGCTACGAGCTGCTATCTTCTGCAGAACAGCACCTGTTTCGGCGCTTATCCGTCTTCGTCGGCGGCTTCACAGTAGAAGCTGCGGAGTATTTGTACGCTGCTCTTGGCGCTTCAACTTTGAATGTTTTAGACAGCCTGACCTCCCTGCTCGACAAAAGCCTATTGCAGTCGGTAGAGCAAAGGCAAGATGAGCCCCGTCTCTTCATGCTGGAGGCGATTCGTGAGTACGGGCTGGAATGCCTGAAGCTGAACGAAGAAGAGGAAACAACCCGATGTGCGCACGCCAGTTACTATTTAGCCATGCTGGAGAAGGTGGGTCCGAACTTAAATGGCCCGGAACAGCGAAAATGGTTTGATCTGCTTGAGAGAGAACATAACAACTTACGGGCAGCATTGCAATGGTCAATAGAAAGAAAAGATGCGGAACTGGCCTTACGGTTGAGCAAAGATCTCAGTTGGTTCTGGCACCTGCGAGGGTATCAGGTTGAGGGACGGCAATGGCTAGACCGAGTATTGGCGGTGAGCGAGGGTGCCACGGCGTCGCTTCGAGTGCAGGTTCTTCATGGTGCTACTAGATTGGCCTTGCACCAGGGCGACTTTTATCAGGCGCAGGAGATGTCCGAAAAGATGCTGGCACTTTGTCGAGAGACAGGAGATAGACGCTATATCGCTCTCTCTTTACGCAGATTGGGGGAAGTAGCAGAGATGAAGCATAACTATGTAGCCGCATACTCGCTACTCGAAGAGAGCCTGGAACTTCTTAAAACAATGATGAGAAATCATAGTCCTGACCAGACAGAGACTATCAAAAGGAACCTTGCCTATGGTCTCACCGATCTGGCTCCTGTGATCAGCTACCAGGGGGATTTTGCCAGGGCATATGTTCTCGGAGAGGAGGGCCTCGCGCTTTTCCGCGAGATGAATGATTGGACAGGCATCATATTCGGGTTGGGCCACCTGGTAAAGATAATGATTGCCGAAGGCGATTATGGAAGAGCATACGCGGTGCAGGAAGAGGCCTTCTCCCGAGCAAAAAAAATGGACCTCAAGTATGATTCCACCCTATTGCTGCACTTGTTAGGACAGGTAGCCTTGTATCAAGGCGATGATGCAGCGGCAGGTCGGCTGCTCAAGGAAACACTGGCACCATACACTGCTCTAGGGAATCAATGGAGACGCGCTAACGTTCTCGTTCTCCTGGCGAATATAGCTGCTTCTCAGGGAGATGATGCAGAGTCACACTCCTTCTATGAAGAATGCCTGGCGACTCTGAGGGAAATTGATGATAAGGAGGCAATCGCTGCCTGTTTGGAGGATGTCGCGGAAGTAGTTATACAAAAGAGCCCAGTAAGGGGGGTGAATTTGTGGGGTTGCGCAGAGGCTTTGCGTGAAGTTATAGGAATTTCTTTTTCGCCAGCGAAGTACTTCCCATATAAACGATCCCTGGCTGCTGTACGAGCTTCCCTTGGCAAGCAAGCTTTCGCAGCGGCATGGACCGAAGGTCGAACGATGACGTATGAGCAGGCCCTCGCTGTCTACAGGCCAACAGCCAAACCCGTTTCAACTTCTCCTCCAAAATCTCGAGTTCCCTATCCCAATCAACTCAGCAATCGAGAGATTGAGGTGTTACGCCTGGTAGCGTCAGGGCTGACCGATGCACAGGTAGCCGAACGGCTCATCCTCAGTCATCGTACGGTGGGCTGGTATTTGAGCGCGATCTATCGCAAAATAGGGGTCTCTTCGCGGAGTGCTGCTACCCACTATGCTATAAAACATCATCTCGTCTAATCAAAAGCAAGTCTATCCTTTCATTCCTCTTCTGCTCCCTTTCAGCTTCTTGTATAGTTACGTGCTTCACACAAGCCCATTAGATAATTACTCCAGTAATTTTACGGGCTTGCCCCACCGGGGCAAGCTTTCGCACAAGAAAAATATCCCGTAATTCTCCAGGTGTGTTTTCTACTTAAACTATGTACACTAAGAACAGTAGTTACTGTACCATAAGGAGAATGCATGTAATATATTGTGGTTTAAACTATGATGAACCAGTCTAAACCCACAATCTCCAGGATACATTGAGCTTTTCAATGCTGAGCAGATATTTCATGCTCTCAGTCATCATCCACAGAAAGGAGGGACATTTTTCTGTTCTTCACGTAGCAGGTACATCAACCGCTGAGCACATTACGAACTGTTGAAAAGGATAGCAACCTTGTAAAGGAGACAACAGATGTTACGTACTGTATTGCGACTGCTACTGGTTGGAGCAGCGGTGGTTCTCCCGATACTCCTTGCCGCATGTGGCGGGACATCGGCCCCCGTACAAACGCACGCGACGGCCACTCCCACAGCCTCAGTGACAGTCTCTGTCTTCGCCAGGGGTCTGAATAATCCACGTGGACTCACGTTCGGGCCAGATGGCACTCTCTATGTAGCAGAAGGGGGGTTGGGAGGAACTACGTCGACCACCAGCGCACAATGCAGCCAGGTTCCGCCACCCGTTGGACCCTATAAAGGCGGCATGAGCGCTCGCATCTCGAAAATCAGTCCTGCCGGCACGGTCTCGACGATCGTTGACCACCTACCTTCGAACCAGACGAGTCAAGCTTCGGGCAGTTTAGTAAGTGGCGTGGCTGATATCCAGTTCATCGACGGTACTCTCTATGGTTTGGAGGCTGGTGCTGGGTGTTCGCATGGGCTGGTCGGTACAAACAACACGCTCTTTCGTGTGAATGCGAACGGCACCACCGCCACCGTCGTCAACTTGAGCAATTTCTTAAAGACCCACCCGGTCAAGGCTCCTAATCCAGGGGATTTTGAACCCGATGGGACCTGGTACAATATGGTACAGGTGCAGGGGAGTCTGTATGCCATCGAACCCAATCATGGGGAACTGGATAAAATCGAGCCGGGCGGCCAGATCAGCCGTGTCGCCGACATCTCCGCCAGTCGAGGACATATCGTACCGACAGCGGTGACGTATCACGATGGCAACTTCTACGTCGGCTCGCTTGGCACGTTTCCGATCAAGCCGGGCACCGAGAACATCTACAAGATCACCCCGAGCGGGAGTCTCCAGGTCGCAGCCTCAGGGCTGACCACTGTGGTTGGTGTCCAGTTCGACTCACAGGGCCATATGTTCGCTCTGGAAACCGACACGACTCCCGGCCAGCCCGGACCTACGGCTGCTGGCTCGGGCAAGGTGGTATGCGTCAAAGGCAATGGCACGCTCAGCACGGTTGCCTCGGGTCTGACGTTCCCAACGGCTCTCACCTTTGGTCCAGATGGCAAACTGTATGTCTCCAACAATGGCTTTGGAATCCCCAAGCCTGGCGCGGGACAGATCGTACGCATCGATCCAGGTGGCAGTAGCTGCGCTTGATCCCTTCTTTGCTTGAGTCTTTTTGTTGCAAAGCACTTTACGTCATCTGGCAGTTTCTGGCAATCCAGGACTGCCTTAAAAAGGAGCATTTCTTATGTCTCATCCAGACTCAGCTTCGCAGGAAGCTTGCCTCCTTAGCCTGTCACTTGACAACCAGAAGATGCCTCGACGCATGCTCTTGCGACGGATGACGGGACTCGTTTTCGCAGGTAGCAGCCTCATTCCATTAGGTACTGCATGTAGCTCTGCCCCAAACGCTGCTCCTGCACCCCAGTTATCCATTTCTTCCGCTCCAGGAACGATCATCTTTACCTATCACGGTCATAGTTCGAGTGTGGAGGCCGCCAGATGGTCGCCTGACAGCAAACGCATTGTCTCTAGCAGTGATGATATGACTGTACAGCTCTGGGATGCCGTAACTGGTGGCCATGCGCTCATCTGTCGGGGCCATACTGATGTTGTGGATACCGTTGCGTGGTCGCCCGACGGCAAGCATATCGTCTCGGGGAGCGACGACCGCACAGCCCGGGTCTGGGATGCTGCCACTGGGAACCATACCCTGACGTATCGCGGTCATATCGGTTTAGTAGCCGGTGTAGTGCTTGCTGTGGCCTGGTCGCCTGACGGCAAGCACATCGCCTCGGGGAGTCCGGATACCACGGTACAGATCTGGGATCCCATCACTGGGGACCGCACCTTGACGTATCACGGTCATACTGCTGCTGTGTATACTGTTGCGTGGTCCCCCGATGGCAAGCATATCGCCTCGGGGGACCAGGCCAACGTGGTGCAGATATGGGATGCTACGACGGGTAAGCATGTGTTTACTTATCAAGGCCATACTCGTACAGTACATACTGT
This sequence comes from Ktedonobacteraceae bacterium, assembly GCA_034438015.1. Lineage (GTDB taxonomy): Bacteria > Chloroflexota > Ktedonobacteria > Ktedonobacterales > Ktedonobacteraceae > JACDAE01. Next base: position 18,396 of record DAOTTD010000056.1, on the reverse strand, counting down.
GGCCTGGTCGCCTGACAGCAAACGCGTTGCCTCAGGGGGTGAGGATAATACGGTGCAGGTCTGGGATGCTATGACTGGAAGGCATATCTTGAACTATCACGCCCACACTAATTTTGTCGAATCTGTGGCCTGGTCGCCCGATGGCAAGCATATCGCCTCGGGGGGCGATGATTCGCTGGTACATGTGTGGGATGCTGCCACTGGCTCCACCCTCCTTACCTATCACGGTCATACTAACCTTGTACTAACCGTGGCTTGGTCGCCCGATGGCAAGCGCATCGCCTCGGGGGGTGATGATAACACAGTAATGGTGTGGCAAGCACCATAACGGTGAACGAGAGGCTCCCTCTAACGAGCAGTATAGCTTTTCTTGAAAAGGAATGGCCCTGCTTCTGGTTCATGAGGAATCTTTCAGTTCTGGGCCCTGTTCTCAGCTTATCGCGTACAGTGGCCTGGGCTGATACTTTTCGCCCATCTCTGGCGTCGCGCCCATGCCTGCCAGCGCCAGTGATGCCGAGAGCCGTGTGAGGCGCGGGAGCCGTTCATTATGCGCCATCTGCTGAAGCGGTGTAATTGTTTCTTGAGCGTTCAGCAGTGTCAACAGCCACACCACAGCCTGTCGTTCGGCCTGGTCTTCATGCTGGAGCGCACGCACCAGATGGAGCGCAAAGCGACTGCCAAATAGCTTCTGGTTGAGGGATAATTGATGTTGCAGGTCGGTTGTCGTCAGCGTACTGTCGATCGTGAGGTGTATCAATTCGTTGATCTTACTGCGAAGATGTCTGCGAGACTCAAGCTCCACAATGTTCCAGCTTTGTTCAGAGTGGTCGTCGATGCCAGCTATCTGCTGGGACTGCCTGGCGTCCCATTTTTCCATCAAGATATGTCCTTCAGGAGCGTAAAGGTGACTCCCTCACCAATCATTAAACGTTCTCTCGAAGTGGCGCGAAAGCCTCTTGCCGCGTTGCCAGCAATGTCAACAGTGCCTGCAAGCCAGCATGTGCCCCGGCGCGTTGCTCGTCGGTGAGCATGATGTCAGCTGCAAACTCGTCCTCGTCCAGCAGCAGAGGTTCACCCTCCGCGCTTACCCATACATCCAGGAGAAGGTCGATCTGCTCTATATGGTCCTCAAAAATAACGGCAGGCTCTGCAACGTTGCAGTACCAGCCCTTGCGTCTACCATCCGCACGCGCGATATCAAAAATATTGAACCAGCGGTCGGTATAATAATACTCCGTAAAACGATCACCCGGCTCAAAGCGTGCGTAATCTAGCTCTTTCGCCGGCAGTGTCCACTTCGCTGCGATCACCACTCCGTCTACAAGTCGTTCTACAATTTCGCCTTGATAACGAATCTTTTCAGCCCCTCGTGGGTCCTGTTTAATGACGGTGAACATGTTTCCTATAGATGTGCTTAAATGTTATCCTAACCAGCCCTTGCTCAAACACTGTATAGTGTACATCAAATCTATCTAATATGTCAAAAGATGTAATGCGCTTCCTTCTAAATTCTCTCTCCTTGATCTAATGTCAATATTGCTTACTAGAAAGCTGTTGACAGCCTGGACGTATGGATGCTCAAAAAATGTGTAGGTGAGAGAACCCATCCAGATCCCCGAATCCTGTGTTGCGTGGCCGGATCGCGCTGGCCGAGCCGGATGGGGCTTGCCCCATCCCTACTTGAAGTGAGGAAATGAACAGTTACCGGATATCTCATGTCGTGCTCTACGCAGTAAACTTGAACGATTGCAGCATCGGCTGGAAACTCTGCGTATCAACCAGATCGAAAAGCTGCGTCGGTGCCGAACGGGTCAACAGGTACGTCTTCGTATTGAGTGCGCTCGCTGGATGATTGTTAGAGAGAACAACAAACTTCACATTGGTCGCTTGCCCGTTCTGTGTGGCGTCAGAGGTCAGTGCGCTCTGGTTCCATTTCTCCCCATTTACCGTCGTGGTTGGCGCGATAGCGACCTTTTTGAAATTCTTTCCCTGCTTCTGTAATGAGTTCACTCCCTGATCGATAGCCGCGGAGGACGAGATGGCGCCGTTGGGATCAGGGAATTCTTCGATGATAAACGTCGTCGCTCCCAGAGGATCGCTAAAGGTAACGAGATTTCCGCTCCCCTTTGCGCTCCAGCTCTGCGGATAGCTGATAGAATATCCATCTCCCTGATAGGTCGTCAGCGTCTGTGCGGGTGGCGATGTTGGCGTCGGCGTTGCAGTGCTCCCTCCAAACAGGCTGCATGCCGATAGTAGCAACATAAGCGATAAACAGCCAGCGATTGATAAGAAACCCGATAGTGTCTGCTGTGTTTGCAGTTTCATAAGTGAAAAAATCCTCCTGTAGATCGAAAAACTTCCCGTTCTCCAATACTTAGACTTTTATGGACATAAAGTTGCTATCCGAGACCGCCTGTGCGAGACAATGGTTCTTGAGCATGCCAGCTACGTGAAGGTCTTCAATGGCTATCATTGCGTGGTTTTTGCAGAGATAGCTCGTCAACTTATGGCTGGCATCCTTTTTGAAGTTCTCCGTCCATAGATACGGCGTGTATTATAACAGATTGCCGTTCTGCTGCATATTCCATCGTTTTAATGTAGGACCCGGTTTCCAGGCCGTATATCGACCTGGAAACAGAGGCGGTCTTGTAAAACGCGCTTCTACATGTTAATAAATCTTTTCCGAGTAATAAGCGAAATTCCCAGAATATGTTCGCACACAACCATTCTCGTCAATCGCCACGATTTTTGTCGCGATCTTATCCAGGAAGTAGCGATCGTGCGAGACTGTCAGGATAGTTCCCTCGAACTGCTCTAACGCCTCCTCCAGCACCTCGATCGAGGGAATATCGAGATTATTGGTTGGCTCGTCGAGCAGCAGGAAGTTTGCCTCTGTGAGCATCAGGCGCGCAATCTGCAAACGGCTCTTCTCACCGCCGCTCAGATGACGAATGGTCGTGTGCATATCGCGATAGGTGAAGAGCAGGCGCCGCAGCACGCCGATCGCCTGTGGCTCGGTCATCCGTTTGAGTCTGCGCACAAAATCGATCGGCGTGCTCTCGAAAGGCAGCGTCTCCTGCTCCTGCGAGTAGTAGCCTACGACGACGCTGGCCCCGATCTTCACCGTTCCCCTGTCAGAGGGCAGGATGTCCAGTAGCGTCTTCAAGAGCGTCGTCTTGCCGCTGCCATTGGCCCCTACGATGCCGACGCGCTCGCCGTACAATATCGTCAGGTCAAAGGGCCGAAACAGTTCACGCTCCCCGAACGACTTGCTCAATCCCTTCACTTCCAGAACCTTCTTGCCGCTGCGCTCGGCGTCGAGCTGCACCTTGATCCTGTTGCGCACCAGCACTGGCCGTTCGGCGAGTTCCTCCTTGATCCGCTCAATACGCTTCTCCATACTGTGCATGCGCCCGGAGAACGTATCGTTCATCTTCGCCCATTCGCGCAGTTGCACCAGGCTTGCCTCCAGCCGCTTGATCTCGTCCTTCTGGGTCATATAATATTCGTAGCGCTGCAGCAGGCGCTGCCGTCGCTCTTCGACATAATAGCTATAGTTACCAGCATAGCTCTCGATCGTACCATCCTCAAGCTGGAAGATCTTCTTAACGGTCCGGTCCAGCAGGTGCCGATCGTGCGAGATGATCAGCACAGCCCCTGGATAGTCGCGAATGTACTGCTCCAACCATTCTTTGGCCTGCATAGCCAGGTGGTTATCCGGCTCGTCGAGCAGCAACAGGTCCGGCATCTGCACCAGGATGCGCGCCAGGTTCACAATCTTCTTCTCGCCCCCGCTGAGGGAGCCGATCGTCTGCTGGTACTGCTGCGCTGTAATACCCAACCCCGTCAGCACTGCCTTCGCCCGGTGCTCGATCATATAGCCATCCATGGCTTCAAAGCGCTCCTGGGCCACGCCGTACTCATCTAACAGGGCGCTCATTGCCTCTGGATCATCTGCGTTCTCAGGATCGGCCATGCGTGCTTCAAGCTCGTGCACGCGCGCGACCAGCGCCGCGAAGGCGTCCGACACCTCTTCGACCACTGCAAAAACGGTCTTCGTATACTGCCGCGGATCGATCTCCTGTGCCAGGTAGCCCACCGTCATATTGCGTTTGCGCGCGATCGTTCCCTCAGTTGGCGTCTCCACATTGGCGAGCAGCTTGAACAGCGTCGATTTGCCGCAGCCGTTCTCCCCCACCAGTCCGATCCGTTCCCCTTCGAGAATATCCAGATCGATCTCATCAAAGACGGAGTTCCCGCCAAAATCTTTACTTACCTTTGCAAAATTGACCAGTAACATAGTTTCTTTCCTTTGCTACAATCTGCATACCATAGCCTGTTGCCCACAATCCAACAGGGAAGACAACACGGTGAATGACCCGGCTCTGCATGCAGAGGAAAGAAGCGTGAGGCTGAGAATGTGAGGAGGAGAGCAGCACAAACAATGAGGAATGTCTTACAACTCAAGGCGAGCGTAAGTCACACATTGTACCGGCACCACTTTCCGCCGCATAAGCAAATGTGCCAGGCTTATGCGGCGGGAACAGGCGAAATGCGTTTATAATGATAGTGATGAAAGACCAGCAGATGAGCGATGCTGTCGTGCTCATCGCGGCGTACAATGGTTGTGTTCATGCTGCAATCGTAACATGGTGGGGTTGCTGGTGTCAAGCTCCATCTGGCTGAACTCATCTTACTATAGTGTGCTAAAATAGAGATAGCTCGTCATGGCTTTCTGTACTTTGGCGTAAAGGGGAGAGTTTATGGTCAAGAAGCAATCTCAGACGGATGCATATTCTCTTCGTACTCCAGATCAGAAAGGCGATCTTGTGCATTCAGTACAGCGAGCCCTGAATGTGCTCAGTCTCGTTGCTGATCATCCACAAGGGCTCTCGGCCCGCGAAATCAGCGCAAGACTCCTTCTGAATATCAGTACTTGCTGCCACATTCTCAATACCTTACAGGCAAATGGCTATCTCGATCGTCATCCCCATAGCCTGGTATATTTATTGGGGCCGCAGATTCCTTTTTTGAACAATGCGTTTGTAGATAGTCTGACGAAACAAGAAGATGTGACAGCAGCGGAATTAAAAAGAGAAGAGATTTTTCCCGCTGCAGTCACTTCCCCTACACTGGTCAACCGCATACGTCCAATTCTCTATCGCCTCACCGAACAGACCCAGGAACCCTCATATATGGCCTGTTGGCATTATGAAGAGATCGTTTTGCAGGCTATCGTTGAAGCTCCGCAGGCAACGAAAATCACGAAGCTCTATGTTGGCTATCGTGGCCAGGCACACTCACATGCCCTGGGAAAAGTCCTACTGGCATACAGTGATCCTGCTTTAGTCGAAGCATATCTAGACTCTCATCCCCTCACTCCCTCTGGACCCAATACCATCATACAAAGATCTCGTTTTATCGATCAACTGAACGATATCGTGCGCCAGGGCTACGCTATTGACCGTGAGGAATTTCTTCTCGACACCTGTTGTATTGCCGCACCCATCTTCGCTCCGCAGGGGCAGGTTGTAGCAGCTATCTCTATCTCCCTGGCAATCGATTCTCTTGCAAGACGTGCAGAATGGCTCACCGCTCAGGTCTGCCAGGCTGCAAATCATGCCCGTGCCGAGCTGCGTGTAGCTTCAATCTATTCAGAATAGCTAAACGAGCCAGGAGGCGGGTGGGGAGGCAAACGATTGGCTCATAGCGGAGCAAATTTCACCTATAGAAATCACTCTATTGAAATCGAGAAAACCGAAATATATACTTTCCGCAGGAATGATATTTGGTCTGTTTTCATGTCGTAGACCAGCCTCTCTATGAGTTCCTTCAGGAGCGCTTTCTCGTAGTGTGTCCTAAAACTGCTATTTGCTCAACGTTGAGACCTGTTATATGACGTTGTTGTTAGCGCATCTCCTTTCCATGAGCATGACGCTGATGTTCCCCACCAAAGGTAAAGTAGCTGATACTTTGCCACTATGCTGACTAAGTGAAAGGATCGATCAATGAAGAACGGATCATTTGTATTTGATGCCCACACCGGATTTTGGGATGCCAGCAAGGAAAATTGTAAGAATCGATTTGGCGAGGCCTTCATCGAAAGCTTCTATGCATTCCACAAAGGCTGGAACCCGGTCGGTGACGCACAATGGGCGATGGACTACGAAAAACAGTTCCGCAAGGTCGACCCTGATGGTACCTCGAGGAAGTCTTTATTAAGGGTGATGCGGACATGTCCATCCTCTCCACCCAGGTGCTTAGCGACTTTTACCACACGGGATTTTGCAATGCGGATCGCAACATGGCGATGCGTGCGCGAGCCCCCGAGCGCATAATCTCCCTGGGTGCGGTTGACCCCCGCCTGCCCAATGCGGCGGAAGAGATTGAGCGCCAGGTCAAAGAATGTGGCGTGAGTGGCTTCAAATGGTATACTGCCGAGTGGCGCGGCCCTTCACGCGGCTGGAGTGCTAACGATCCGATGGTCTTCCCGCTCTATGAGAAGTGTATAGAACTGGGCGTGAAGAATATGCACTTCCATAAAGGCCCTGCCGTCGAGCCGCTCACCCTTGCCAAATTTGATGTGCGCGATATTGATGAACCCGCCTGGCTCTACCCTGAATTGAACTTCATTATTGATCACGTCGGCTTACCACGACTCGATGATTTCTGCTGGATCGCCGCTCGCTGCCCGAATGTGTATGGCTCTCTGGCGGTGGCGCTCGCCTTCGTCCACAACCATCCGCGCTTCTTTGCCGAAGCGATGGCTAACCTGCTCTTCTGGATTGGCTCTGACCGAATCATCTATGGCACCGACTTCCCCATCTGGCATACGCGCTGGCAGCTCGACGATTTTATGGCATTCCAGTTGCCAGAAGATGTTAAAGAAGAGTACAAGGTGGATCTGACCGATGAGATCAAGCAAAAGATCATCGGTGGCAATATTGCCCGGCTCTATAACATCGATATTCCTGCTAAGCTAAAGGCAATTGAAAACGACGAGATCGCCCAGCGTAAGCGCGCATATGCAGCATCGCATCCCGTTACAGACACAGGGATAGCAGGGACGGTGTCACGATGACGATTAATGTTGATGCAGTGCGAGCCGCGGCTGGGTCGACACGTGACCCCGAAATCCGCCGCTCTCTTGGCGAAATGGGTCTTTTAGACGAGGTGCAGGTTGTCGGGAGCCAGGTCACCGTTCATTTCCACCTGACCAGCCCACTCTGCCCATCTAAATTTGCCACCAGTATCGGCCAGGAGATTCGGCGACGCGTTGAAGGGGTTCCTGGTGTTACCTCGTGTGATGTAGTGTTGCGTGACCATTTCCTGCGCGACAAAATTCAGGAACTTATCAACGCTCGAGGCCGCCGATGAATACTGCACGTATACTTGATGGCCGCAAGGAAGGCGAACTCCTCGCCTTCCCATCGGTTCGTCGGATGACAGACATACTTTCACAGCGCTGTCGGGAGCCATCATGGGTGCGTACCTCAGTAGCAAGCCTGGAACGTTTCCGCGCCATGACTGGAAATACTGATCTTGAGGCGCTGCTGGAACGGGCGCTTGCTGAACCAGAGGTGGCCGAACGGGCGCTTGTGGCCTTTGCCTCTGCGCTTGCTGGCTATACGGCAAGCCAGGTCTCCGCACTCGCGATGGGTGCGAAGCTCTGGTTTCGTTTGAATCGGGTCGCTGTATCCTGGCGACCGCTGGGCGGCAAGCCTTCCTCTCCCGTGTTGGGTGCAACGGACCAGGATGGAATCGATCGTGTCATGCTACTCGCGCTGATTGGGAGTGGTCTACAGCTTGCTGAGCTGTTGCGTCTGCGCGTAGGTGACATCGGTTCATTGGACAGCGAGGGTCGCCTCATTGCGGACATCGAAGCGGATCCTCTGGCGGTACAGCATACTCCCCGCCGTGGGAAACGGATCGAACGCGTTACCTTTTTGACCTATCAAGCACGCGAGGCACTCCTCGCCTCACTGGAGCACCAGACTGCCGCTAGTCGCCCACTCGATCTGGATGCTCCACTTCTTGCTCAAAGCGATGGCTCAAGGCTGACTGCAAAGAGTGTTGCACATGTCAGGCAGCGCAGTAAGGCCTTGATTCAGGCAGGCAACGAGGTCAATGTGAGCTTATGCCGTGCAACAGGCGATTTCTTTCGCGAGTGGGGCCTCCCCGGTTCGCGCTTTGTTGGTCCAGAAGAATTACCTATGGAGGAGTACATATGAAAGCAGTTCGTTTACACCACTATCACGAACTTCCTAAAATCGAAGAAACGGCTGAACCAAAGGTGACCGGTCCATGGGATGTGATTGTCCGTATCGGCGGTGCCGGTCTCTGTCGCACCGATCTGCATATCATTGAGGGGCAGTGGGCCGATCGCTCCGGCGTGACCTTGCCCTACACGCTCGGCCACGAGAACGCGGGCTGGGTGCAAGAGATTGGCTCGGCGGTCAGCAATGTCGCGGTCGGTGATACCGTGATTATGCATCCCCTGGTCACCTGTGGCCTCTGTCGCGCCTGCCGGGCCGGAGACGACGTGCACTGTATCAACTCCGCCTTTCCGGGTGTCGGCGTTGATGGCGGGATGGCCCACTTCCTCAAGACCGGCGCACGCTCGGTCGTTAAGCTGGAGCCCAGCCTTCATCCCAAAGATATTGCCGCTCTGGCCGATGCGGGTCTGACCGCCTACCATGCCGTCAAGAAGGCGGCAGCGATCCTTTACCCAGGCACCAAAGTGGCCGTGCTGGGAGCCGGGGGGCTGGGTCACATCGGCGTGCAATGCCTCAAAGCCCTGGCACCTGCTGAGATCATCGTCATTGATCGCTCACCGGCAGCCCTCGAACTGACTAAGAGCTGGGGGGCCGATCAGACGGTGGTGGCCGATGGCACGCATGTGGCCAAAGTCAAAGAGATGACCAATGGACTGGGAGTCGATGCTGTGATCGACTTTGTGGGAGAACAGGGCGCGCAACAGGATGCCGTGGCCATGTTACGTCGTGCAGGGTCTGATTACATCGTGGGCTACGGGGGCAATCTCAATGTGCCCACCATCGACATCATCTCCACCGAGATTAACTTCATTGGCAACCTCGTTGGCACCTATAACGACCTGGCTGAACTCATGACCCTCACCGCTCAAGGGAAAGTCAAGCTCCACACCGCTGTCTATCCTCTGGACGCTGCCCTTGATGCCATTCATGATCTCGATAGCGGCAAACTGCGGGGTCGAGGGATCCTGGTTCCTGAAGCATAAGTGATCTGCTCCTGATAGGTGGACGACTGGCAAGGTCTGTGTACTCTATCAATGGCGATGCCTACTCACTCGGTAGGCATCGCTATGCTTAAACACGCTCATTTACAGGTCCACAAAGGAAGCAGTGTATAGTACCTTGCGTCAGATGTGTTCACCTGCATTATTCGTGTGCTATACTGTGCCTGATATGTTAAGTCTTGATTTCATCTGTCAACATCCCCAGGTTGTTCGTGAGGCACTGCGGCGACGGCGTGACCCCCGCAATCTCGACGAGATACTTCGCCTGGCTGAGCAGCGGCGTAGCCTTGTCACGCGCTGTGATAGCCTCTATGCCTCCCTGAAGGGATTAAAAGAAACCGTAAAGAGCAGGTCCGTCAAGCCCGCGGCCAACCCGGAGGTAAAGGCGCTGACGCGCGAGATCCGCCAGTTGGAGATGCAGGTGAGCGATATCGGCACGCGCCTGCAACCGCTGCTGCTCAGTCTGCCCAACCTGCCCCACCAGAGCGTGCCAGACGGCGATCAAGAGAACGTCGAGCTGCGCAGATGGGGTGAGCCCGTCGAATTCTATTTCCCACCACGTCCCCACTGGGAGCTCGGCGAACGTTCTGGATTGATCGACGCTGAAAGTGGCGCACGGATCGCCGGCAGCCGTTTCGTGACATTGAAGGGATCGGCTGCACGCCTGGAGCGCGCGCTGATCTCATTTATGCTGGATGTGCATACGCGCGAGCATGGCTATACGGAGATCATGCCTCCGCAACTGGTCAAGCGCGCCGTGATGGTGGGCGCGGGCCAGTTGCCCAAGTTCGAGGACCAGGTATATTTCAGCTCCGAAGACGAACTCTATCTCAATCCCACCGCCGAGGTCCCATTGGTGGGGATGCATAGCGCTTCGATCTTGCCTCCCAATACCCTGCCTCTGCGCTACGTTGCCTGGACCACCGCCTTCCGCCGCGAAGTGGGTTCGGCATCACGCCACACCAGGGGCCTGCTGCGCCTGCACCAGTTTAACAAAGTAGAACTCTTTCAATACGTCGCCCCCCAGGACTCGTATGATGTGCTGGCCCAGATGCTGGGCCATGCGGAGCGCATTCTGCAATATCTGGAGCTCTCCTACCGCGTCGTAGAACTCTGCACCGGCAACCTGCCCTTCACGTCTGCAAAATCCTACGACCTGGAGGTGTGGATGCCGGGCCAGGAGAGCTATATCGAGGTGTCGTCGCTGAGTAACTGCGAAACTTTCCAGGCGTGCCGTGCGGATATCAAATACCGCCCCACGCATAGCGCGCGTGCTGAGTATGTGCACACGCTGAACGCCTCGGGCCTGGCCGTGGGGCGCACGATGGCCGCCATCCTCGAAACCTATCAGCAGGCGGACGGCTCTATCATCATTCCAAAAGTACTACGCCCATATATGCAATCCTCCGTGCTTACTCCATTGCTCTAATCGAGCCTGGGCTACCGTTTGAGGCATGAAAATTCTATAAAAAAAGAGGTATACCTGGAAAAATGGCATATCCCTCTTTCTAAAGCTATGCGAGCTGTGGTATATTGACTGTGGAGGGATGGCAGAGTGGTCTATTGCGGCTGTCTTGAAAACAGCTGGGTTAACAGCCCCGGGGGTTCGAATCCCTCTCCCTCCGTACCAGGACAATGATGTCCTCTTCGGATGCTGCCTCCGCGTCTATCTTCCTGGCAACCTCAAAGATGAGGCTCTCCTGGTATACTATTGACATAGGCAGTCAATTCCAGGCGCTTTGTGATGAAAGCATGCGTATTCCGCTTTATCGTAGGGGACTCTTGTGCTGGCGTTCGACCTGTGGGGGGAGTAGGCCAGTCGTCAGGAGCCGTTTTGTAGACGGACGGTGATTTACAGTGTCGTTAACGTTATTAGGTACATTAGAGCAGTTCACTCTTTCAAGCGTTTTGCAAAGAATCGAAACGCATACTAAAACCGGGTTGCTGACGATCAGGCAAGGAACGCAATCGGTAGAGCTCTATCTGCGCGATGGCCGCCTGATGTGCGTTGGTCCGGTTCGCACGAACGCTACACTCGGCGATAGACTACTACAGGATGGCGTCATTTCGCCGCACGCGTTGCAAGAGACGCTTTTGGCCGTCGGTAATGCACGGCACAGCGAGACACGTATGGCGCTGATCCTGATAGATCTGGGTTACGTAGGTCACGAAGATCTGCGCGCCTGGGCCACGCGGAAAGCTACCGAGGTGCTACAGGTTCTTCTTACCTGGACAAGTGGTGAAGTGCATTTCGATGATGGAGCCACTCCTCCCAGTGACCGTTTGCTGGTTGCCCTTTCCATTACAGATCTGTTCTCTACGGTTCCAGCGCTGGTGCCTGCTCTGCAATCGTATAATGATACTATGCAACCCGCTAAGGAGCAAGATGGACCAGCCCAACCGCTGGCGATTTCTGCCCGCCAGGTTCCCGATGCTCCGACGCTCATCGATGCCGCTGATCTCTTGCCTGAAGATCCTCCCCCCACAGCGGTTTTCTCAACGGATGCGTTCTCATCAATGCGCTCTCCTAAAAATATTATGTCCGGGCCTCTTGTCGATGCTCCAACAATACAACCCGTCGCCGTCATGGCGCCCGCACCTGCGAAGCGCATCGATACTTCGTTCATGCGCCCCGATATGGTGCTCGCTCCTCTTGACCTCTCGGCTGCGCGCGAAAGCAATCCTCCGATACAGTTGACGCCCGATCAATGGCGGCTCCTGACAAAGGTGGATGGTCTCACTTCTCTACAGGTGGCGTGTCAAGAACTCTCTATGACTCCCGATATGGTACGCCAGGTCGCCGGTGAACTGATTGCTGAGGGCTTGATCCAGCTCACTTTGCCTGCTCCTATGCAGGCAAGTGAGCTTTCTCCCATCTCTAGAGAGCTGATCCCTTCCAGCCTGGGCAATGGCCTTGTTGCTCCTGTCTATGCCGTGGCTTCTCCATGGTCCCCGGCCCTGCCGACCTCGGATGTCCTGCCACAGTTCGCCTCGTCGGTGCCGTTCGAGACGCAGTCACAATGGGGCAATGGCGGCAACAACGCTTCGTTTATACCTGGGCGAGGTTGGATCGCCTCTCCGCAGCCTCTGCAACCGCTGCCGACAAATGGTCCCCTGGCTTCTACGTATAGCGATATTTATGCCCAGGTGGGCGGCAGCCATATGTGATTGTCAGTCCTTCCTTGCGGGATGGAAGAGGTAGGTGTGAGGAAATCCGATAGAGCTAATTATGATTCATCGGACGGCCCTGGCGAAGATATGCTTGCTGGCATGCTTATCGGTCGCAGCCCGGCTATGCAAGAGGTCGCGGCCCTGGTGCGCCAGGTGGCCCAGTACCCGACGACGACGGTGCTTTTGCAGGGAGAGAGTGGCACCGGCAAGGATGTTGTGGCACGTGCCATTCATGAGTTAAGCAGTCGTTCTGCATACCAGTTTGTCGCTATCAATTGCGCGGCTATCCCCGAGACATTGCTGGAGACGGAGCTCTTCGGCGTCGAGGCCGGAGCCTATACAGATGCGAGGATCTCACGCGAGGGTTATCTCCTACACGCCGATGGAGGCACCCTTTTCTTCGACGAGATCGGCTCTATGCCACCCGTGCTCCAGGCGAAACTGCTCCGTTTCCTGGAGACGCGTAGCTTTCGCCGCGTAGGCAGTAACAGGGAGATTCACGTCGATCTGCGCGTCATCTCTGCGACGAATGTCGATCTACAGGCGGCAGTCATACACCGAACCTTTCGCGACGATCTCTACTATCGCCTGAAAGTTATCACTATCGTTCTACCTCCTCTGCGAGAACGTCCGGAGGATATAGAGCCTTTAGTCGAGCACTTTTTGCAGCTTCATAGCGCCGATAGTGCCAATCCGCTGCGTATCAGCCCCGAGGCGCTGGCCCTTTTGCAGCGCTATCAATGGCCCGGCAATGTTCGCGAACTGCGCAGCGTAATCCAGCGCGGTCAGATCTTAGGCGATGATAATATCATCCTGCCCAGGGATCTGCCCGAAGGTATCCGCGAGGCCAGCACAAGCGCTAACCGGCGCCTGCAAGAACTCCGCCAGCAGATGCATCTTCCACCAGAAGGGATTGACCTGCATGCATTCCTCGGGAGTATCGAGCGAACCTTCCTGCAGGAGGCCCTGGATCGTTGCTCTGGCAACCAGGTGCAGGCCGCTGCCCTGCTCGGTATCTCCCGCGATCAGCTTCGCTATCGTCTCTCGCATCCACAGTAGCGACCTGTGTGCATGCTTTGATGGCTACTCTTCGGGCCAGTCAAGCATCATCGCCCTGGCACTACCTCCTGTCGGAATATCTATCCCTCCTTCGGGCACGATCACCAGCGCGTTGGCCCCCAACAACGAGGTCATGATGTGCGAGCCTTGATTCCCCGTCGTACGCGCGACGAAGCGACCGTCGCGCCGCTCCACGTGTGAGCGCACATAGTGGCGCCTGGTCCCACTATCGCGTACGCCATCCTCTACGGTGACTTCAATCTGCGGCTTGAACAGGTGCCTGTGTCCCTGCATCTTCCGTATGACCGGGCGCGCGAAGAGCTCGAAGGTGACGGCGCTGGAGACCGGATTTCCCGGCAGCCCCAGCAGGGGGACGTTGCCAATGCGACCGAAAGCAACCGGCTTGCCAGGACGCATATTGATGCGCCAGAAGTTGATGTTGCCCTGCTCCTGCATAATATTCTTCACGAGGTCGAAGTCTCCGACCGAGACGCCGCCGGTGGTGAGAATCAGGTCGTACTGTATGGCCTCGCCGAACTTTTGACGCAGGCTCTCGACGGTATCACGCGCCACTCCCAGGCGCTGCGGCTCCGCTCCCGCCCGTTTGACCGCCGCCTCTATCAGATAACTGTTGCTGTTGCGAATCTTGCCCGGTTGCAAGCTCTCTCCTACATCGATCACTTCGTCGCCCGTTCCCAGAATTGCAACGCGTGGACTGCGTATGACCGGAACGTTGGCCCAGCCGAGCGTAGCCAGAATACCGATTACCCACGGATCAACCTCTGTGCCTCGCACCAGTGCTGTCTGCCCCCGCCGCATGTCTTCGCCCGCTGGTCGAATATTGTTGCCCGGCGCGACCTCCTGCAGGATCTCTACCCATATGCTTTCAGGCCCGTCGTTGCGCGTCAACTCTACCTGTATGACCGTGTCGGCCCCTGGTGGTACCGGCGCACCCGTCATAATGCGCATCGCAGTCCCTTCTTCGACCGCAGTCTCGGAGACATAGCCCGCCGCAACGCCGCCCGTAATGCGTAGACGCGGCGGTTGGCCGTTGCGTGGTCGGCTATCCCTGCTCAAGAGCGCAAAGCCGTCCATGGCGGAGTTATCGAAAGGTGGAATATCATCCTGCGCTACGATGTCCTGTGCAAGCACGCGACCGAGAGCGTCCGCGAGCGGAACCTGCACGATCTCCAATGGATGTATCTCGGCAAGGATGCGCTCGATCGCCTCTTCTACGCTGATCATTATAGAACCTCCTCTGTGAGTAATGATGAAGCGGTTTGACCTGTAGACAAGAAAAAATAGAGACGCCTGACATAGCAAAAATAGCCACTTATGCCAGGCGTCTCTAGAAAATAGTACCTCGTACGGGATTCGAACCCGTGATCCCCGCCTTGAAAGGGCGATGTCCTAGGCCGCTAGACGAACGAGGCGTGTTCGAGGTTTCTCACGTGTCTCGGATTCTACTCTATTGCCGTCGCTTTGTCAAGCAAAATTGGCCTGGTTTCTGGCCCTCCACCATCGCGCCTCACATCTCCTCGTTATAGTCCCCCCGTATGGTCGTGAACTCAACCAGGTTATGGAATGGATCACGACAGAAGAAACGCGGACGATTAGGAATAGGTGTCGCTTCAATGATTGGATACCCCGCCTCAATCAGCCTGTTGCGGTATGGCTCCAGGGCGGCAACATCGAGGCAGAAATGATATTGCCCCGCCGGATCTGGCAGAATCGGATCAGGAATGAAGTGCAGTTCCATCTCGTTATCGCCCACCGAGAACCAGACAAGATTGAGGGAGGCAAGCGACTTTGGAGAGGATTTCTCTTCCAGTCCTAACACTTTGCCGTAAAAGGCCCGCACCGTCTCGTGTGAGCCAGCAGGGATCGAACAGGAAACATGTTGTAAGCGTGGCTTTTTCATAGCATCAGCCTTCTCGCTAGACAGAATCGGCACATGCACTACCATACGCTAAAAGGGTCGTAGTGAAAGTCTATCTCAAACCTGTTCCCGTCGTCAATCTGTGCTAAAATAAAAATGTCGTCGTCCAGCCAGGAAAGGAAGCGCGTCATGCCAGATCTCTCTCATCTTATGCCCGCTACAGACGGTATGAATTTCTACACCGTTGATCCCGATCTGGCATTTCTCTTGCGCCGTTCTCTGTCGGAAGATGACTTTGAACGCGCTCAATCACTCCTCACGGCTATGGGCGCGGAGGCTTCGCAGCATATGGACGCACTGGCGGAGGTCGCGAATCGCCAGGGACCGGTCTTACGGCAGTTCGATAGGCGCGGTCAGCGTGTTGACGAGGTGATTTTTCATCCCGCTTATTCCGAACTGGAGCGCATCACGTATGAACAGTTCGCCATCGCCGCGTGCTCCCATCGCGCGGGCGCACTCGACTGGCCCACACGCGTGCCACAGCCGGTCAAGTTTGCCCTGGGCTATCTGGGCATGCAGGCCGAGTCCGGCATCTTCTGCCCTGTCTCCATGACCGATGCCCTTGCCCGCGTCCTTGAGCGCTACGGCAGCGAGCCATTGAAAAAGCGCTTTTTGCCAGGACTCACAGCCCTCTCGATGCACGAGCTACAACAGGGTGCGATGTTCTTGACCGAGAAGCAGGGCGGCTCCGATATCGGTCTGACGCTGACCGTGGCGCGCCCACTCTCCGAGCTCCAATCTTCAGAACAGGAGCTGCAGCCGCAATGGGAGCTGTGGGGCGAAAAATGGTTCTGCTCCAACGTCTCCGCCGATCTCATTCTAACCCTGGCGCGGCCTGAAGGCGCTGCGGCGGGCACGCGCGGTCTGGGCCTCTTCCTTGTGCCCAGAATGCTGGATGATGGCACGCGCAACCATTATACGATTGATCGCTTGAAAGATAAGCTCGGTACCCGCTCGCTCGCTACCGGCGAGGTGACGCTCAGTGGTGCCCGCGCCTATCTCGTGGGAGACCTGGGGCGCGGCTTCGTGCAGATGACCGAGATGATCAATCTCACGCGCATCTGGTCAGATCGCCATTGAGATCGTTCATTTCCATGACAGGCAGAACCCACCAGAAGGCCGCCCTTTCTTTCGCACCTGTCGTTCTGGCCAGGTAGTTGAGCTGTTTCAACACCTCCATGCCCTCCTCGCTGGTAATATCGGCTTCCAGTGATGCACAGGCTTTTACCCAATCGTCGTAGCAGAGCGCCTGGTTCATGATGCACCCCTTTGATGGATGCCACAGGTGCCCGGCTCGCCGCACGCCGAGATCGCCTGCGCGTGCCTTAATTGACGCGCCCGATTTGGTCGGAATCGCCCTGTAGATGTCAAACTTGTCCGCTGCGGGCCATAATTCGCGGATGCTTTGATCTTCCGCCTCGGCCCATTGCCGATCAATAGCACTCAGCAAGTTCGTGCGTACCGCTTGCCGTTTATAGATAAGAGCGCAGTCCCAGCGCTGCGCCACCGGATCTTTCCATTTCAGCAGCAGCTTATAGAGATGCGGCGAAATGTTCTCGACCTGAATCTCATCGACGAGCAGGCTCATCATGCGGCGCTGGCGGTCAACGCCCAGCTTCCAGAAGTCACCAGGAGCTTCACCCAGGATACGGTAAAAGGCGGGGATAAACTGTTCCGGCTGGTTGCACTCGTACCGGAGCAGTGCGGCTTGCGCCTTCTGCAAATCGAGTTCAGCATCGGCCTGATCCTTGAGGTAACGTTTTTCCTGGGATACTGTCAACGGCTGCGCTGGCTTTGTGAGGAGATGGTCGTAGCGGGCAATGAGCGCCTCGAGTCTGGCTATTTCTTGAAGAATGGCGTTCTTCTCATTGGCTTTATTGGCGGTCAATTCCTTGTAGTACTTTTCAACGCGGTTTGCCAGTTCCTTGTCGTGTTCCGCCAGCGCAGCCATGCGCCCGACAACCGAACGGTCAAAGGCCGCGACGGGCAACCGCCAGAGCACCGAGCTGCCCCACTGCGTCACTCGCTTTTCTTCGTTCCCATCGCCACTGCGTTTGAGGTAGCAGAGGTAGCATCTCGTATTCGTCTCCGTTTTCTCGTAGCTCGCCTGGAAATCGAGCGTGGGGTCTGGAGAGGTAAAATGCTGCGTAAGCAGATCGCTCTTCTCGTAGGATGATCTCTTGCGGATAAAGCGGCTCCGATTTGATGGCATGGTGCTTGGTTTGCCATCGAGCGTGAAGCCGGTTATCGACTCGTATGACGACTCGAACAGGTCTCGTGGTATGGCTGCCTCGAATGCGCCTTCTACGTAGATGCGGTTTCCCTCATCGTCTTTTCCGACGCTGGCATAGCCGAGGTGCATGAGGTTGCACAGCCACTTTGACAGTTGTGTTGGTCCGGTGATGGTATACCCTCTACCGAGCACTAACCGCATACTTACCTTGAAGAGATACCGTTGTGTATCTTCAGTCACCGGCAGCGGGAAGATATATTTGCGTTCCTCGATGTAGCGACCCAGGCGCGAGCGTGAGAAGTCGAACAGTTTGAATTTTTCAAACAGGTCCAACGCTATAGGATGCCACGGTTCATAGATGATGGGTCGGAAAGCCTGAGCGATGACCTGCTCTTCCTCTTCGCTGTCACCGAATTCCTTGAGGACCTTGCGCTGTTCGCGGGCAACAGCAATGGCCAGGCGGTCCAGGACGTACGGCGCGACCAGGCCTCCGCCGACCCACTCGCCGCGAGCCTGTTTTTGCTGTTTCATCTGGTTCATATACTTAACGTGGGTATTGATGTATCCATATGCCTCCCGCATTTTGTTGATGAACGCATCGAAGTCATCCTGAATACGGAAGTCGTAACAACGGCGACCTGCCACGATGAGGATGACGCCCCGTTTTGCGCATTCTTCAGCGAATTGTGTTGCTTGCGTCAGGAAGCGGTCACGGAA
>DAOTTD010000055.1:0-11142 GCA_034438015.1 Ktedonobacteraceae bacterium | reverse complement strand
CACAGAAATGCTCTCGCCCAGCAAGAACAAGCGTACACGCTTGCTGGTCTCTCTCCCTGCACCTTACAACACTATGCATCCCACCCGATGATCGCTTTTCTCTCCCCGAATTATTGAGATGATACCATCCGCATTCATATAAACGTTATGAACAGGAATTTCTTTTATTAACGGCACTAGCCCACCAATATGGTCGATATCGGCATGAGAAATAAGCACATGGTCAACTGCTTCAATACCCAGCCGGTCAAGTGTCTGAATTAAAGTTACTCCATCATAGCCACAATCAATAACAGTTACAGCCATAGTGTCCCTGAGAATAGCGCAATTCCCATGACCAACATCCAGGATCAAAAGTTCAGGCAAGTCTATCATTTATTTCAGGCTCTGGTGCTAACTCTATTTCTTCAAAAATGAGATCTTCTGCTGTCTCTGCCCCAATATTCACCCTGGCAAGTAACCGCACATCTGGAGCCAGTTTATCTTGCAAGCTCTGAGGTATAAAAGAGATAGGGAAATGAACAATCTGGTGGGGATTCCAGCTTATTACAACTGCATCTACTACTTTATCGTTACTCTCATTTCTAACACCTTCTATTCTAATTATAGATGTATAGAGTCTTTTCTCTGGAGATGGTTTTATGTGTGTTAAAGATATAGGACCGGGCCTCTTATACCCCGCAAAATAATTTATCAGTTCACGCTCAAGCTCTATTGGAAGATTATAAGCGCGTAGTAACTCCGCATCTATCTGTCGTATAATTCCACGGGCAGCACTCTCCAGGTATCTGGAATTATCTGGCTGGTGACGCCATTGCTCTCTGATCGCCATATACTCACGAACGAGTGAGACAATAAGGCGCATCTGCGATTGTGTAAAATTGGGAATAGGGACTTGCTGCAAAATGCGTATTTGATTATGGCGTGAGGTGCGGTGAACACTGAGAAAGGCATTAGTGATCGGGCTATTTAGTAATGCCGCAATAACCTCTAGAGGTACAGAACCTGTTGGCCAGATACCATGAAAATTATGGATACAGACCAGACCTTGCTCATCAATAGCGCCTGCAATTAACCAACGACCTCTACTGAGACGCGCTGCATTTGCGATAATTTTTGGTTTATCCCACGGAAGCTTATAGGCTTCACGATACATAAACTGTGGGTCCATATTCAGATATGTAGAGGCTTTCGTAACATATGGCTCAAAGTCATCTGTAACACGCCTTAAGCCTTGAGCAAATCCATTTCGTGCTATAGCCGAAAAAAGTGTATTTTCATTTTCTCTAATAGGGATATTGTACTGCATACCTGTACGAATCTCTGCGATGCTGCCTAGTTTTGATAGTGGCGTTAGCTCATTCCAGATACGTTGCAAATGGCTATACCAGAGGAGCATGCCATTTTCGCCTTGCACAAAATCCGAAGAAATTTCTGTCTGTTTAGTTGGGCGTCCAGTGTAGATAAATTGTTGATAATCCTTCTTCTCTACAATAACAGAACGCCAGACAGGATGAGCAGTGCGCTTTCCATGCGCAATGAGCAACACAGTTTCGACTTCCGCAAAATTGAAAATAGAAGGTAGCTCTACTAATGTTATGTTATTGTACAAAGTATTGATCTGGCTTTTAATTTGACGATAACTTTGCCCGTTCATAAATACACGCGGCAATACAACGCCAAGCATCGCAGGTGGCACCTGAAGAATTCTACGCAAGGCTTCAACTGCTTTATTTGCCGAGCCAATTGAATGATTTGATTGTCGATCCTTCTGGCTAAAGTCTTCATAGGGAGGGTTACAAACAACAACATTAGCTCGTGCCAGATACTTATCCAGATCATTTACTGTAAAGAATTTGCTATTCGCGATATCCCATCCATTAGGGTTAGGATAATCGGCTAAAATCAAGCTATTTCTTGCGACCTCACAGGCAAAAGAGTCGACCTCCATACCCGATAACATGCGTATAAAATTTTCATGTCTTTGCTCTACAGGCATAGTATCAAACGGAGGTAATGTACGTAAGCGGGAAAGAGCGGCAGTGAGAAATGGGGCATGACCACAAAATGGCTCGAAAATATGCACATCTTCATAACCAAGTTCTTGTAGAGGAAGATTTTGTATAATATACTCTGCAATCGCTGGTGGAGTAGCATGTGTGGCCAGATATTTGCGCGTCTCTGGAGTCACAAGCGTGTTTTCATAGACGTAGGCCAGCGCCTCGACGGAAAGATTACGAAAAGAGAAGGCAGCCCTGATCTGTCTCCATGCCGTATCCTGCACAAGCGTGTCATCTAAGATAGCTTCTGGCGTGGTACGCTGAAAGTAAAAATTCTCAACTAATTTGATGACCTCTTGTACGTTAGCGCTCAGCCATCTGCCTGGATATTGTCTGTCACCTAGCAACTTCGCAGCAATCAAGCGGAAAATGAGACGAAACAGTGCTTTATAATCAAGTCCACCTTCGTGGTGCTCTTTATAAACCGCTTCACAGGAGGCAATAACGTCGTTGAGTAAACGGTCCAGCTTCTGATACACAATACTTTCAAGCTCTGGCACTAAGCCCAGGTCAAAAAAGTCTAACTGAACAGGTTCGTTTGTAAAACGGATTGATTTCGCACGCAAAATACTTTCAGGGTTCCACTCAGTTCGATGGGCATAAATAGCATTACGCAGATGAGAAACCTCTATTTTATCGATTAACTGCGGACTACCCTGTGCAAGAATCTTCCAACAAAAAATTTCCTCTAATTCGGGATGCAAGGCAAATATCTGAGGCGCTCCCAGGGCACGATACTGCAAAATAGCCTCAGAACCCTGGTATGGTGGTACTACTACTCCAAAGCAAGCATTGCGGTAGGAGGGGGGATTTTGCGCAAATACGCCGATCTCAACAGAGCGAAATGCCTGATCCTGGGCAAACATATCCGTGAAGCCATAATTTTCTTGCAGTAGATCTTCACGATAGCCAATATCAAGTAAGCCTTCTCGCATGGTACTGAGCAATGCTCTGGTTGTATACATTTCAGCCATAACTTGTGCTTACCACCTTATCACGAGTGATTCTCTGCTCTACTATACCATAGAACATACGCTCTGTATATTACAATCGTGTCACCTTTGTTCGCATTACGAGCGATTATATGTTAAAGTCTAATGAAAACTGGGTAACCTGGACTTTATACAAATAGCACCTCTTTTCTATTTTAAAGGGCTAAAACAGCGTCCCTTGCTGCACATCCCCCTCGGCGGGCTGCTGCACATCGCTTTCGGCGGGCTTATAAATCGCGCCCCTATCATTTACAGCTGTGTTCTTTTCAGCGGGCTTATAAATCGCGCCCCTATCATCTACCGGTATGTTCCCTTCATTCAATCTAGAACCGGTAATACTCCCATTTTCCGCCACTTTGCGCGTACCTTTTGTACCACTTTTCTTGCCCTTCGCCCCCTTCTCAAACAGCCCCGCCCGCACCTCCTCCTCGTGGCGCTGGTGATTGAGCAGCAGCAGGCCGTCCAGCACCTCGCGCCGCGCAGTCTCGCTGATCGTGTAGCGCAGCCCCTGCTTCGTCTGGTGGAAGCCATGCGCCAACGCCAGATCGTCCCAGCCATACGCGCGCGCCACCGCCTCGTCCATCTCCCTGTGTAGTGCCCGCAACTCGACGATATCGGGCGCGTGCTCGTCGGGATTGTGGAAGCGGTTGTAGGTTTCTGTCAAACCCTCTTGGCGTGCGGATGTAACTAATTTGCGATGGTTATCGTAATATCGTCCGATATTATCTACATCCTCGCTCCTAGTGGGAAATGGATAAGTATCAAAGCAGTCGCTTGGAGTATAACGCATTCTGGTTTCAAGTGTTGATCCGTAATGTCTTGCCCAAGTATCATGAAACGTACTCTGAAGAACTGAATAAAAAGCATCTGCCTCCGATACAATGATTCCTAAACCATGTGAATATACGATCCCTACTGAGGCCCAAGCACACATCATATACTTTGTATGGAGTGGAATAACCAAAACACGGTTTAGTTTTACTATACTAGCATATAGTTCTGGTCTTCGTCGTTCGTACATCCACCATTTTTCACGTAGAATTTTATTTGAATGTTTTGCTCTTTCAGGTTTGACTCTCTCTTGAATTATTTGTAAGCAATCAAAATAGTTTCCAGCTTCTTCTAAAGACCAATCATGAAAATTAATTACCCAGCGACTAGGTGACTGATCTACACGAGAGGTTACATCGTCTGCGATTAAGTAAGGGAACAATACATCTTGATTGTGTGTGTTTCTAGCCAGTAATGTTTGCGCTTCCTCTATTTCCAATACAAATCCCATGCCAGACGGTGCGGAACCTCTAAAAGATTTTGTTTGGTTAGCAAGAAGAACATATGGTTTCCCTTCTATACCACTGGAAGCTACCAAAAATGGGGTAATGCCTTTAACTCGTTTTTCATCGAGTAGATATGATCCATACCAGTCTCCATATCTTAACCAGATATGAGCTACCTCTAAGGATGCAGTTCCTGGCCACTTACAGCTTGATATTGCACGTATTATTTTCCAACCCGCATCTACCAATTGGGTTAATCCTAATTCACGAGAATCACCTTGGGCGATTGTGTTTGTTGCTAATAATCCACATTGCCCTCTTTGACACAGCAATTTTGCCGCTTGTAAGAAAAAGTACACACATAAATCTGCTTGGCCAACTTTCTTGCCATGTGCAATAAACTCTACTAAATATTCTCGATAATCAGTACCAAGTGCTCCAGTGATTTTTGCACCACCTTGAAACGGTGGATTCCCCATCACTGCCGCAAACCCTGCAGCATCACCCTTCCCCACAAACACCTCCGGAAACTCCAGCGGCCAGTGGAAGGGTTTGCGGCCATTCAAGAGCGCGTCCACCTCGGCGCGCAGCTTGGCGAAGTCGGCGAGCTTTGTGGCCCAGCCGTCGCTGTTCTCGCCGTGGTGCAGGGCTTCGTCGTAGGCTTTGGCCAGCACGGCGTAGGCTATGCCCAGCACGCTTTCCAGGTTGGCGCGGCGCTTCGGCTCGCTGAGGGCGATGGCGATGATCAGGTCCGCGCCGAGCTTGAGGATCTCAAGGGCCTGGTCGGCCTCTTTGAGCAGGCGCTCCTTGGTTTCGATATCGTGAATATCGTGATCGGTGAGCGTGGCGATCTGTTTGCGCTTCTGAATGACGGTCGGTAGGGCGTAGGTCATGGCCGAGCGGATCAGCGAGCCTTGCGAGACCACGCCTGCCTTCGCGTCCAGCGAGCCGTTGTAGAGTTGCTGCTCGTCGGCACCCAGCAGGGAGTCGCCGCTGCGCAGGGCGTGATCGAGGAAGGTGAAGGGCCTGTTTTTGGCGAGGGTGATCAGCCAGAGCGAGAGCTTGGCCATCTCGACGGCCATGGGATTCTTGTCCACGCCGTAGAGGCAGCGCTCGGCGACGAGGCGGCGCGCCAGGGCGAGGCGTTCGTCGCGGTCAATGGGCAGCAGTTCTTCGCCGGGTCTGCCTTGCGAGGGCTGGCCGCTGGGGGTGATCTGTGGTTTGCGCGTGCCATTGTTGACGACCATAGCGTGTTCGGCGTTCTCCCAGGCGAGGACAAGCTTTTCGGAGAGGTAGCGGCAGCTCTGCACCAGGAACGCGCCGGAGCCCATCGCCATATCGCAGACCTTGAGGTCCAGTATCTCGGAGGCCGGGCGCAGCTTCCACTCGTGCTCGGGTAGCCCTTCAGCTGGACCGATATAGACCAGCGGATCGAGTGTGTGCTGCACGATGGGCTCGGTCAGGCTGCGCGGCGTGTAGTGCGTGCCGGTGGAGCGGCGGTCCTCGCCCCGCGTGACGTAGACGGAGCCGGGCGTGACGATGAGGAAGTTGCCGAAGGTGTCCTTGCGCAGCAGGCCCGCGAAGGGCAGCACGCGGTCGAATATGTCCTGGCGGTTGTCGCAGGCGGCCATCAAGCGGCTGCGCTCGTCGGGCTTCTCCATGCGGACCACCAATAGTTTTTGTAGGGAGACGACGGTGCGGCCCGTGGTCTCGCGCAGGAAGGCTATGAACTCGTCAGCGCCCTTGTGCGCCTGCTTTTCCAGCTCTTCCAGCGTCGCCTCCGGCTCGCGATCGCTCGTTGCAACGAGGCTGAGAATCGTCGTCGCGGCGCGGCGGGCGGTATGGTCGAGCAGACCTTCGTAGACATGGCCGATCTGCTCGATATCCAGGCCGCGAAACGAGAGGCGGCGCGGCTCGACGTTGCCGCCAGGGAGCCTGACCTGCAGGTATTGCAGCGCGCCCAGCAGGTGCAGCACCGTGCGATTGTCGATGCGCAGGGGTTCCGCCGCCACGACGCGCCACGCTGTGCCGGGCCTGCGACCCTCCAGAAAGGCGAAGCGGTCGGGATCGAAGAGGTGTCCACCATAGGCGGGCAGGTGCAGATCGTGATACTCCGCGCCGCCGAAGACGATGCGAAAGACTGCCAGCAGGCGGCTCCAGGCGTCGTAGCGCAGGCCCAGCACCTCCTCGCCCTGCTGATCGGCCTGTTCGCGCAACTGCTTATGCATCGTCGAGACCGCGTAGTTCTGGTCGTAGAGCGCGTCGCCGAGCAGCAGCATCTCGCGCCCCTCCGCCGAGAGCAGCACGACCAGGCGCATCATCACCGTCAGTGCCGCCTCGTAGAGCTCCTTCTCCGTGATGCCGTGCAGCAGTGCGCGCCGGCTATCCTTGTCCAGCCGATCGAGCGTGCGCACCAGCGTCTCCACCGCGCGCCGTACCTGGTCGCCGAGCTGGTCCGTCACCTCCTGCTGGCGCGTCGCGCTCTTCGTCAGCAGCGCCTCCAGCGTCTCGTCGGGCGGCACGTTGAAGAAGCGCTCCATGCTGAGCAGGCTGCGGAATGCGCGTAGGGTCAGCGGCTCCTCCAGCCAGAGCGTGCTGTACCAGGAATAGTAGCCCGTCGTCTCGTTGGGTGGCGCGTCGATCAGCATCCAGTGCTCGCCGTTCGTCACCAATCCCAGGCGCACATCGCTCGCGCGCAGCAGCTCCATCATGCGCGTGGCGGGCGATGCCTTCCAACGCGCCTCGGGCAGCACCTTTTCCAGCTTCTGCCCACGCGGATATTGCTGAATGAGCAGACGTACTTTTGGCTCGAACGGTGAGCGCACGACCAGTTGCGGGCGCAGCGTCTCGCCGTATTCGCGTGCCTCGTAGCACAGATCGGATGGGATCTGCTGCCCCTCCAGCAGCGCGTCGGAGCGCATGCCCAGCACCTCATCGAGCACAAAGCGTAGCCACTGTGTATGAATGGCTGGATCGGGACGGCTTCCCGCCTGGTTATCGGCCCACTCCTCGTAGGCCAGGCGCAGGCGGCGGCGCACCTCGCCCTCGTCCTCCGTCTGGTCCAGCCCCTGCGGAAAACTCTCCATGAGCACGGGCATGCTCAAAAAGGGTCCCGAGACCTCGATCAGCGAAAGCCATGTTGCGTGCTGGCGCGCAATATCCCGATCAGTAGCCATACATACTGTCCTTTCCATGCCACAATCCCTATGTGCCCAATACCTAAAAAACCGAACCCCATGTGATAGGGGCGCGATTTATAAGCCCGTCCGCGTGCCACCATCCCATCCGCGTGCCCATCCGTCATCGGTGTGCCAGCGTATCTGGCACCAGGTACGTGACCGTCACCGGGAAGAGGCGCGGCTGCGGATCGGCGAAGCGGCGCTGGATGCGCGCCGTCTCCTGCGCGATCTCGCTATCGATCTGGCGGGCGCGCTCCTCCAGGGCCGACATATTGCGCTCGAACTGTTGACGCTCATCCAGGGAGAAGCCTTCGAGCGTCAACTGTCGCGGACCTTCCGCCTGGCGTAATTCTTGCAGAATGCTCGTCTGCAGTTCGCTCAGGATGGCGCGGATATCGCGCTGCTCCTTATGCGAGCGCTCGGTCAGGATGCGCTGCAGGCTGGTCGAACGCTCGCCCATGCGCGCCTCCAACGCCAGTTGCAGCGCCTCGCGATGCTTCTCCCATTGTTCGCTCAGGCTCTTCTGCATGGCTGGCGAGACGGGCGTATCCTGGGCCGCCGCCAGCGCGCTCTTCAACTGCCCCTCGTTCATGCGCACAAAACGGCCCGCGCGCAGGTAGCCGCCAGCCGCGATCAGCTCTTCGTGCAGGCGCTGGTTGTCGCTGCCCAGGACGAGCAGGCGCGCGTGGGCGATCACGGCGGGCGTGTCCAGCGCCATCGTCGGAACCGTGCGCGCCGTGACGCGGTAGAGGTGGCGCTGTTCGCCGCTCGACCACACCTCGGCGCGCAGCAGGCGCAGCGCCATCGTTACCAGGCGCGAGTTCAGGTGCGCCAGCACCACGTCGTCGCGTCCCTGTGCCAGCACGTAGTCGAAGACCACCGGGCGGCGCTCGTGCGTGTGCGGATGCTCAAGCCCATCGGTACATTGCGCCCAGCTCCCGCTCAGCGCCGGAACAGCGAAGACCTCGATCGGCGCGAGCTTCCCGTGCGGATCGTGCAAGGTGCGCTTCTGTAGCGGCGGCTGTTGCGCCAGTTCCAGCGCCGTCTCCACCACCGCCTGAATGTTCTCCGGTGTCAGTCCCAGTTCGCGCCTGCCCTCCTGCAACTGCTCGTAGAGCTGCGCGATGCGTTCGGCGAGCAGCTTGCGCTGCTTCTGGGCGAACGCCTGCAAACGCCGCGAGGGCGCGTTCTCCTCCGCCCTGCGCGTATCGATCGTGCGGCGCGGTACCGCGCCAGTTTCAGGGGAGCGCGCCAGCATCGCCTCCTCCACCTGATTGGCGATCACCGGACCGACGCTGCCCAGGTCCTCGCGTATCTTCTCGATCTTATCGACCGCCTGCCACAGAAACTCCGTGTCGGCATCCAGTCGGCTCCCGGCGCGCCCCGATTCCGCGACTGCCCGATAGGTACTGCTCACAAAGTGGTAGATATCTACCTGCTTTGCGCGCTGCCCGTGGCGGTCGATGCGCCCATTGCGCTGCTCCAGGCGATTGGGATTCCAGGGAATCTCGTAGTGGACCAGGCGCGAACAATGGTTTTGCAGATCGATGCCCTCGGACGCCGCGTCGGTCGCCAGGAGAATGCGCACCGACGCGTCGGCGGGATCGGCCTGGAACGCCGCCTTGATCGACTCGCGCGTCTTCGTATCCATGCCGCCGTAGAGCATCAGCAGGCGCTTTTCATCGTCCGCTCCCTTCTCCGCGAAGCCCTCGCGTGCCAGCAGGCCATAGAGCCAGTTTTGCGTCGCGCGGTACTCCGTAAAGATAATCACGCGCTCCTGGTTCCAGCGCCCGTTGGGCCTGAGCGTCCGGTGCAGCCAGGAGATCAGCTCTCGCGCCTTGCTATCCGCTCTCTGGCGCGCCCGTTCCGCCCAGGAGCGCAGCGCGGCCAAGAGTTCGCGCTCGTGTTCGCCCGGTGCGCGGAAGAGGGGAGCCGTAGCCTCCAACGCCTCGTTCGTCGCATCGTCGAGCGCCTCGTCGTCATCGTGTTCCTCCTCAAGCCGCTCGACGCGGCTGCGCAGGATGCCCTCGCCCGGACGTTTCGTCACGGCGGAATGGCGGCGTGCTTCGATCAGCGACCGCTCGTGCTGTTGCAGCGTCGCGAAGAAAGCCTCCGGCGAAGAGAACAGGCGCTTCTTCAACAACTTTGCCACAAACTCGGTCGCGTAGCGCTCGATGGCGTCCCGAGATTCCGTGATGCGCGACTGAGTGTACTCCTGCAGCAACTGGTGGGCGTCGCGCTCCTGCGGCGTATACTCGACCTCCAGCGCCGCAATCTCGCGCCTGGGAAAGCGCGGCGAGCCGTCCCAGCGCGGCGGCAGCTCCGACTTCAAACGGCGCACCATCACCGCGTTCAACTGCTCGGCATCCGGCTCGACGCCGCGCGCGAAGCGCTGGTTATCCAGCAGCTCCAACAGCGCCGAGAAGCTCTCGCGATAGCCATTGTGCGGAGTCGCCGAGAGAAACAGCTTATGCTCGAAGTTGGGAACCAGGCGGCGGATCGCCAGCGTGCGCTGCGAATCCGTCGCGTACTTGCCGCGTCCCGACGGGGCCACATTGTGCGCCTCATCCAGGATCAGCAGATCGAACTTGCGCGGATAGAGCGACTCGCCCTCCGCTGGCAGCGCCTCGCTCATCAGGCGCAGGGGGCGTTCGCGTTTGAGAAAATCGATTGAGGTAATCAGGCGCGGAAAGTGCGTCCAGGGGTTCACATGGATGCCACGCTCGCGGCGCAGTTCGCTCAGCAGCTTGCTATCAACGATGCGGAACTCCAGGCCGAACTTATCGCGCATCTGATCGTGCCACTGCACCTGCAGGGCCGCCGGGCAGACGACCAGGATGCGGCGCGCGCGATGGCGGATCAGCAGTTCCTGCGCCACCAGCCCCGCCTCGATCGTCTTGCCCAGCCCAACATCGTCCGCGATCAGCAGATTGGCGCGCGGCATCTGCACAGCGCGCGCCACCGGATCGAGCTGGTAGTCCTCCAGATCCACGCCGCTGCGGAACGGAGCCTGAATCGCCTTCACATCCGCGCTGGAAGCCGCGCCCCAGCGTACCGCATTGAGGAAGGTATCCAGGCGCTGCGGCGCATCGAAACCGATGGGTTGAGGCAGGGGAGTCTTCTCAATCGTCGCCGCCCCCGGCTCGACCTCCCAGATCACCTGCAGGTCCTCGCCCAGCGCGTCGTCTTCAACCGAGGAGAGCGTCACCAGGTGCTGGCGATCGAACGTACCGGAGTGCAGAACGGGAAGTGGAAGCGTACTGGGAGACACCTCAACAACCACATAGCGGCGGTGCCGGACATCCACCAGTTGGCCCGGCTCAGGAACGAGTAGCACGCGGCTCAAGGAACACTCTCCTCGCTAGCACTAAAAGGCAAAGCAGCGTAAGCAAACGCCCGAAAATGAACGACATTCTTCAATGCTTTGTAGTAAAGCTACAAAATCACCTGTAAATAGTAGTGTTATTATACACTGACTGCTGAAAGAATGCTATACGCGGCCCCTCGTGTATCTGTTCAGACTTGACCCAAAGAAGATTTCGTAGAGAGGGCCGCCAAACATTGGTGGAAAGGGTTGAGATGTTGGGCGATCCAGGTCCCAAACAGACTGGCAAGGCTCATGCGTGTGTGACTG
>DAOTTD010000054.1:0-2748 GCA_034438015.1 Ktedonobacteraceae bacterium | reverse complement strand
CCCAAAGCCAATATCGGCGCTTCCGACGTTTTGCACGGTGGCTGGGACGACGAGGGCTGAGGCACGAACAACGGCACCCTTGAATAGGAAGGGCTGACCACGAGGAGTAGGAACGTCGAAGGAACAGATGTCCCTCGTCCATCCGTCTGAATCAGGTGTCGTGCTACCACGAAACTCGATCTTTGCCACGCCGGTAATCAGGAAGAGGCTTCCTGAAGCGGGATTAGGACTGAAGTCAACCACTTGAACATTGTCAAAGCCAACGACTCTAATCGCCATAGGAGATTTCCTTTCATCGTGAGAAACATACCCTTTTTAAGAGATCAGGGATGCCAAGAACCAAAGGAGTTGAGGATGATCTTCAGAAAAAGTCGTTTCTCATCGTCAGATTAGGTTGCCTCTTTTTCTCTCGGTTTTTGGACTATTTCCTCCTACTGTTCATTAGATAAACGAAGCATCATGCGTTTTTTAGTAGTCTTATACTTCATCGTTGATACAAAGAACTGGGCTTGTCTCTCCGACAGGCTGCTAGCAGGATGATCCACCAGTGACGATACAGGCGGCGCTCTACCAGTGCAGCAATGGCTGCCAAGATTCCATCCAGTAAGACAAATGCGCCGAAGAGAAACACCAATGCGATAAGAGTGAGATGAGGCCAGACAATGGCCCCCAGGCCGAAGAGGAGAGCAATAAACCCTCGTACTGCCTGCGACCACCAGGAACGACGATTGCCGATAACGATCATTTTCATAGTTTATTTTCCTCCTGCGATATGCTTTCCTGTTTTTCCTTCTTTCATGGTCACATGATAGCAAATCTTGTTGATGTCAAGCTGAGGTCAGGCTGAGGGATAGATAGGAGAGAGGAAGTGAAGGGCCGATGGATATAGCAGAAGAGTGATATCACAAGGTTGGTGATACGACCTTCATCAATCCGACACAGATCAGGACTGCTATCCCCACGCCCGCCTCAAATCACAGGATATGCACAAATCTCCGCACTTGTTTCGTCAATTTTGCCTCACCCTGTTTCACCTGTGCAGCTTTATGCAAAGTACTCGTATAGAGTACTATTCTTCATATAATGCTTCAGGTAGCCATCAGTAGCGCCTCCGCAAAGCCTCAGCAAGAGGAGGTCTATTCATAGTATGAAAATCGGATAGAGCGGAGCATATCTTCCTTTACAAGAGATGGTGCAATGGTATCACCTCATCAGTATGGTAATCTCCAGCTTGAGCATGCCTGGCTCACGAACGTGCAGACATCACTGCTCAGCGATGCGGAGACAGGGTATGCTGCCGCCATGGTTGAATATGCAAATGCGCTTTTGAACAGAGACGAAGGTGTAGTTGACAGAGCGGATACACGTCAGCCAGTGCTTCAACTGCAGGTAGGGTCGTGGGTAGTGGCTAAAAAGAGAATGATATACTAGAGTAGCAGGGCAGCATGTTGAGAGAGGGAGAATAGTATAGTAACGATCACGGTTCATTGTCCGCATTGTCAAAGCGATGCGCTCGTACGCAACGGCCGGGCACCCAACGGGAAGCAGACATATCGCTGCCGTGTATGAAAGACGGCAAAGTCGAGAGAATCCCATCCCACATGCCTCTCCTGAAGAACAAAGAAGCGGCATCCAGGATACCTCTACAGTTGAAAAAAGCGCTCGAACACGTGAAAATGCCAGATACCCCCTATGAGGAGGGTCCAGAGTAGTGTGGCACCACTGATCACCAGGTACGTCATCAGATCCAATGCTTGCAGATTGAATAGCACACGCAGTGGCGGGAGAGCGAGCACACCGAGAAAACACACAAACAGGCCCAGGACCAGGAGCAAGGGATGCCAGTTGCCGTACTTGCTGTTCTGTCCTGACCTGGAACGGCTCGGTGGCTCAACAAAGAGCACCAGGAGCAATTCACAAAAGACGGTGAACACGGTGATAGCAGTCTGTGCCAGCGGCAATGCCCCCTCGCGATAGGGATTTGCTGGCACGGGTAACCGGAGAGATGCAGGAATTAGCACGGCGAGATAGACGCCAAGAGCGACCAGGCACATTGTCAAGGACACAGGCAGGACAAAACGGGCTAGCATGCGGACCAAGCCCTTCCTGGGCACACGTTCAGGGCGTGCCCAATATGCCAGGGCGAGCGTCGGCACCCCTACAGTGAAGAAGGTGAGTAGAGAGGTCTGCCGGGGCTGGAAGGGAAAGCCGCCGACAAATGCAATGGAGACGAGAAGCAGGGTTACGGAGCCAACACGCGCTAGAAAGAGCCGCAATATATCCTGCATGCCATTGCGGATGCGCTGCCCCTCACGCACGGCTGGTGGGAGCGAGGCAAACGTATCCTGAAGTAATACCAGGTCGGCCACCCCTCGCGTTGCCTGGCTGCCGCTCTGCATGGCGATACCTACATTTGCCTGTTTGAGCGAGAGGATATCATTCACGCCATCGCCGATCATTGCCACATAGTGGTTGCGACTGCGCAGGGCCTGGATCAAACGCTCCTTTTGCTGCGGCGTAATGCGGCCAAAGACGGTTGTTTCTTCTGCTTTCTGTGCCAGTTGTGCATCATCCAGCGTGTCAAGCTCCGATCCTCCCATTGTCTGGATCTTGCTGTCCAGGCGTATCTGTTCAGACTTGACCCAAAGAAGATTTCGTAGAGAGGGCCGCCAAACATTGGTGGAAAGGGTTGAGATGTTGGGCGATCCAGGTCCCAAACAGACTGGCAAGGCTCATGCGTGTGTGACT
>DAOTTD010000053.1:0-18842 GCA_034438015.1 Ktedonobacteraceae bacterium | reverse complement strand
TTCTCGTTGACACATCTTCACATAAGTTTTTATACTGATGGCTGAGCAGCATACGTAAGTATTGATCGTCAATTAAATTAAGAAGGGCCTGGATCATGTCGTTTACAAAGGATGAACTGCAATCCTTCAATACCATCCTGGAGCAGAAACTCTCTATTCATCGCCGTGAAATGGAGCGTTCTTTTGACCAACGTATGAATGTGCTCCGGCGCGAATTTGAGCAACGCCTCTCCTCCGTTCAGCAGGATCTGCTGCGTCGCCTTCCCTCGCGCCTATCAGACCAACGGGACCGATTAAAAAACGCATTTATCCAGCGACTCGAAGGCCAGCAGGAACACATCACGCAGTCAATCAATCAGGAGATCGAGCAATTGCAGCAGCAGCAACAGCAGATGCTCGAAGCTACGATCGAACGTGCCCTGGCAGCGCAATTATTGGCGATCGAACAACTGATTAATCAGCGCCTACCCCTGCAGCCTGCAGAGTCACCGCAGACATATGAGATCGAAGAGCATGCAGGCATTGATACCATTGAAGTACAGACGGAGGTATCGTGGGAAGATCTGGTGGAGGTAATCGATAGGTCGATCGGCGAACGGCTCTCCACCCTTGAGGAGGCCGTTCAGTCGATAGTCAAACATACCGAGCATGATCTACTGACGCAACTACACATTCTGCGCAACGATCTGACGCAGGGAAGACAGAACTATACTGGAAACATCTCAAACATCCAGGAAGTATTTACGAGCATAGAGCAGCTCGAACGTATCATCGAATCGATGCAGGTTGCGATGACCGCCAATCATGCACTCCTCTCCAATCGTCTGTACCATCACCAGCAATTGCCTCTCGAGCGTGCTCATCCAGGCACGCCAGCTCCGGACTCCAGTAATCAACGCAGTGAGAGTACGAACAACCAGTTGTCTCAATTAAAGGAGCAGGAAGTCGAGTAGGGACGCGCTCCTGTTTGTTCTAGAACGAGAAGGGGGAAACATGATCATGAACGGAAAGGAATGTCCTTATGCCACAGCAGCAACACCAATGGGAATACTGCCAGCTCAGCCTCTACACCTCCGAGCGCAACGAATGCACCATCTGCTTTTTTAATCCGACGCACACGCAGCGCTTCACCATTCAGCCAGAAGCGTGGGAACAGGCGCTTGCTCAACTTGGCCTCGATCGCTGGGAAGTGATAAGCGCGGAGCGCGGCGTATTTTTCTTCAAGCGCGCATTGCCATAATTGATCACCCTTATTCTTCGTTAGATCATTCAGCCTCTATGCTTATTTCACTCTGGTGGGTGGGTTCGTGTGGCGCTTTGGAGTTCGCCACTATCAGAGTACTGGAAATTAGCTATTACGTATGCCCATAAGCATTGTTCGCTATGTTCGCTAAAAGGAGTTATTAATGGGAATAATGATCGAAGCGAGAGGATTAAATAAGACGTTTCGCCTCGCGCGCAGACGACCTGGCATTCTGGGCGGACTGCGTAGTGTCGTCGATCCCGAAGTACGCACCGTCGAGGCTGTGCAGAAGCTGGACCTGCAAGTGGAGCGCAGCGAGATGATCGGCCTGGTGGGACCGAACGGCGCGGGCAAGAGTACGACGATTAAGATGCTGACGGGCATTCTAAGGCCGACCGGCGGCTATATACGGGTAGCTGGATTGGTACCGGTGCAGCAGCGCAGGCAACTGGCGGCGCGCATCGGCGTCGTCTTCGGGCAGCGCACCCAGCTCTGGTGGGATCTGCCCCTGGTCGATTCGCTGCGCCTGCTACGTCACCTCTACCGAGTTCCAGAGGCACGCTACAACGCCAACTTCGAGCGCCTGCGCGAGATGCTGGACCTGAAAGAGTTCCTTGATACGCCTGTGCGTCAACTGTCGCTCGGCCAGCGCATGCGTGGCGACCTTGCCGCTGCACTGCTGCACGATCCCGAACTGCTCTACCTCGATGAGCCGACCATCGGGCTGGACGTGGTAGCCAGGGCGCGTATCCGCAAGTTCCTGCTCTCCATCAACGCTGAGTACGGTACCACGATTTTGCTGACGACACACGACATGGACGATGTAGAAACGCTCTGCCCGCGCATGGTAATCATCGATCACGGGTGCAAGCTCTACGATGGTAGCGTTGCCGATATTCGCGCACGCTTCGGCGGCGAGCGCATCCTCATCGCCGTACTGGATGCCGCCGAACTGGCCGCGTTGCCGTACGATGAGGGCCGACCTGTACTGCGCGAACTGCCAACAGGCGTCCAACTGGTCAAGGCAGAGGGGCCGCGCCTCTGGCTCACCTTCGGACGCGGTGCCCTGCCCGCGCACGAGCTTGTATCATGGCTGGGTGCTCGCTATCGCCTGCGCGATGTCACGTTCCAGGAGCCGGAGATCGAGGACGTGGTCCGGCACATCTACGAGGAAGGTCTGCTGCTTCAGGAGGCCCAGTCGCCGGTGCATATGTCTATGCAGTAGTGGGAGAGAAAGTGGCTGTGCAGGCGTGCAATATTCGCAACTGCTTGCACAGCTTCCACTTATTTGGTATGCTTAGTAGCAGGAAGATCGTACTACATTTCAAGGAAAGTGAGAGCTCAGTCAACAACCGCCAGCGAGAAGCAGGCGGCTTGCTCCTACCCTGTTCCAGGGTGGAACGAGAGGCCGGTTGACGTCGACCCACCAGCGAAGGATGTACCGAGGCTGGCAAGAGACGAGAGGTACTTCTCTCGAATATTGTAACTGGCATTGAGATCAGCATTGAGGGTGTAGCTACACTCTCGACATTTGAACAGCGATTGAGACCGACGATTGGAGCGGTGTTGAAAATGACAGAACGAGCAGGTTTGACTGGTGTGTCTCGGGTCCACCTTGACCACCTGCATGCCACGTTCCTGCGCCTTGTAGGCTCTGCATACAGAAACTCTACCATATATACCGAGAGAGTGCAAGGAATAGAAAGGAGAGGCACGGCTTCCTCTGCCAGCTGAAGTAGGCAGTCCCCGCCGCGCATATGTTATGGATAGTTCTCTTAAAAGTACTAATCTTACAGCGGACGAGTTATCGACGTCCATTCAAGAGCAGCATGAAGAAGTGGGGGGGGGAGAACATCACGTCCATCTGCCTAATCCCAGCCTGTGGCCATTCATTTTAAGTGTTGCATTGGTGGTCACCCTATCAGGCGTTTTGTTCTTTCCGAGCAATCCCTGGCTCACCGTTGTTGGCGCCCCCTTTGTCTTGATCGGTATTTTAGGCTGGGCGTTGGAAGATCCGATGGCCCCGCAACAGGATGAATATATCGCTATTTCTTCTGCGCCCGGCTTTGCCTCGCGCTACTCGATCGGCCAGGAGGTTGTTGATAAGGATAGGGTATGGCTTGGGACGGTACAGGCACGTTTCGACCGCTACATACTTGCCGAGCGCGGTGGACTGTTTGGGAAGGCACTCTATGTACCAGTAACGGTCATCGAGGACGAGGTAAAAAATAATGTGCTGCGCCTGACGGTGAGCGAGGACGATCTTCTTGCCAGGGGCCTGGATAGCGTTCCCAACGATCTGTACTTCGATATGCCGGAGACGAGCAGGCCGGTGCTAACTGGCATACCGATGTTTGCGCGTGGACCGCTCTCGCCGGCTGAGACGGGCCACTATAACTATGGCCCCAACTCTCCTGGTATCAACACCGATGCCAGCGGCTCCTATCATCGAGACGAGGTCATTTCCACTCCCCAGCGCTATGTTGGACCTCGACGTGCCAGGGTCTATGCTACTGATAAGCCATTGCCGCCGCGCGCTACTGACGCCGATGATCTGCCCGGCGATAGTGCTTATGTCTATGCTACTGATAAGCCATTGCCGCCGCGCGATACTAATCCCGAATAACGTATCGCTATGAAAAAGGAACGTGACTCTACGTCACGTCCTTTTTATGGCGTGAATAACCTGGCATCACGCCCTCTTTTTTACGTATTGCACAGCTTCTCCCTGTGAATCATTGGAGGCTTTCTCAGCGTGAGATTGTGCCTCGGCTTCTCTGTGCAGCGCGACCCCACCGGCGACGAGTAGGATACCTGCAACCTCTATCGGTGTTGGAATCTGGTGCAGGATTAGAACGCCGATCACCGCGGCAGACGCGGGCAGCAGCGAGAGCAGAAGCGCAAATGTCGCGCGCGGCAGACGGGCCATGGCGAGCTGGTCGCACACATACGGAATGACCGATGAACAGATGCCAACGCCGATGCCCGCCAGCAGCAACACTGGATGTGTAAACGCCGGCAGGGCGCTACCGATCCCGATCGGCGTAATGGTGATCAACGCGATGAGCATGGAGGCGCCGAGCCGATCGATGCCGGCGGACCCACCGTCCTGGGCAATGCGGTGGCCGAGCACGACGTAGAGCATGAAGAAGGCACAGTTGGCGAAGGCGAAGACAAATCCAAGCGGCTCTCCACCGATACGCACATCCGTCAGGAGCCAGACGCCGCCCGTCGCCAGAACCAGGGCGACGATATTGCGCGGCGTCCGTGCTCCCAGGGCTGCCAACGCGATAGGACCGAGAAATTCTATAGCACCAACCGTTCCCAGCGGAATGCGCGAGATGGCGAGATAGAAGCAGGCATTCATAAATGCGAGTACAACGCCCAGCGTGAGCAGGGTACGGCGCTGTTTCCAGGGCATACGCATGAAAGTGCGCCAGGGTCGTCGCCAGAGTGCAAAGACGACGGCGGCGCTCGCAATGCGGAACCATGCCACTCCGAGGACCGGGACGCTGGAGAAGAGGAGCACCGCAAAGGCGGGTCCCAGGTAATGAAAAATGGCGCTTACAAAAAAGTACACATGTGGCGGAATTCTATTCGTCACGTTCGCTTTTTTCATTTGCAACATGTTGTCTCCTTGTGCTGACTTCTTTTCTATATGATACAATGGTAATCAGCAAAAATACATGGAGATTTTAAGGAGTTGGAGAAATTTATGTATGGGGATGTAAAGAAAAGACGGATGTTTACTTATACATCGTTCAATGGGGAGATCGATGCTGTTAATATCAGGGTGCTGGAGGAACTGCAGCGCGATCCTCGTCTATCCATGTCTGAGCTTGGTCGTCGTGTGGGTATGTCATCGCCCGCCGTCACTGAGCGCGTTCGCCGCCTGGAGGAGGCTGGCGTGATTCGCGGGTATCGCCTGGAACTCAATCCTGTGGCGCTCGGATTGCCGATAGCTGCCTACGTGCGCATTCGGCCAAACGCAGGACAACTGCCCAGAATTGCAGAACTGGCGCAGCAGATTCCCGAGGTCGTGGAGTGTCATCGCGTGACGGGCGAGGATTGTTTCGTTCTCAAGGTGTACATCCCCGCCATCGATCAGCTTGATCGACTGCTCGATGCTTTCCTTTTGTATGGCTCAACCACGACAACGATCATCCAATCCTCGCCCGTCCCGCTGCGGCAGCCGCCTTTACCGGATGGAGCTATGCTTGAGTAGCTACTATTATTGGTAGTTATAAAAGCCCTTGCCGCTCTTCTTGCCTAACATGCCAGCCTGCACCATGCGTCGCAGCAAAGGGGGCGGAGCGTAGAGTGGGTCCTTGAACTCCTCGTAGATCGCGTCAGCCGCCCACATGGTCGTATCGAGTCCAACGTAGTCGAGCAGCGTAAAAGGTCCCATAGGATAGCCGCAACCCAGCTTCATAGCGGTATCGATATCGTCGCGTGACGCTTGCCCATTCTCCAGCATGCGTATCGCGGCCAGCAGGTAGGGGATGAGCAGGAAATTGACGATAAAGCCGGCCTGATCTTTTGCGACCACCGGCGATTTGCCCAGCGAGCGCGCAAACCCCTTGATTGTTTCTACGGTCTCCTGCGAAGTAGAGATAGTCTGTACAACCTCTACCAGCTTCATGACGGGCGCGGGATTGAAAAAGTGCATCCCTGCAACCCTGTCTGGCCGTTTTGTCACCGCGCCCATCTGCGTGATGTTCAACGATGAGGTATTGCTGAGCAGCAGTGCCTCTGGTCCTAAGATATGGTCGAGTGCGGTGAAGAGCTTGATCTTCTCTTCCATTTTCTCGACGACCGCTTCGATCACCAGATCGCAACCAGCATACTCTTCCCGGTTGAGTGTGCCATGCAGTAACGAGCGGTACTCATCGACCTGGCCTTGAGTAGCTTTGCCCTTCTGCACCAGCTTATCCCATTCGCCATAAATACGCTTTAAACCCTTATCGAGCAGCTCCTGGTTGACCTCGCTCACAATCGTTTCATAACCGTTCTGAGCAAACGTCTGGGCAATGCCCCCGCCCATGAGACCACATCCGACAACACCAACTTTGCGAATTGTCGCCATTAGTTTCTCCTCCAATCGTTCTTTGCCAAAAAGACGGGCACCTTCCAGTATACCATTTGCTCGTGGAAGGCGAGTTGAGGCCGATCACGCGATATATATGTAAATAGCATATAGATGCTTACTTATTATACCATATGATCTCTGCTAGATGATAGATCTTTTGGGGAGAATATTCCGAAGGGAGAAAAATCGAGGATTCTTCATTACTATATTGATCAGCCTGCTTCTCTCCCCACTACGGTTGTATAATCAAGAGAGATGTTGGAAAAGAGGGAAGTGAACCTCGTTCTTATGTCTGTATCTCATAGATTGGGGTCGTATGCTGATGACTGATCACACGCCTTCTCTCCATACAGTAAAACATCTGGCAGAGGCGATCCGTGACAACGTCTCGCGCGTGATTGTGGGCAAGACTGATGTGATCGATCTGCTGCTGGTGGCGCTGCTGAGTGATGGGCACGTGCTGATAGAGGATGTACCGGGAATGGGCAAGACCGTGATGGCGAAGGCCCTGGCACGCTCTCTGGGTGCGACCTTCCAGCGCATTCAGGGCACTCCCGATCTACTCCCCACTGATATCACCGGCGTCAGTTATTTCGATCAGAAGCGCAACGAGTTCGTCTTTCGCCATGGCCCCATCTTTGGTCAGTTGCTCCTGGTCGATGAAATTAACCGCACGACGCCGCGCACACAGTCTGCGCTGTTGGAGGCTATGGCCGAGCGCCAGGTAACGGTCGAGCGCGAGTCGATGGTCTTGCCGAAACCGTTCCTGGTGCTGGCGACGCAGAATCCGATCGAGCTAGAGGGTACATTCCCGCTGCCCGAGGCGCAACTGGACCGTTTTCTGCTCCGCGTCCAGGTCGGCTATCCTTCCCTTGACGAAGAAGAGGCGATTCTGCATCGCTTCAAAAATGTTGAGCCGTTTGAGTCCCTTCAGCTGGTGACGAGCGCGGAGCAGATACTGGCCCTGCAGCACGTAGTTCGGCAGGTCCACTGGCAGCCCGAGGTAGAGCGCTATCTGCTGGCGATTGTACGCGCGACGCGCGAACACGCCGCTGTCCAACTCGGTGCCAGTCCGCGTGGTACGCTGGCCCTCTATCGCGCCTGCGAGGCGTACGCAGCTATGCGGGGCCGCGATTTTGTGCAACCTGACGATGTGAAGTTCCTGGCTCCATTTGTGCTGGCTCATCGCCTGCTCACCACGGCGCGCACACGCATGCGCGGCCTGCGTACGCTGGAGATCGTGAACGAGATCCTCCAGGTGACCCCTGTTCCCGTGGAGCACATTGCATCACCACCTGCAAAAGCGTAATAAACACTTAAAAATGCTGATGAAGTATCACGTTTTATATGGTATTATATAGATGCGGAGCGTGATAGGTGTTCTAGTAAACATAAGAGCATTTGACGTAGAGAGTGTAGTGTCATGAAAACGGACATCTTCTCAATAGATCGCGACGAGGGGCTGCTCAAGAAGCGCCGCAACTGGTATATCCTGGCAGCGATACTCTTTCTCTTGAGTATACTGCTGCGGCTACCACTGGCGTTCCTGGCCTCTCTCTTTGTGGGCATGGTTGGCCTGGTGCCAGATCTCTGGTATCGTCAGGCGTTACATCACCTGGTTGTGCGCCAGCAGGTGGACCGGAGGCAGGTCTTCTTTGGTGAGGGTATTATATTCTCTGTGAGTATCGAGAACCGCAAATTGTTGCCCCTGCCCTGGCTCACGGTCGAGAATAAGATCACGCCGCCGCTCGCGATCCTCTCCCGACGCGCTGTACGGTTGCAGAAGACCGAGCAGGATACGCTCATCGGCACGTGGCTTTTGTGGCCCTTCCAGCGAGTGACGCGCCGCTATCGTATGCGCTGTGATACGCGTGGCCTGCATCTCTTCGGTCCAGTCAGGCTAAAGAGCAGTGATCCCTTTGGCTGGCTCGAAACTGAGGTGAAGCTGTCAGTTGGTCAGACGTTGCTGGTCTATCCACTGATTGCACCACTAGAGACGCTGGGGCTATCATCGGTGCATCCCTTCGGGGAGTACGCATCGGAGCGGCGCCTGCTCGAAGATCCATTGCGTACCGTGGGTGTGCGCGATTACCTGCCGGGCGATGATCCGCGTCGTATTCACTGGAAAGCGAGCGCTCACGCGGGCACGCTGCGTAGCAAGCTCTACGAACCCGGCAGTATGCGACGCCTGTTGCTCCTGTTGGACGCCTGGAACTATGCCGATGCGGGCAAGGGGATCGATATAGAGCTTCAGGAGCTAACTATTACGGCGGCTGCCTCGCTGGCGGTATGGGCGCTTGAGGAAGGCTACCAGGTGGGCCTGCTGGCGAATTGCTCGATCATGATGTCGCCGCTTGAGGAGATCTCTCAGGATGTCGCGCCGCAAGATGCTCAGCAGGCCGAGATGCTCTTGACGACGGAGGTCTCCGTGCCTGTCGTACGCGTGCCGTTTTCGTTGGATGCAGACCAGCAGGAGCGTCTGCTCTCGACCATGGCTCGTCTGCTGCCGGGCAACAATTCGGTCATCGAGCGTGTCATTGAGATGGAAGAGAGTATGTTCCCGCTCGGCACGACCGTGGTGTTGATCAGCGCCGCGGGCACACTGAATGATGCGACGGTTGAGCGCCTGCTGGATCTGCGCGTGCGCGGCGCGGCTATGCACCTGGTGCTGACCGGTGACGTGGAGCATGAACTTAAAGCAGAGACGTACGATCTGCCGCTGCACTACCCTGGCGGAAAGGAGAGATGGCGTGAAATCGTCGCAGATCACGGGGGACGCGATGGCATCAGTGCGACCAGCCTTCAACTGGATTGAAGTCTTCGTCGTGCCTGTGTCTACCTGCATCATGGAGACGCAGGCGCTCGTTCTGCTGCTGGCGTTCCTCGCATTTTTAGGCGCTGGAGCCGGTACTCCTCTGCCACTGGGCGAGGTGGGCGTCACGCTGCTGTTGCTGGGTTTGCAGTGGTGGTGCATGTTTATCAATTACCGCAAGCTCCATGAACTAAGCGGGATAGTTGCTAACGTCTTCTCAGTGTTGGGGATTATAGTGGCATATGCGGTGGCGCTGGTAACGAATATAGCGACGCTCAGCCTGCCGTCAGCGCTAGTCATTCTGGCGGTGGTGATCTTTTGCTGGAAGCGCGCAATAGATAAAGCGAGGGTCGGGTTGAGCGACGAGCAACTGATCCTGGTTTTTAAACTGGGTCTGGCTGTGCTGCTATTTATGCTGTGCATCTCAATACTCGATGGTACTGAACTGGCATCGATTGCCGATCTGCTCAGTTCCGCACTGCCGCTGTTCTTCCTGAGTGGCCTGATCGGGCTTTCGTTTACGCGCCTCGGTGTCATCAGGAGGGAACAGGCGCGACAAGGGATCTCACAGATAGACCCGACGCGGAGCTGGCTCGTGGCGCTGACCTTTCTCTGGGGGCTAACGGTCGCCGGGGCCGTTGCACTTGAGACGTTTTCGTTTAGGACCATTCAGGCGCTGCTGTTCCCCATCTGGGAACTCTTCGGCACGCTCGTTGCCTGGATACTCTATGCCATCATATGGCTTATTGTGTCCATTGTAGGGCTCGTTGGGTTGCTATTTCACAATCAAGCGGGGCCTGTGCTGGTACCGCCGTCACAGGTGCGTGGCGTGTCCGGTAGTAGCAGACCGCCTCCAAATTATCTGTTGCCTTCCTGGGTATTCGTGGCAGGGCGCATTGTGCTTGTTGTGGTTCTGTTGCTGGTGCTGTTTCTCATCGTACGCGCGGTCCTGCGCCAGGCGCGTCCATCGCTAGAAGTGGATAGTGAGGAGGAGGTACGCGAGGCGCTATCGGTCCGTGAAGTTCTCAGGGAGCGCCGGCAGGAGCACAGCCTGCAAGCGCAGAATGTAGAGGAGGTCGTCCTTGAGCCTCTTGACCCGGAATCCGCCCGCGCGCGCTATCGTGAACTTTTGCAGGCGATGGCGCGTGCGGACCTGGGAAGACGACCTGAAGAGACGCCGGTCGAGTATCAAAAACGCCTGAGCGCGTTCATCGAAAGGGCGTCTTCAGGTGCTCCTCTACAGGAAGATATGCTGCCTGATCGCGAGATGCTGGACGAACTGACGCGCGCCTACACCACCGAACGCTATGGTGGTAAACACGTTGCAATAAGTGCCGATGTGCTCACATGGATGGAGCAGATTGGCGAGCGTTTGAGTGGGCCTGGCAGGTAATACAAGGCTCTGAGCTTACTCCTCGTCAACAAATGTACCAATCTCCTGCGCCGGTCCCGGTTCAACGCCGAAATTGATGGTGTAGTGGTTCAGCGTCGGAAAATTGACGTAGCGAACATTCCGAATGCCCCGCTGAACGGCCTTCACATCGTCCTCCGTCAGGAGTTGATCGTTGTCGGAGGTCAATCCCTGTCCCGCACGTAGCAAGAGCGTTGGAACCTGTACCGCTTGCCATTGATCCTCCGGTCGGCCTTCGTACAGGCGCCGGGCCTCCTCGACCACAGCTTCTCTGTACGTCTTCGTCGCGACCGAGCCATCAGGATTTGTATGCACATCGTGCTGGTAGTAGAGATCCATATATTCGTTCCAGTACGGCGCCAGGAATGGAGCTGCCTTCATACGCGCGATGAACTCAGCGAACGAAGGAAAGGACATGCCGATACGGCTGATACTGGCTTTCAACCACGCGGGCTGATCGTCGTAGCCCTTCCAGGGCAACGGTGCGCCTCCATCGATCAGCACCAGCTTGCTGAGCCTGTCGGGATAGTGCGCGGCGAAATAGAGACCAACCAATGCGCCGAGCGAGTGTCCGACGATCACCGGGCGCTCCAATCCCAGCGCGCCGATCAGCGCCGCCAGGTCGCTTGCGTAGATGGGAATGCTATAGCCTGTCTGTGGTTTATCGCTATCGCCGCGTCCACGTATATCAAAAGCGATAATGCGATGCCTGTTGGATAGCGCATCGGCGAGCGCCTGGAAACTGAGCGCGTTCGCCGTAACGCCGTGTACGCAGACGAGAGTTTGTCCCTGGTCGCCCCATTGTAACATGTGAAGAGTGACGTCGTTCGCGACCACGAACGCGTCACGAATTGATTTGATCGGCATAACTCGCCTCCTGTTGTTGAAACTGCTGCCATTTCGCCTTTAACGCCTCGATAAGCGGCGCGCCCTCCACCCGCCGTTGCTGTTGTGAACGCCAGCCCGTATGGCTGCTATGGGCGAGCGCACCAGGCACGAGCACCTCCTGAATGATGCTCGAATAGGCATCCATCCTGGGTGCGAAGAGATAGGGATTATTGGCGTCCTCCAGGTAGAAGTATGACCCATGAGTTTTATGCCATGTCCGAATATCGTTCTGCGCATGAACCACCAGCTCGTGCAGACCTGCGGAGGGATCGTAGCGCGTCTCCGTTCCGAAGGGGAAACAGTGCAGGTGGGCGTGAAAGACGGTCTGGCGAAAGATGCCATGTTCCCAGAAGACCACTGAAGCATAGAAGCGCGTCAGAAACGCCTGCACCTCGTGCTTC
This sequence comes from Ktedonobacteraceae bacterium, assembly GCA_034438015.1. Classification (GTDB taxonomy): domain Bacteria; phylum Chloroflexota; class Ktedonobacteria; order Ktedonobacterales; family Ktedonobacteraceae; genus JACDAE01. The sequence goes on along the minus strand of DAOTTD010000053.1, from coordinate 6,998 downwards.
AGCGCCAGCAACTCCTCATCCAGAGACGCGGGAACATCGCCGTAGCAGGTATAGTGGTTAATCGGGACAATGAGCGTGTGGCCCGGCACGAGCGGGGCATGGTCGGCAAGAATACGAAAGCCTGGTGTCTCTTTGAGTATATAGTTAGCGATGCGGCTCCGTTGACAAAACGAACAATCGGCCTGAATGGTACCGGCATCTGAGGAGACATTGCTCCTACTTTGCATGCGAACAACTCCTTGGATTGGAAAGACTCCTGAGAAGATGGATCTTTCTTCCCAGGAGAAATAAAGCGGTATTGTCAAACATTAGCCTGCATGCCGGAAGCCAGTCTCTTTCATCGTGAGTGGCTGTCCCTCCGCGACGATACCCGCGTCGACGACCTCTGCGACGATCAGCGTAGAGTCGCCCGTGAGTAGCGTTTGTTGTACGGAGCAGCCGACCCAGGAGAGCGCTTCTGGCAATACGATAAAGCCATCTCCCCGCGTTTCATAGGCGATGGAGGCGAGCTTCTGTGGATATTTCAGTGCCGACTTGCCCAACGCCCCAGCCAGTTCGCGCTGCCCTGTGCGCAGCACATTGACCGCGAATTTGCGGCTGCGCTGAATCATCGGCAAAGACTTGGAAGCGTTCTCTACGGAGACGGCGAGCATTGGTGGATCGAATGAGACCTGGGTCAGCCAGTTGGCGGTGAATGCGTTGACCTCTTCGCCCTCGCTGCAGGTGATAGCGAAGAGTCCATAGGTGAACTGGCGGAGCACTTGCTTTTTAATTGCCGGGTCCATGTGTGTGTCCTTTCTACGTAGGAGCTTTACAGCTATTTGCGAATTCTTTTGTAACTTCGGAATGACATCACTTTCCATTGTAACCTCGGAAAAAGTCGGAAGCAACTGGAAACACCTTCCACTGTACCTTCGGAATATTTGGTCTTGACACGAATCAGAGCGATACTCGACCGGCCCGTGCCGCAACCGATATCGGCCACCTGTATTGTTGGCCAACCATAGCTCAGAGTCCAATGGTTTTTTAGGATTAAAGTATCCATGGCAGGCGAAATGGGCGATTGTTGCTTGAGGAAGCTCCTTCCAGACTGCATCCAATGTAGCCTTGCTTTCACAGAGAGAGGTGGTAGCTTGCGATGGTAATAGTTTGCTGAATTTGTTGCTATATCTCCCTTATTCAAATCCAAAGCCGAGCGATAATGTGTTATGGCCTCTTCCAATTCCTGCACATCATGGAAATCGGTGTAGGAGTTGCGCAAAGCGTTGCCCAGATTGGTGTGAATAGAAGCCATAGAATTTGTCAAGCCCTCTGGCGAAAAAATCTCGCGAGAAACCGATCAGGAAAGGACGATGCACCTTGGTGAAAACAGCATGTTCTCCCAGGCCTTTGAACCCAATTCAGAGGCGGCGTGCCCTCCTGGTGTCGGGCAGATAAGCGTCGTGGGCATAATGAAGGATCAATTTATTACGTGCCTGAGCGTGATAGGTGGGTTGTCGAAGTTTCGGTTGCTCCTGGTCAGCGTAAGAAGTTCTATTGTAAGACGAACCAAGAGGCTGTCAGAAAGAAAAGTGAGGTATTGCGCGAACTTGAAAAGGGAACATTGGCAAACGGGCCACAGCGGAAATTAAAGTAATATTTGTAGAATTGGATAGAAAATGTATATAAGGATAACATACGTATTAGCGCATATGTGAAGTATAAAAAGCTCATCAGGTATATTGCTGCTGATTTGGGCGAGGTTTGGTTACAGAAATTAACGCCTGAGCAGGTTCAGCGATTTTATACGAAAAAGCGTAAGGATGGCCTCTTCTCAAAAACAGTCCACGAGATACATGGGGTTCTGCATCTGGCTCTCAAACATGCGGTGCGCTGGAATTATATATCAAGGAATGTGTGTGATCTTCTTGACTCTCCTCGTGTTGTCAGTCGGGAAGGTACGCCGTTGACGTTGGAGCAGGCTAAGAGGCTGTTGGAAGGTATACAGGGCCATCGTTTGGAGGTGGTGCTGATGATGGCGGTTATTACTGGTATGCGCAAAGGCGAGATCATAGCGTTGCGCTGGTCGGATGTTGATCTTGAACGGCGGGTCTTGCATGTGGTTCATACGGTGGACTACATTCCTGGCTATGGATATGTTCAGAATGAGCCGAAGACACAAGCGGGAAAGCGTACCATTGACCTGCCAGCTTTCTTTGTTGATGTGCTTAGGCAGCATAGAATGAAGCAAGAGGAACGGCGTCTAAAGGTGGGGGAAGCCTGGGAGGGTCGTGATTTGGTGTTTCCTGATCTGACTGGCGGATATCTCAACCCTATTCATGTACTCAGGATGTTTAAAAAGATATTAGAACGGGCTGAGCTTCCTCATATGCACTTCCACGACCTGCGTCATAGTGCTGCAACGATCTTGATTAGTATGGGAATTAACCCGAAGGTTATTCAGGAGTTGCTAGGGCATAGTGACATTTCTATCACGCTTGGCATTTATGGTCACTTGTTTCCGTCAATGCAGAAGGATGTTGTAGATAAGTGGCAGGATGTGTTTGGTGATGGGAATGAGGATGAGGGTGATGCCGCGTCTGTATGATTTTGCTCTTATAAGCGTTTTGTCCTCAGTTATGCCCTCACCTCTTCAATTCGCGCTATCGTGGATAAATAGATATGTTCAATAAAACAAGGCGGGAGGCTCTTTCATAGAACTGCTTCCCGTCTCTCTTTGCTATGCCGAAGGGGGGACTCGAACCCCCATGCCAGTTAAGGCACAACGCCCTGAACGTTGCGTGTCTACCGATTTCACCACTTCGGCTCGTACCAGTCCATTCGCGGTGGACGTGACTTATATTACTGTATCTCTTATGGCTTGTCAATACCCTTTGTGGCGCTTTTTGTGGGCCGCCAGCTCTCTACTAGACGCTCCCCTCCTTCTCATACCTCGCAGCGTGGTATAATACGAGTGTCAACCCCAATAGAATAAATTGAGGGCCACACTCTGCCCGTCACTTGTATTGTGGCATGTGCTCTTTCTGGATAGAGGATGCCTTTCTATAGAAACGACTCTCTCGACCTGGAGTTTTGTATGAAAAAGCAGGATGCAACCGTTCGTGCCGCGATCGACGTTGGGAGCAATACGATCCATATCGTGGTGGCCAGGTGTGCACCCGATGATCTGGCTATCCTGGCCGATGAGCAGGAACTGGTGCGGATCGGCGAGAGCGTGACGGCGACCGGCGAGATCTCACCGCAGAAACGCGATGATGCGATCGCTACCCTGGCCCGCTACAAAGAACTGGCGGCCCACTATACCTCTGCACCTCCCGTTGTGGTGGCGACGGAGGCGATCCGCAGGGCAAGTAATAGTCAGCAGTTCCTCTCCGATGTCAGGCGAAAGACCGGGCTGGATATCCTCCTTATCGATGGCGAGGTGGAGGCGTTGCTCACCTTCTACGGCGCAACCTATGAGCTCTTTCAAGAACCACACGCGTCCTCCCTGGTCGGCGTGCTGGACCTCGGAGGCGGCAGCATGGAACTGGTGACGGCTAATCGGAGGCGCGTCACCTGGCATACCTCGGTTCCCATTGGCTCAGGATGGCTGCACGATCGCTATCTACAGTCTGATCCGCCCTCGCAGGAAGATCTGGAGGTGGCACGCACTTTTCTCACTACCTATTTTGCGGGTATGCCGATGCCACAACTTCTGCCTGCCCTGATTGCTACCGGTGGCAGCGCTAATACGTTACTACTCTTAGCACGCCGGGCACTTGATCTCGATGAGCGGGAGACGCGCCTGACCTACGAGCAGATCGTGCGCTGCGAGGGACTCCTGAGCGATCTGAATGCCGAGGCGATCAGCGAGCGCTACGATCAGCCAATCAAGCGTGCTCGCATTTTACCCGCCGGCGCATTGATTATTAATGCCCTGATGGTGCGGCTACAACTGGGCGAGATCCGTGTCAGCACGCATGGTATTCGCGAGGGCGCTCTACTGGCCTATGCACGCTATGGCGATGCATGGCTGCAGCGGGTGAAGGAGCATGCGCAGGAGACTGACGATGATCCGCCCGCTCAGGAGAGCCAGCAGAGCGATGAGCTGGTCGATTCCTTTGCGCAGACGGGGTATCGACTGCTACTGGAGCGCACGCATAAGATGTTGGAGTGGCGCGAGGAGGTGCTCAAGCACGAGGATATCGAAGCGGTACATAAGATGCGCGTTGCCTCACGCCGCCTGCGCGCCGTGTTGGATGCCTATGAGACGGCCTGCGATGCCAGGAGGTTTAAGCGCGTCTATCGTCGCGTCAAAGAGATCGCTGATATCCTGGGCGAGGCGCGCGATACCGATGTAATGGTGGAGGGTCTGCAGCAGCGGCTTGAACGGGAGCCGGAGGAGGCCCGGCCCGGCATTCAGTGGCTGATTGATCGCCTGAGCGCTTATCGCGAGGCGCATCAGAAGAAGCTTGAGGCGTTTTTACGGATGCTAGACGATGAGACGCTCGTGCAGCAGATGGTGGCTCTGCCGGTAAAGGGGAACGCGCATGGCAAAGGCTAGAACTGTGACGGGCCTGAACCCGCAGGCGTCGACCGGGGAGAATGCGCGCCTGATTGCGCGCATACGCCTTGATGAGCTCTACGAGTGGGAGCAGTATGTCGATAATCCCTATCATATACGGGAGCTGCACAATCTGCGCATCGCGGCCAAACGCTTGCGCTATACGCTCGAAATATTTGCGGAGGCTTTGCCCGAGTCCGTGGCGCCTCTCTTGAAAGAGGTTGAGCGTATACAGGAGGAGCTGGGTTCCCTGCACGATAGCGATGTGATGATTGCGCTGCTGCGGCTCTGCATGGGAGCGCAGGATGGTGGGGCGGGCTATGAATATGTGCTGGCCCACGCGCGCCAGCTAAAGAAGAAGGCAGACTTTGTGGTCAATCCAGCGTTGATTGCGTACGTATTGGACCCCGCAGTCGCGCCCTCCGCCGACGAGCGGCGCGGCCTGGAGTCACTTCTGCAAGACCAGCATCGGTACCGCGACGATCACTACATGGCCTTTCGCCAGCACTGGTACGAACTGAAGGCGCGCGATTTTCGCCAGGAACTGCTCGATGCCCTTGCTGATGCTGAGAAGCAATAGAGCGACCTCTTTTTTTAAGAGGTGGTTAATTGTTAAGATATATAGTGATGGAGATGCATAAATATATAAAGACGTGGATATCAGCGCATCTCACCTATGCGATAGGCATAGTGGGTAGATTGCTTCGATGCTTATGAGCGAGCGCAGGCCGTAGGTAGCCTGAAGGAGGGACTTGCAGATGACGACCCAGAAACCGCCTGAGGAACTGAGCTGGTGGAACTATGTCGAGCCTACAAGCGAGGAATTGTATCTTAGCGGAGGTTTGCAGGTAGAGGACTGGCCGCACGCGCGCCAGGTGAGACGTCTCTCCACGCAATTATTTGAGGCAACACTGCCGTTACATGCGCTGGATGTGCGGGAGCTGCGACTGCTTGAGCGAGCTGCTCTGCTGCACAACACGGGTATGATGGTGGAGAGTCGTCGCCATCATAAGCACTCCTTTCGCCTGATCAACGCGACGAAGCTACCCGATTTCAGCGATGAGGAGCGCTACGAGATCGCCTGTATCGCGCGCTACCATCGCCGCGCGCTGCCGAGCAGAGAGCACGAGGAATTTGCCGCGCTCGGTCGTGCCGCGCGCAGACGCGTTTCGGCTCTTGCCGCCCTCTTGCGCATCGCCGACGCGCTCGATTTCAATCACGATGGGCGCGTCCTGCGCCTGGCCGTCGAACCAGGATTATGCAATGAGCATACCTGGACTCTTCTGCTCTGGGCCCGTCCCCTTGCCGACCTGGACGTGGAACTGGAGCACACTTACGAAAAGGCCGATCTCTTCGAGAAGACCTTCAAGCATAAGATTCGCCTCATTGTCCGGCAGTCGTAGATGTTCACGTGTAATATTTGTGGCGCCTGCCTATGCGTGTTATGTTGTCGCGAACCGTTATTGAACGCTAACTTCTTTTATAGATTGGTGTCTCCGTAATCAAGCGGCAGACTGGGTGGTATCTCCGGCGTGAACTCGTGCAGGACCAGTGCCGCGCCACAGGCTTCATCGGAGTGAATCCATAGGACCGGGTGTGGCTGCTCGCGATACGTGTAGATGATCTCGTGTTCGTCCAGGTAGTCTCGCGCGCGCTCCAGGCTATCGACGGACAGGGTGATGCGGCAAAGACCCTCACCGAAGCGCTGCAGGTAGGCCACGAACGCACCCGGCTCCGGCATATGTTGGGCGTCGTCGGCGGGGTCGAGTATCGTCGGCAACGGCGTCGCGAGTTCGAAGCTTTGTAGATCGTCGGGCAGCAGGAACGAGACCAGCGTCGCGTCCCACGCGTCGACCTCGCCGGAGAATGGGTCCGAGGCTTGAAGACCGTAGATGTGCTGGAAGCGTGCGGTGGCCTCGTCAAGGTCCGCCACAGCGATCGTGGCACTCGATACGCTGGTTGCGCCGAGCGGGTGTTCGGGCGGCGTCTTCCAACCGGCGAGGCGAGAGCGGCGTTCGGCCCCTGTACTATCATGCTGTATAAGGAACGGGTAGTGCTGTGTGAGGTCGGGGCGCTCCACATCGGTGCGCGACCAGCGCCGTGTACGCCCGTCCGCACTGGTCAGCGCGCCGGCGTTGGGTCCGACGACCTTGACGCCGCGCCGCTGCATCTCCGCGCTATCTTTAGCGACATCGTCGCTAACGAGCGCGAAGTTGAGATAGCCCTCGCCCTTTGCCAGGCGTACGAGCATACTTTGTTGGGTTTCGGCGGGGTCGCGCACCGCGATCAGTTCGAGGTAGGTATCGCCGATCACGATAATGCGATTGGCTGTACCCCCGGTGGGGTGTGTGCCGCCGCCGCTCACTGTCAGCCCCAGTTTCTCGCTGAAGATGTGGGCGGCATGCTCTAAATTGTTGACACCAATAATGATATGATCTAATCCTGTCAGCATCGC
>DAOTTD010000052.1:0-4920 GCA_034438015.1 Ktedonobacteraceae bacterium | reverse complement strand
GTGTGATGAGGTTGATTGACGGGAAGGAATTACTACGTGGAAAGAAAATCGGTTGGGCAGCAGCAGTACATGTCAATCGCTTCACTAGAGACAAATGGTTAGTAAAGCCTGGGACAATTATGAAGGCGTGCTACGACAATGATGTGTGGATTGCAACCCTTAGAATGGATTTCAATTTTCAGGACGAGTACTGTCAAAGAGTGTTCATGATTGAGGCGGAAGAGTCAGCACGACATCTTGAATGGATGAAACTCGTTCTAGGTGGAGGATTGAGAGCGGCCAGCGACAAGGGGTACTACGACTCACGTTTTCTCTCTCCTGGCTATATCGTTGACAGGTCAGACCCTTTAAAGAAGAAATACATTGTTTATCGTCCACATGCAGAGGTTGTCTACTGGCTGTTCAAGAGGTATTTTGAGCTTGACGGAAACTTTCCCGCACTCCGCAGGGAGGTGGACAGCATGCCGTATCTCTTCCCGAAGTTTGAATCTTGGATAGATCGTAAAAATATTGGTAAGTTTTTAGTCAAGGAGATAGAAGACGGGCCCCACCAGGGAAATTATAAGCCATCCGAGAGAGGATTAAGGAGTATTCTTACTAATCCGATCTACATTGGTTGGTGGATACCCATAGAAGGTGGAGTAATCGAGAACAACCACGAACCGATTGTTGATGAGTGGCTATTCACATATGCTCATAAACGGCTCAGTACGCACGACTTGAACGGGGAGCGACAGAAACCAGCCCTGGTAAGGAACGGCGATACAGAGGCGCTACTTAAAAAAGTCACAGTGGGGGAAAACGGTCAACGTGTCTATGCAAAGACAGACGACGGATGTGGTTATTATGTGGCTTGCACTTACGAAAGTCTCTCGCGAGAGTACGAGGCGTCAGTATCCGTGAAATGGCTCGATGAGATTTTTCTTGAAAAGTTTCTTGAGCGTGTAGCATCAATCGACTCCGCAAAGTTTAGCGATTGGGAGGATGCAATTGAACGGAAACAAGCAACCAGAGAAGAACGAAAGAAACTCATAAGAAAGCAGATCAGCAACGCACAGAAACAAAGGCAAGAAACTATGGATATCCTTGATGACCCTGAAATCCCTAAAACAAAACAGATGAAGATCGACTACGCCAACAAGATAGCGGGACTTGAGGGTAAAATAGCAGAGTGGGAGCAACAACTAGAGGCACCAGACGATGACGACGACGAGGAAGTAGTCTATGAAATTAGCACTCTTATCCCAAGAATCGCCGATGTGTGGCCTGGATTACCTTTTGACAAGAAACTAAGATTTGTAGGTGCCGTAGTAAATAGAGCAAGCTTACGCTCAGTCGCACCTAGCTGGCTAGAACTTCGGATTGAATGGAAAATGGAAGGTTGGGAAACTGACGTTGCATACTTCCAGGGATTGAAGGGTACAGGAAGAAAATGGACAGAAGAGGAAGAACAGATACTTGAGAAGCTTTATCCATCAGGAGAAGCGGAAGAATTGCTTAAAGCTCTTCCAGATAGATCATGGCAAGGTATATACCATCATGCTCGTAAACTCGGAATGCATAGGGTAAGCCCTGGCAGGGGCCCTGGAGGAACGAGGCTTGATGATAGAATAGCTCTAAACGACGCGAAATTCATGGAGGAGCATGGAATAGCCAGCGATAAAAAAGTACACTGGCTCAGGCCATGGTCTGGATGATCGAAAGGGCACACACGCTCGCGGAAGCCGCCGGAGCTGCGTCGCTGGCTGCCGCGTATCGCTTGCGTACCGCTTTTAAAGAGAAGAAAATCGGAATTATCTGCTCGGGAGGCAATACGTCGCTGGAGCACTTGAAGCGGGCGTTGAGCGCAGGGTAAGTAGAGAGTTCTAGATCTTACATCCAGATCTTCTCGCCATCATAGATCTCTAATGCCTTGTTCATATTTACTGAGCATGTTACAATGAGAAAAATCTGGAACTATAGTACATCACACAAATAGAGAACCTATGAATAAAGAAGTGGAGTCCGGGCAAGAGAACCTGGCAGGCATTCAAGGTTTTGTAGCGCGTTACCCGTTCCCTATCGATCAATTCCAGCTTGAGGCGATCGCGCAGCTTGCACAGGGGCAATCGGTCCTGGTAGCTGCACCAACGGGAACCGGCAAAACGCTGGTTGCAGAGTACGCGATCTGGCAGGCGCAGCAGCGCAACCAGCGCGTCATCTACACGACGCCACTCAAGGCGCTCTCCAATCAGAAACACCGCGACCTGCGCGAAGTCTATGGATACGATGCGGTCGGTCTGGTGACGGGCGATATCGTCGAGCATAGTCAGGCCTCGATTGTGGTAATGACGACCGAGGTATATCGCAATATGCTGCTGGAAGAGGGTGGCAGCCGCACCAGCGCGCCCTCCTCGCTGGCGGACGTGGGCTTTGTTGTCTTCGACGAACTGCACTACCTGAGCGATATCGGGCGCGGACCCGTGTGGGAGGAGGCCATTATCTGCTCTCCACTTCACGTAAGGCTCGTGGGCCTCTCGGCTACCGTGAGCAACGCCGAGGACCTGGCGAGCTGGATCAGCCGCGTGCATCGTCCGATCTCGCTGATCGTGCACGAACAGCGCGCCGTGCCTCTGGAGCACTACTATTTCCTGGATGGCAAACTCCACCTCGTGCAGGACGCGGACGGCAACCGCATCGAACGTTTTCCAGGCGTCGGTGGCGAGGCGAAGCTGGCACAGATGGCCGCGCGCAATCGCGTCTATACCTTTGATGACAACGAAGACGACGAGGAAGATGACCTGGACAATGATGTATGGGAGGAGCGGCGCAGAAAGGGTCGTGGTGGCAAGCAAGCGCGCCAACAGGCACGGCGCGTCGATGAGCAGCAGGCAGCGAGCGAGTCACAGAATAGCGATCAAGCTGCCGCACAGGAGAAGCCGCGCCCTAAACGACCCGCTGAGCGCAAATCGCCTCTGCCCTCAGAGATCCTGACCGCCCTGCGCGACGCCGATATGCTGCCTTGCCTCTACTTCTTACCGGGACGCCGCGTTGTCGAGGAGGCGGCGATGAGTACCGTGCTGCACCTCTTCACGACGCCGGAGGAAGAGGCGCTGATCAAAGAAGAGATCGGTGTCTGGATGGAGAATCTGCCGCAAGAGGATCGCAACCTGCAACAGGTGCACTCGCTCCTGAATCTGCTGCCGCGTGGACTGGCCTTTCACCATGCCGGGCTGCTACCGGGCTTGAAGGTGCTGGTCGAGACGCTATTCTCCAGGGGCCTGCTGCGTGCTGTCTTTGCTACCGATACGCTGGCGCTCGGCATCAATATGCCCGCTCGCTCCGTTGTCGTGGGGAGTCTGAGCAAGTTCGATGGGCAGGAGATGCGCCTGCTCACGCCGAACGAGTACCGGCAGTTGACCGGGCGCGCCGGGAGACGCGGCATGGATGTGCACGGCTCCGCCATCATCCCTTACTCGCCCTGGGAGCCGTTCGAGGGCTCGTTCCAGCGCATCACAGGCGAGCTGCTGCCCGTTACCAGCTCCTTTGTCATTCGCTATAACTCAGTGCTCAACCTCTGGCGTCCCGGCGATATTCAGCACCTGCGCCGCATCTGCGCCTCTAGCCTGCGCGAATACCAGCGCTACCTGCTATGGGAGCTGAACGAATTGCATCGATTGGAGATGCGGTACCAGAAGGCGCGGAAATCCGGTAAGAGAAAGAAAGGCGCCGCGTCCGAAGGAGCATTGCAGGCCCTTGAGAAGAGGCGCGAGAAGATCGGCGCCTTTCCGCTGAGCCGGGCTGGCGCGGCAGAGCTAGACGGTACCATCTTTGCCCTCCGCGCGCTCGGCTATATCGGCCAGGATGACCAGTTGACGCTCAAAGGGCGCCTGCTGAGGGGCATCTTCCATCCTGCCGGTATCGCCATTGTCGAACTGATCTCGCGTGGCATGCTCGACGAACTTTCGGCCAACGAACTCGCGGAAGTCTTTAGCTGGTTCACCTTTGATAACGATCGCCGCCTCAATAATCGTAACGTCGTGCATGCTCGCCTCGTAAAGGTGCGCCGCGAGCTCTGGCAGATCGCGCAGCATATCGGCGGCATCGAGGAGCGCGCCGCGATCAATCCCACGCCCGGCATCATCCCCGAGTTTCATGGTATTGCACTCGCCTGGTCGCGCGGCATGTCGCTCACCGGTCTGCTGCGCCGCATCGATCTGGCCGAGGGTGATATCCTGATGATCCTGAACCAGACGATCGACCTGCTACAACAGCTGCAGGCAGCGGTCGGCCAGGTAGTCGATGCGCGGGACATCTGGGAGCAGGCATCGCCCGTCATGATAGAGGAAGTATCCAGTGCACACTCAGTCCCATCCCAGGCCAGCAGGCCCGCAGAGCAGCTCCTCGTCCAGCGCGAACGCCTTGAACGCCTGCGACCCCTGTTGGCGCAGGCAGCCGCCTCGCTTTTTCACGGCATCATCGTTCAGAGTCGCACCGTGCCTTCCATGGTTGTGCGCATCGGCAATGAGACAGTCCCTCTCGATGCCGAAGAGGATCGTGATGCGCACGGACTCAGCGACGCGCAGACCTTTGTTGGTGACGTGTAGCCTCTGCCATTGCTGCTCTTGAGAGAACGTGGCCTGCTTTAGCAGACCGCGTTTTTTTGTAGCCGATTTCTGACGGACTCTTGCTCTCGCGGGTAGTATGAAGTAAAGGGCGTCATATCTGTAACCATATAGTACCGGTATAAGTCAGGACGTGCCAGTCTTCAGTATTATTTGTATATACAAGTAACAGGGCCATGTGGCTAGCGATCACCAACTCAATGACGAGCAACGTTTATTGCAATGAAATGTGTCTGGGCCTGTTCCAGGCGGCGTCAAACATTACTTTGGTCATGCCTTCAGGGCTAATACGTTGTCAGAACTACCGAAGTTGACT
>DAOTTD010000051.1:0-23727 GCA_034438015.1 Ktedonobacteraceae bacterium | reverse complement strand
CAGAGAGCAAAGATAACGAGGCGCATGTTCTGCAAGGGGTTATCGTCAATACCTTTGTTGAGCAGGGACATACCTACGTGATCGAGCAGCCACAGGCGGAGCAGAATGCATTTCCTAATGGCGTCCGTCTGTTAGTCGCAAGTGATTCTGATGCAGGCAATGTACGTCGCAGTGAGCCAAACGAGGATAGTACCCTTGTCCTGCAACTGCAGCGCATTCATGAATCGCTTGCATCTCCGGTTGGTGTGTTTATCGTTGCGGATGGTATGGGTGGACACGCTAACGGGCAGGGCGCCAGTCGCATGACGATTAGCATGATTGCGGAACGTATGGTACGCGAATTACTGGAGGCTCCGCTTGCTACTGAAAAAAGTGGCGAAAAACCAGAGCAACTGGATGAAGACAGACTGGTAGCACTCTTGAATGGTGCCGTTGAAGATGCAAATACGGCTCTCTGCCAGGAGAATCAGCGCGAAAAATCAGATATGGGATCAACTATTACTGGTTTTATGGTGATAGGGGATCACGCATACATTCTGAATGTCGGCGATAGCCGAAGCTATATGTTACGTGAAGGAAAACTTCATCAACTGACAAACGATCATTCGCTGGTCGGACAGCTTGTCGCGGGCGGGTTGATTGAGCCGGATGACGTCTACACGCATCCACAGCGCAGCCAGATCTATCGCAGCCTGGGCGACAAGCCCAATGTGCAGGTGGATATCTTCAAGCAGCAAGTCTACCCTGGAGACATCCTCCTGAGCTGTTGCGACGGCTTATGGGAAATGATACGTAATCCACAAATAACTGAAATCCTTAGTAATGCACCAGACCCGCAGACTGCGTGTTCTCAACTGATCGAGACCGCCAACGCGAACGGCGGCGAGGACAACATCAGTGCGGTAGTCGTTTTTGTGCATTAAATGATATACTAGGGCAGCCGAAAGCGAAAGGAGCTTATACTATTATGCCTGGAGAGGTAACCCTGGCACACCAGTTAGGCAAAGATTTTATGCCAGTAACCGGTGGAAGTCAAGTTGCATATGTTTTATTAGAAGCCAAACCATCGGACCTGATGGCACAGGTGCGTATGCCGCTCAACTTCGCCCTGGTAATTGACCATTCTGGCTCCATGAGAGGCGCGAAACTAAAGAACGTCCGAGAAGCGGTAAAAATCGTGATCGATCGCCTGGAGCCAACCGACTACATCTCTGTAGTCATTTTTGATGATACCGCACAGGTGATCATCCCGTCGATGCCCTGCAACGACAAGCCGGGCATGAAGGCTGCGATTGACCGCATTCAGGATGCGGGCGGCACTACGATGTCGCTCGGTATGATTCAAGGGCTGGGCGAGCTAAGGCGCTGGAACATACCCAACGCCGTCAATCGAATGATTCTCTTGACCGATGGCGTCACCTATGGTGACACGGATCGCTGCCGCCAGCTCGCCAGAGATGCAGCCGCCAACGGCATCTCTATCTATCCATTAGGCATCGGCTCCGACTGGGACGAGAGCCTGCTCGACGATATCGGGCAGATCAGCGGAGGAGTTCCGGCAGAGTTCATCAGGACGCCATCGGACGCCATGAGCCTCTTTGAGCAGCAGGTCCAGAGCGCCGTAGCGGTAGCAGTACGCAACGCCACATTGACGCTGCGCCTGCCAGCGGGCGTCTCGCCTCGCAAGGCGGTCAAAGTGCTGCCGCTCATCCGCGACGTTGAACAGACCGCGCTCTCCGATCGCCAGGTAACGGTATCGTTAGGAGATCTGGAGAAAGACACGCCGCAATCAGTGCTGATCGAGCTCATGATTGACCCACGCCCGGCAGGACTGTTCCGCATTGCCCAGGCCGAGCTTTCTTACGACGTTCCGGTCACAGGCATTGTCGGCGAGCGGGTACGCGACGACATCAAGGTCACATTCACCAACGACGCGAACCAGGCAGCGCAGGTAAACGCGCTCGTCATGAACTTCGCCGAGAAAGCTAACGCGCAACGTCTGGTGACACGCGTGCTCGACGAATATAAGCGTACAGGCAAAGCAACAACACGCCTGGCGCCAAACGTCACACGCGTGCTGGATGAAGAGACGCAGGCCGCGATTGAACAGATCAATCAGGGGCAGCAGATCTCGCAGGAGCAGGTAAAATCAATCGGTAACAAGACACGTAAACTTACGCAGCGCCTGGATGATCTGCTCCCCTGAGCAGGCAGCCAGGTAGGAGGGCCTGCGCGCCATGCCAGTTAAGCTAGCGATTGGGCGTGTGCTCATCTTCACGAGAAAAAACGTACATCAATACAGAGGAAGGATATAGTACAATGTCAGTAAAATGTTCATTAGGTCATGACAACCCTGATGGTTCGGCATTTTGTGATGAGTGCGGGGAGCCACTGACTGGGGCAGCATCGGCGCCTGCTCAGGCGCCCGCCGTCGTTCCGGCCTCCGCGCCAGCAGGCGAGCAGATCTGCCCATCGTGCGGTGCCTCCAATCCAGCAGGCGAGGCATTCTGCTCGAACTGCGGCAATAGCCTGTTGGGAGCACCCGCGCCGACTTCGGCCCCCGTAGCACCGACGCCAGTAGCGCCGGTGGACGAGCCGGTCGTTGTTGCCGCGCCAGCCCTGACGACGGCACCAGCCGCAACAGCTCTACAGGCCCGGCTCATCGTCGAGGCAGATAACCAGGAGTTCGATCTGAGTGGCAAGGATAACATCACGATTGGACGCGAAGATGCTGTAAGTAACATCTTCCCAGATGTCGATCTGACGCCGCACGGTGGCGAAGAGGGCGGAGTCTCGCGCCTGCACGCGCGCATCTTCGTTGAAAATGGCCAGTACCTGCTGGAAGACGAGAATAGTACTAACTTCACGTTCCTGAATCGGCAGCGACTCGCGGCCAAGACGCCGACGCCGGTGCACGACAACGATGAAATCAAGCTGGGCCGGGTCCTGTTGCGCTTCAAGACGACGTAACATGATCTGAGCGGGAGAAGTTTGCAGTGGGTGGGCCGTCCCCACCCACCCGGCGCAAAGGATTTGACAGTGAGCGCTAGACTCGTTATAATCTACGGGATACCCCCAACAGGGATAGAGGCAGAGAGCCATTATCGACGCAGGTAAAACGGGTTTTGGGCGTTCCCAGGCAAAAAACGACTTCTCCTGTCTTCTCCTGTAAGGAATACAGACAAGGAATACAGATAGGAAAGGGGACGGCGCCTCCCGTAGCTCAGCTTATAGAAGGGTCCGAGCGCCGAGCATTTAGATGAAACGTACCTGGCAACCAAAGCGCATTCCGCGCAAACGCGAACATGGATTTATGAAGCGCATGTCGACCCGTAACGGGCGTCGTGTGCTCAAGGCTCGTCGTGCCAAAGGGCGCTGGAGCTTAACGGTTTAGTCGTCTGATTGTATTGTGGCACTCAACCGTGCGTTACGCTTACGTAAAAGTAGTGATTTCCGGCGAGTGAGGCAGCAGGGGCGCAGTGTTACGTCCCGGCTGCTTATCCTTGCGTGGACACCCAATGACAAGGCAAGTGTGCGTGTGGGCTTTGTGATCAGTAAACGTATCTCGAAACACGCGGTTACACGTAATTATATTAAACGTCTATTGGGTGAAGCCGTACGTCCGGTCCTCGCCGATCTACCGGCGGGGCTGGATATCGTATTCAGTGCGAGAGTTCAGCTCGTAGGAGCGGACCTCTCTACACTCAGACAGGAAATGATCACGCTGCTGCGTCGGGCGCGGCTACTTGCACCTCCGTCAGCGACGGGACCAGGTAGCTAAATACGCAGAAGGTCACAACAGTGAAACACATTGCACTCATTTTGATTCGTATATATCAGCGCACGCTGTCGGTAGTCCTGCCCTCATCGTGTCGGTTCGTCCCTTCGTGCTCGCAGTACGGGTACGAGGCAATCGACCGTTTTGGCTTTTTCCGAGGTGGCTGGATGACAGTCAAACGCATAGGGCGTTGCCATCCTTTGTATCATGGCGATCTCTACGATCCGGTCCCTGAATACTTGCCTGGGAGACTAGATCGAGGAAGGCAGGAGAATTCTCGTGGGTGAGATAGGTTATCTCTTCAATTTAATCTTTACATTCCCCATTTTTAATGGTCTTGTATTGCTCTATCACCTCTTTGGTGACTTCGCCCTATCCATTGTAGTCCTGACGCTGGTTATTAAGCTGGTCCTGTTTCCTCTTACGCTGAAACAGCTCAAGTCGATGAAGGCCACACAGGCCTTACAGCCGCAGATGCAGGCGATTCGCAAAAAGCATGGGAAGGACCAGCAGGCGCAGGCAGCGGCGATGCAGGCGCTCTACAAAGAGTATGGGGTGAATCCGCTGTCTGGTTGTCTCCCGCTGCTGGTTCAATTACCGGTGTTGTATGGTATGTACTACGCGTTCAGGACTTTCCTGGACACAAGCAAAGTCGCCGATCTCAACAATATAGTCTATTCCTTCATTCCGCACTTCGATAGCTACCCGAATATTAATCTGAACTGGTTCACCTTCATTAATCACAGTTGGACGTTCTCGCTGGCTCATCCGGACCCCACACACATCCTGCCAATCATAGCGGGCCTGGCGACCTTCATTCAGCTACGCATGTCTCAGCCCAAGACGCCTCCAGGCGCGACACCAGACCCTTCAACCCAGTCGATGAAGATGATGCAGTATGTCATGCCGCTCATTACAGTCTTCTTCGGCTGGACGTTTCCCGCAGGCCTGGCGCTCTATTGGACGGTCTCAACAACCTTCCAGGCAGTGCAGCAGTTCTTTGTGACGGGCTGGGGATCGCTGCTGGTCACACCAGACTTCAAGATGGCCCCGGCAACTACGGGTAAAAGCAATGGAACAGTCACGCAGAGCTACACGCCGCGCAAAGAACGGGCGACGGTGAAACGCGAACCAGCGGAGGTGGAAGCCGAAGATGAAGATCTTAGCGAGAGTGATGAGAGCGATGGAGCCATAGAAAGGCGCCCGCGACCGAGTGGCACCCCCTATAACCGTCGTCGCCAGCGTAGCAATAGTGCATCGGCGCGTCGTCGCAGCAGCGCCCAGAGATCACGAGGCTAAACCTGATTGCGTTCTGTGAGTAGATGCAGCCTACAGAACGTAATCCTAACTAGAAGTTCTTATAGGGAGGCTAGGAAACAGTGGAAAGTATAGAGGCCAGCGGTAAAAGTGTTGATGAGGCAGTGCAACAGGCACTGATGCACCTGGGAAAACGTCGCGAAGAAGTAGACGTTTCCGTACTACAAGAGCCCAGCAGAGGCGCTTTTGGCATCGGCAGCAAGGATGCCCGCGTGCTCGTTACTGTGCGACGGGGTAGTAAAGGCGCGGTGATCACTCCTGAAATGGCCGATGCTATCCTCGGTCCCGACGTTCCCGATGTCGTCCTCGCCGAAGAAGAAGACGAAGAATACGACGAGGAGGACGAGGGCGAGTTTGAGGATGAGGACGAGCTCGAAGACGGCGAGGAGTTCGAGGACGACGAGGAAGAGGGCGAGGACGAGTTTGAAGATGACGAACCGGTGCCGTTTATTGCCTCCAACGCGCCTGTCGATCAATCGCTTATCTTAGAACAGGCGGATGTGACCAGGGTCGCCTCCGGCGAATTACAAGACGTCGAGACGCCGTCGCGTGAGGATATCGAGATCACCGTCAACGTCTTGCAACATATTTTGCGCTACATGAATATCCATGCAACCGTCCAGGTGCGTTCTACCAGCCCGTTGACCCTTAACATTCATGGCATCAACGAGAACCTCGGCCTGCTGATCGGGCGCAGGGGAGAGACGCTGGCGTCATTGCAGTTGCTCGTCAATCTAATTGTCAGCCATCGCACCCGACATCGCATGCGCATTATCGTCGATGCCGAGAACTATCGTGAGCGGCGCGAGGAGAATCTGCGCTCCCTGGCCCTGCGTGTGGCGCAGCAGGTACGCAACTACCGGCGCTCGATCGCATTGGAAGCGATGCCTCCACATGAACGCCGTATCGTGCACATAGCCCTATCCGACAGCAAGGACATCAGCACGGAGAGCATTGGAGAGGGCGAAGAGCGGCGCGTGGTCATCTCGCTGAAAAGGCCCGGCAGATAACACTCGATGGGCGCCCGTCAGGGCCGCCCACCCCTGGTCTTTCATCTTACACCGAAGGAGTGCGCCTGCATGTCGTCCCCCGTTCCCGAGTTCCTGACTATTGGTCACGTCACACGCGATCTGCACTCCGATGGAACGTTCTCGCCCGGCGGCACCGTAACATTTGCTGCCCTCACCGCCTATCGTTTAGGATTGGCGACAGGTATTATCACGCGGGCCGATACTGAGATGAGCGCCGCGTTGCCTACGCTCCTGCCCTCGATTGCGCTGCACGTGTTGCCTTCGCAGCAGACGACGACCTTCGCCAATCAATATAAAGACGGTTTTCGCACGCAGTATCTCTATGCACGTGCGGAGCCCCTTCAGCCTACAGATGTTCCCGCTGCCTGGCGCGCTGCACCGGTTGTTCTCCTGGGACCTCTGGTGCAGGAGATACAACCGGTATTTGTCGCGCTGTTTCGCCGCCGTCCGGGCGCCATCATCGCCGCGACGCCCCAGGGCTGGCTGCGGCGCTGGGACGCTGATGGGCGCGTCTGGCCCACACCCTGGTTAGAGGCCGATCAGGTTCTTCCTTTGCTCGATGTTCTTATTCTCAGCCATGACGACCTGCTCCCCTTCGCGGACGGCAACCGGGATGAGGCCGATGCGATTCTAGAGCAATGGAGCAGGCGTGTTCCGCTCCTGGTTGCCACCGACGGGCGACACGGCGCGACCCTGTTCCGTCAGGGAAGCACACAACGCTTTCCGGCGTATAGCGTAAATGAGGTGGACCCCACCGGAGCCGGCGATGTCTTCGCGGCAGCCTTCCTGACTTTCCTCTATCAATACGGCGACCCTGAGCGCGCCGTCGACTTCGCCAACTGCGTCGCCTCGTTCTCCATCGAGCAGGACGGCATTCAGGGCATACCGACGCTTGAGATGGTGGAGGCACGGCTCGGGAAGTGGTAGCCTCAGAACTTCCTCACGCTCGCGTGCTCTTTGACTGGCTGCTCAACGCGCGACTTTTCACCGTCGATCCCCTCTAGAGGACCGCTGGCAAGAAAGCTGAAACGGCCCAGCCTGTACACTAGCAGACGATCCAGGCCATAGTACTGCCCGGCGGAGACGCAGAGGAGCACGGCGCAGAGGATCGCATAGGGGAGAGCAGTACCGACATCCACCGTCTGACCGGGGATATAGGGGCCACCGAAGCCCTCCGGTATCGCCCAGATGCCGAGCGACAGAAGGATACCCACAACACATGCAAGATTGGTAAATGCGCCGAGAATGAAGCAGAGCGCCAGCGCCGTCTCTGTGATCGCAACCATATAGGCAAAGAGTGAGGGATTGACGTGGATGATTCCTAGCCAGAAAGCGATCCAGAGCTTCACAGGCTCGGGCTGACCATCTATGGCAGCTTGCACGATATCGGCAAATCCCTTGATAAACGCCGGCTGCCATTTCAAAATGGCGGCAACGGCCCACACGATTCCAAAGAGGATACGCAGGATGCCCAACCCGCGCTGATGTAATGTGGGCAGGGAAACAGGTACCTTTGGGGCCTGTGAAGTTGTAGAAAATGCCATAATGGGCGCTCCTTGATGAAAGAAAGCAGGAAATTTACCATAGGTATCGAAACCGATATTTGAAAATCTAGCATTCTCTTGCGTTTTCTAGCGTTTCATTCCACGATTTCCGCTATTTGACAACTCTGCTAGAATAGGAACCTGAGCACATTTCCAACTGAACACTGTTTGCAGGTTCCGCAGTAAAACCGTCCTGCGGGTAAAAGCATTGCGGTGAGATAGGTTTGACCCTATCGTGCTCAAGTAGCTTCCAATGGGCAACCAGAGGAAGTAGAGGCACCCGTAGTTGTGCCAGTATGGTTTTTCATACGAACAAGAAACAAGCGATCAAGAGAACGCTATGGTTTTTGATACTATACAACTATCGTCTAATCCTCTATATACTCCATGCCACAAGAGGTATATGCAGATGTAACAACCCATGGAGTTCAAACAAAAGACAATCATGTAACTCTTCAGAACCCCCTGCTCTGACTCCTCGCCGCGGCGCGGCTCGCATCATTTTCGTGTGGGTGGCGGCGTGGCGGCTGGGCCGCCACCCACACTCCACCCCTTGCGAAGCGCCGGAGGCGCTGAGGAGTCCTCAACAGTTACAGATAATCATTGTCGTGCGTACGAAAATCTGCTATAGTGAAGCAAGGAACAGAAAAGGTCGACACCCTCTAAGCGCAATGGAGTTTTTCGTATGACAACACATGATAGCGCAGTCGTTCACTTGAAACGCACCCCCCTCTACGAACAGCACCTCGCTCTGGGTGCTCGTATGGTAGAATTCAGCGGATGGGAGATGCCTGTCCAATATAGCAGCGGCATCTCCGAGGAACACCTGGCTGTGCGAACGCGGGCGGGACTCTTCGACGTCAGTCATATGGGCGAATTTAAGGTCGAAGGCGATAACGCCCTGGCCTTTCTACAGTATCTTGTGCCCAATGATCTCGCGCGCCTCGCCATTCACCAGGCGGTCTACACGCAGATATGCCTGCCGACCGCTGGTGTTATCGATGATCTGTTGGTCTACCGGCTGGCGGAGCGGCAGTACATGCTGGTCGTCAACGCGGGCAATATCGCGCACGACTTCGAGTGGGTACAGGGGCAGGCGCAGCACTTCCAGGGCGTCTCCGTAAGTGATCAATCCGCGACCACGGCGCTACTGGCCTTGCAGGGGCCGGCGGCGATCTCTATTTTGCAGCCGCTCACCGAGCTTGATCTCAGCGGCATCCGCTACTATCGCTGCGCGGCGGGATCAGTCGACGGCATCAACTGTATCGTCTCGCGCACGGGTTACACCGGCGAGGATGGCTTTGAGCTGTATTGCGCTCCCGTGGATGTAGTCAAGCTGTGGAACGATCTGCTTGCGGCAGGCAAGCCAGCCGGACTACTCCCCGCGGGACTGGGCGCGCGCGATACCCTCCGCTTAGAGGCGGGGATGTGTCTCTATGGACACGAGCTCGACGAGCGGACAAATCCGCTGGAGGCGAGGCTGGGCTGGACCGTAAAGCTCGACAAGGGGAGCTTCATCGGTCGCGACGCGCTGCTCTCGGTCAAGGAACAGGGTCCCCAGAAGCTGCTCATCGGCATCGAACTACTCGAACGCGGAGTAGCGCGGGGCGGATACGCTATCTACGATAACGAGCAGCTTATCGGCACACTTACCAGCGGCGGACCCGGTCTGACGGTGCACAAAAACATCGGCATGGGCTATGTAGGGGCCACCTATGCTGAGGTCGGACGCCCGCTACAGATTGATATTCGCGGCAGACGGGTTGCTGCACAGATCGTTGCTTTACCGTTCTACAAACGCAAAAAATAGCTACATCATCCAGATGAAGGGAGTTAGAAAAAAATGGCGAGCCTGAATCATCCTACCGATCTCAAGTATAGCAAAACGGACGAATGGGTTCGGGTTGAGGGAGACGAGGCGGTTATCGGCATCACGGATTACGCCCAGGACCAGCTCGGCGATATCGTCTATATCGAATTGCCGTGGAACGCCGGGCAGGACGTTACGCACGAAGCAAAGTTCGGCGACATCGAGTCAGTCAAGGCGACCTCTGAACTTATTTCACCCGTAAGCGGCGACATCGTTGCCGTCAATGAAGATCTCAAAGAGCATCCTGAGCTTATCAACGATGATCCCTACGACAAGGGCTGGATGCTTAAAATCAAGCTCGCTAACCCTTCCGAGCTTGACGCGCTGCTGAGCGCTGATAAATATATCAATTATCTCCAGGGGCGCTAGTTAACACATGAGCTGTCCCGGTAACTAATCAGGACTCATCAGCGCCAGAGGCGCTTCGCAAGCGGTTTGGTGTGGTTGGCAGAGCGCGCGGAGCCACGAGGAGTCAGGGAGAGGGGATCTGAACAGTTACCGGGATAACTCATGACCTCTAGCCCCACCTGGCTAGGAGACCCTTAGTTGAGTTATAATGACTGTCAACGACCCCACGCGTTTTACGCGGGGCTTGTGAAAACAGACCCGTCGTTGTCCAGCCTCAGATGCTGATCCCGCAGGCCGGGAGCAGAAGCATCTCCGTTGGTCGGGTCAAGGCACCTCCAGATGCCACCTCAGTCGGGAGCCCTGCCGCTGGCGCGTTAAAAGCCCGTTCGGGGTGTCGGGCGGTGCGGCCAGCATGACAAGCCCGTCCAACCTTGGCGAGAGGGGTCGCCTGGACCCGCCGATCCAGGCGCGTCACCAGCCCCTTACGGGGGCCTCCTTGGGGAGGCAGAAAGGATCAAGTCGACATGGCTGTTTTTGTCGTCGATCAGCATAAGAAGCCGCTGATGCCTTGTTCGGAGAAACGAGCGCGGCTCTTGCTCTCGCGCCATCGGGCCGTGGTGCATCGGTTCGTTCCCTTTGCCATCCGCCTGCTAGATCGGCAACGCGAGCACAGCGCGGTACAGCCCGTGGCCGTCAAACTCGATCCCGGCTCTCAGATCACCGGGATCGCTCTGGCGCGGGTGGAGAGGCAAGAGGCTGGCGAAATCCATCATGGGCTTCATCTGGCCAACCTTTCCCACCGGGGCACGTCTGTGCATCAAGCCCTGCAGCAGCGAGCACGCTATCGCCGACGGCGCAGAAGCGCGAGGCTCCGTCATCGTTCTGCGCGCTTCCAGAATCGCCGACGCCCCTCTGGCTGGCTACCGCCGTCCTTGCGCTCACGCGTCGGCAATGTGCTGAGTTGGGCCAGGCGATATTGCCGGTGGACGCCCGTCAGTCGCCTTGAGATCGAACGAGTGAAATTCGATCTCGTCCTGATGCAGACTCCCGAAGTGTCGGGCGTCGCCTATCAGCGAGGGGAGCTCTTTGGATGGGAGGTGCGCTCCTACCTCTTAGAGAAGTTCCAGCGACGGTGTGTCTATTGTGGGAGAACGAACCTGCCTTTCGAGATCGAGCATGTGGTGCCCAGGAGCCGAGGCGGCTCCGATCGAGTTTCCAATCTGGCGCTGAGTTGTCACGACTGCAATCAAGCCAAGGGGAACCAGACAGCCGCCGAATGGGGCCACAGGTCGGTGCAAGCCCAGGCCAAAGCGCCGCTCAGGGATGCTGCCGCCGTCAATGCGACCCGGTTTGCGCTCGTTCGGGCCCTGAGTGTGCTTGGGCGGCCCATGGGCACGTGGAGCGGGGGACGCACCCGTTGGAACAGGGATCGTTT
The DNA here is from genome assembly GCA_034438015.1 of Ktedonobacteraceae bacterium. Classification (GTDB taxonomy): domain Bacteria; phylum Chloroflexota; class Ktedonobacteria; order Ktedonobacterales; family Ktedonobacteraceae; genus JACDAE01. The sequence goes on along the minus strand of DAOTTD010000051.1, from coordinate 12,404 downwards.
TGGCATTGAGAAAGACCATTGCCTGGATGCCCTCTGTGTCGGCGAGATGGCGGGGGTGCGGCTATCTGCCTGTCGCCTGCTTATCATCCGCGCTCAGGGACGAGGCAGGTATCAGCGTACCAATGTGGATAGCTCCGGCTTTCCCCGTGGATCATTGACCAGGCAGAAGCGCATCCGAGATGTCTCGACGGGCGATCTGGTGCGGGCCGTGGTGCCAGAGCCTCTCAAGACCGCAGGCACACAGGTCGGGCGTGTAGCGGTACGGGCCTCCGGCTCCTTCCGGGTCGGCAAGATCGATGGGATCAACGCCAGGTACTGCCATGTCCTCCAACGAGCAGACGGATATGCCTATGAACGGCTTTGAGCAGCAGAGAGCAGGCCCTACCCCTGCCCCGTACAAGGAACACCTGCTTCCTCCCCATGCTTGAAAGCAGGGGCATCCGCAGGCGGAAGTTGGTGAGAACGTTTGCGTAGCGAGGTCTCATCACGGGTGCCCGGAACTCCAGGTGGAACTTCCAATGAATGAACGAGCATTCTAAATTCCATATCTGCGCACGATATCTTTAAACCGACAGCATTACACCATTTGTAGTATAACGCTCCCCTTCTGATACAATAAGCCAGGGGAGCTTCTAGATTTTCAGGGGAGTTCACTTATGAGCTATGTACCCAATACCAGGGAAGAACAGCAGGCCATGCTAGAGCGCCTGGGTCTCTCCTCAACAGAAGATCTGCTAGAGACAGTACCGGAAGAAGTGCGACTGAGGCGCCCTCTAGACCTCCCAGCGGCGCTCTCTGAACCCGATCTAAAGCGTCTGCTCAGTGCTATGGCGGCGCGGAATAACAATATCGACAGTACCATCTCCTTTCTTGGCGCAGGCACCTATGATCACGCTATTCCCAGCATCGTGCCGCATCTGCAGAGGCGTTCGGAGTTCGTCACCTCGTATACGCCTTATCAGCCCGAAGTAAGCCAGGGGATGCTGCAGGCAATCTACGAGTTCCAGACCATGGTCTGCCAGATCACCGGCCTGGATATCGCCAATGCCTCACTATACGATGGCTCGACCGCGCTGGTCGAGGCTGTATTGCTGGCCATGGGACCCGGTGGGCGTGGAGAGGTCGTAGTATCAACTGGCGTCGATCCACAATATCGCCGCGTTCTGCACACGTATGCATTCGCGCGCGGCTTCACCGTTAGAGAGGTTCCTACCTATAACGGTACCACCTCGTTGGAAGAGCTAGACGCGGCGGTAAGTCCGACGACAGCCGCCGTAGTCATTCAGCAGCCGAACTTCTTTGGCTGCGTCGAGGATGCGCGAGCCATTGAGACGATTGCACACAAGGGCAAGGGAATCTTCGTGACAGCCATTACCGAGCCGGCATCGCTAGGTATTCTCGCCGCGCCCGGCGAGTACGGCGCGGATATCGCGGTCGGCGAGATGATGAGTTTCGGCAACACCATGAGTTATGGCGCGCCCGCGCTGGGATTTATGGCCGCGCAACAGAAGTTCATGCGCCTCCTGCCGGGACGGCTCGTAGGCCAGACCGTCGAAGAGGGTCCTGAGAAGCAGACCGGCTATGTCTTGACTCTGCAAACGCGTGAGCAGCACATCCGGCGCGAGCGCGCCACGTCGAATATATGCACTAACCAGTCGCTGTTAGCGGTGGGCACCACCATCTTCCTGGCAGCGCTGGGCAGACAGGGTTTCCGCGAACTGGGCGAGCTCTGTGTGCAGAAAGCGCACTACGCCTACCGTCAGATCACCGCCATTCCAGGCTTCAGCGCTGCCTTCAGCGCTCCCTTCTTCGACGAATTCGTCATCAAGGCTCCCATCTCCACAGCCAGACTGCAACATCACTTTGAGCAGGCGGGCATTATTGGCGGCTATCCATTGGTAAGCAGCTATCCGGGTATGGACAACTGTATGCTCTTCTGCGTCACAGAGACGCGCACAAAAGAAGATATCGATACCCTGGTGAGTGTCCTTAAGGAGGTGCAGGCATGAGCGTAGAGACATTGATTTTTGAGAAGGGCGCGCCGGGCCGAAGAGCGGCCAGTATGCCTGCAATGGATGTCCCCACCGGGCCGTTGGAGGAGATGATACCCGGCAGCATGCTACGCGCGGAGCCGGCGCCGCTGCCGGAGGTGAGCGAGATCGAGGTCGTGCGTCATTATACGCACCTGTCGCAGCGCAACTTCGGCGTCGATACCGGCTTCTACCCGCTCGGCTCCTGCACCATGAAATACAATCCCAAGCTCAACGAAGACATCGCAGCTCTGCCCGGCTTTGCGCGCATTCATCCCTTGCAGCCGGAATACAGCATACAGGGTGCGATCGAGTTAATCTACGAATTGGAGCACTACCTGGCAGAGATCTCCGGCATGGCCCGCATCACCTTGCAGCCATCGGCGGGCGCGCACGGTGAGCTGACCGGTCTGATGCTCATTAAGGCCTACCATCAGAGCCAGGGCGAGGGACATCGCAACCTCGTCATCATTCCAGACAACGCACACGGCACCAATCCAGCGAGCGCAACACTGGCCGACTACAGGACAGTGGAAGTTAAGACAGACGCGAGGACGGGCGGCATCGACATGGACTCCCTCCAGGCCATACTAGAAGAGCACGGCAACCATATCGCCGCGATTATGATGACCAACCCGAACACGCTGGGGCTCTTCGACGGCAACATCGTAGAGATCGCGCGCAGGGTGCACGAGGTTGGTGGGCAGCTTTACTACGATGGCGCTAACGCGAACGCCGTGCTCGGCATCACGCGTCCCGGCGACATGGGTTTTGACGTCGTGCACTTCAATCTGCACAAAACATGCAGCACACCGCACGGCGGAGGTGGGCCAGGGGCCGGTCCGATCGGAGTCAGCAAGCACCTGGTGCCTTTCCTGCCGGGTCCTTTACCCGCCAGAGACGAGCGGGGCTATCACTGGGAAGATGCAGGCCCACAGTCGATAGGCAAGGTCAGGGCCAATACAGGGAACTTTGGCGTCCTGGTGCGCGCCTACACCTACATTCGCAGCAACGGACCAGACGGACTGCGCCACGTCGCCGAGAGCGCTATCCTCAATGCTAACTACCTCAAGCACGAGCTTGCGTCTGACTACGAGATCGCCTACCCGATCACCTGCCAGCACGAGTTCGTCGTCAGCGCGCAGCGACAGAAGGAGGAATACGGTGTAACCGCGTTGGATATCGCCAAGCGTCTGCTCGACTTTGGCATGTACGCTCCCACCACCTACTTCCCGCTGATCGTGCACGAGGCCCTGATGATCGAGCCGACGGAGACCGAGACGCGCGAGACGCTCGACTACTTTGTAGAGATCATGCATCAGATCAACGAAGAGGCGCGCACGCAGCCGGAACTTGTCAAGACGGCACCACACACGACCGTCGTGGGCAGGCTGGACCAGGCGTTGGCGGCGCGTAAGCCGAATCTACGCTGGACGGCGGGGCAAGAGGCAACACGTTAGCAAAGCACCATGAGTTCTCCCGGTAACTCTTCAATACCCGTGCTCGGACTCCTCGCCGCTTCGCGGCTCGCAAGGGGTGAAGGGTGTTTGGCGAGGTGGCGGCCCCGGGGCCGCCACCTCGCCAAACACCCTTCACCCCTTGCGAAGCGCCGCAGGCGCTGAGGATTCAGAGGGGTGTACTGAACAGTTACAAAAGATGACTGTAAGAGCCTCTACATCTTTTTCAGAAGTTCTGCGAGACGATCATAGGTGTCATTGATTCCTTCTTCCATACCACTCTGGAGCATGCCATCCCGGTCAGCGACTGACTGGAAAACAGATTGAGTGGTAAGCCGAGTTCTTCCTCCAGGCAATTCCTCAAGTTTCATTGTTTCCAGAGTCACATGTCCTGTTTCGGGTAACCCTTCAAACTCAAAGGTATCAATAACTCGCTCAGGTGCAAGGATCTCGTGATACACGCCGTGAAACGCGTATTCTTTTCCCTCAGCGTCTCGATTGATAAAGCGCCATTGACCACCAGGTCTCACGTCCATCTTATCAACTTCGGTTGAAAGGTATCTCGGTCCCCACCATTGCGGAATCAGTTGTGGGTCCATACATGCTTTAAAAACAAGCTCGCGCGGTGCATCGAATTCGCGAGTAATGAGTATTTCTTGTTTTCCCGGCTCGGCATGAATATGTGTTGGATGTGTTGACATAGACTGTTATTCCTCTCTCTTCTTTTTTTCATTTTCGAGGACGGTATCTAAGGCATCAAAGCGTTCACTCCACCGCTGCTTCGTTTGCGTCACCCATGCTTCAAATTGAGACAGCGTCTGTGGATTGAGGCGGTACAAGCGCTGTTGCGCCCGTTTTTCCATCTCCACTAAGTGCGCCTCGCGCAAGACTTTGAGATGTTGTGAGATCGCCTGTGGGCTGACAGGAAACTGCTCGTAGAGGGCAGTCGCCGATAACTCACCACGGCTGGCAAGGAGTTCTAAAATGGTCCTTCTGGTCGGATCTGCAAGTGCCACAAACATATCCATACAATGATTATAAAGCATTTACTTAATTAAGTCAAGTCTTAAATATATTTTTTTACCGACGCCTGAACACCAGGCAGGTAAACGCTACTGTAGTCTCCACGCTCTCCATACCTTTCATAGTGGCGCGCTGCTCAGCGGAGAGATGCCAGTAGTTGGGCGTCATCATCACAGCCTGCACAATCTCAGCATAGCTGAGGTGCAGCGTGTAGCTCAGGTCCGAGGCGGTAACGAAGTCGAAGTGAGCGGCGAACTGTTCCCTGATCTTCTCTTGTTTGTGCTCCTCGATATTCAGAAGGTGCAATGCCGAGCGCAGTTGCAGCAGGTGCTCAGGGGCCGGAATCGCCACCAGGAGCAGTCCACCGGGGACGAGCACGCGGGCGAACTCAGCGGGATTGCGAGGCGCAAAGATGTTCAAGATCATGTGCAGAGCGCTATTGGCCAGGACCAGCTGTTCCTTGAGGTTCGCCACCACGAAGCACGCTTGCTTGTAACGTCGGGCAGCCAGCCGAATCGCCTCCTTCGAGATATCGAGTCCCACGCACTGTAGCGGACGATTAGTCAGGAATTGTTGCAGACGACCCAGGTAGTAGCCTTCGCCGCAGCCCGCGTCGAGGATACAAGTGGGAGATGTCGACGCGGCGAGATACGTGGAGGCGAGTTGGTTGAGCGTATCTGAAAGGGGTTGATAGGAGCCACGCTCGAGAAAACTGCGTCGGGCGGCGAGCATCTCCTTTGTATCGCCTGGCAGCGGCTTGCGCAGGAGATTGACGTAGCCTTCGCGCGCGATATCGAACGTGTGGGCGTTGGCGCAGATGAGCGTGTTGTTAGTTTGTGCCAGTTGGGTAGTACAAATGGGGCAGGTGAGCAGGTACGAATACAGCATAGCAACACTTTCTTTGTCCAGACAGGCCATATTGTATCATACATCGCTCCCCCGTGTTACAATAGGGCGCGTAGACATACAAAGATCTCATTTAGGGTAAGGATATAAGATATGGAATACGCTGTACTCGGCGGTGGAGCGCTGGGGCTTATGGCCGCTTACCGACTCGCGCAGGCGGGCCAGTCCGTGATCGTGTTTGAGCAAGAGAAGATCGCCGGGGGACTGGCGGCAGGCTTCCAGGTAGAGGAGGGAAGCGATATCTGGCTGGAGAAGTTCTACCATCACCTCTTCCGCACGGACAAAACGGCGATTGGGCTTATACAGGAACTGGGATTGGGCGAGCGCCTGGAATGGCTGCGACCGCGCACGGTCAGCCTCGTCGGCGGAGAGATTCACCAGTTGGACTCGCCGCTTACCTTGCTGCGCTTCAAGCCCTGGCGCCTGGACGAGCGGGTACGCGTCGGAGCGGTTCTAGCGTTTCTCAAAGTAGTGCCGCCGCAGTTGCTAGAGGGCAAGAAAGCCGATCCCTGGCTGAGGCGCTGGATGGGCAGGCATGTCTACGAGATGTTTTTCGAATCGCTCTTCATAAGCAAGTTCGGCGGATTGTATGACCAGATCGCGCTGCCCTGGTTCTGGGCGCGCTTTCACGACCGGTCGACGCAACTGGGATACATGCGCGGCGGCTTCCAACACCTCTACGAACGCCTCGTCGAGCGTATCGGTCAGCTCGGAGGCAAGGTACTGCTCGGCACGCGCGTAGAGCAGGTCGAGCAGGTAGATGGGCGCTGGCAGATCGAGAGCAGCCAGGGGAGGTGGACGTTCGATCGCGTCATCTCGACGTTGCCCACACGGCTCACCTGTCGCCTCATCCCCGCCTTGCCGAATGACTATCGCGCACGGTACGACTGGGGACAGGCCTATGGAGCGCACTGCCTCGTCCTGACCATTGATCGCCAACTCACCGCTAGCTACTGGATCAACATATGCGATCGCGGCTACCCCTTCACCGGCCTGTTTGAGCATACCAACTTCCGCTCGCCCGCCGAGTATGGTGGACGGCACATCCTCTACCTCGGTAGCTATCGCCCGATGGACGACGCGTTGTTCAGCATGAGCAAAGAAGAAGTCATGGCCGAATACTTCCCCGCGCTTAAACGTATTCTTCCCACCTTTGATGCCTCACAAGTAACAGAGAGCTGGATGTTCAAGGCACCGTTCGCGCAGCCGATTGTGACCACTGAATATCGCGCACACATCCCACCGCTTCAGACGCCGCTCGCGGGCCTGTGGGTCGCAAACATGTTCCAGGTCTACCCGCACGATCGTGGACAAAACTACTCGCTAGAACTGGCAGACCGACTCGTGCAGGAGCTTCTCCAGCAATAGCACTTATGGTTGCCATAAATAAGCTTTGCAGACCGTACTTCTATACATATAAGTTATCTAAATCCGCTGCCATCGTCTAATAGGTAAGGGCGTTTTTAAGGAAAGGGGCGATGTCATGAATTACGAAGACATCAATCGCGATGATAACTCAATTAACGCGCCCCAGGAATTTCACAAGACATCAGATCAATGGATCACGGAGGGAGACACCCACTACAGAAGCGGCTGGTACCAGGCTGCACTTGCAGCGTACGAACAGGCGTTACGTCTTACACCAGACAGCATTCGCGCGCAGCAAGGCAGGAGTTACTCCTACGAACATATCAAGAACTACGAGGAGGCGACAACATCCCATGAGCGCGCTATTCAATTCTCGTCCTACCTGGCGCAAGAACACTATGTAACGGGCAACAACTTTTACAGACTCGGAAACTACCAGGAGGCTATAAAAGCATTCGAGCAGGCTATAACCAACGCACCGGGCTACGCCCAGGCATATCAGAGACTGGGCAATGCCCTTTACCGGCTCAAGCGTTACGAAGAGGCTCTCGGTGTATTCGAGCAGGCGGTCAGAATCGATTCGCAGTATACAGAGGCTCACTACAGCAAGGGAGTCGTGCTTTCAACGCTCAGGCGCTATCACGAGGCCATACTCGCGTTTGAACAAACATTGCAGATCGCGCCCTATGATGCTGGAGCTTACTATAATAAAGGAATCGCGCTCTATGGACTCCAGCGCTACGACGAAGCCCAATTCGCCTTTGACCGTGCAATCAGCCTTGCACCCAACAACGCGCTGGCCTATCACAACAAGGCGAAGGCGCTTTATGGCCTCAAACGCTATGACGAAGCCCTGGCCGCCTGTGAGCAGGCGTTGCACCTGGCGCCAACCCACGTCAGTATCTACAATAACAAAGGCAATGCTCTCTACGGGCTCCAGCGCTACGACGAAGCCCTGGCGACCTACGAAGAGGCCATTCGCCGGGACCCGCGTGATGTGCGCACATACTACAACAAAGCAAAAGCGCTCCATGGCCTCCAGCGCCACGAGGAAGCGCTGCTCGTCTGCGAACAGGCGCTCCAGCTCGCACCACGAGACGTACGGGCCTATTACAACAAGGGCAACGTCCTCTACGCCATGAAACGCTACCTGGAAGCTCTACAGGCATATGAGCAAGCTGTGCAACTTGATCCTACCGATGCACAGGCCTACCGTGCGTTGGGCAAGGCATTTTATAGCCTCAAATCTTACAAAGGCTCCTTATCAGCATCAGGGCACGCCCCGCGCCTGGATCGAGACGATACCTCCCGGCATAGCGCGAGCACACAGGTGGCGCAGAAAACGGGGAAGCTCAAGCAGGCCATCAAGACGCTGTGGCGGACCGTTGTGCGCCGGCCTGGTCGGAAGAGCTAGCCGATTGCCAGTTGGCTTGCTGCAACGTGCTACAGTTGATAGGGTGGATTGTGAGATATTTCCCCTGTTTAGTGAGCGATCCGTGAGATGGCAGCAGTATCATTAAAGCGTCCCCTAAAGGAGTTGGACACAGAAACTCTTTTCTGTCATCCGATGGCGGTGTACATAAAATGGGCTGTAGCGCGTGAGCAAGGACAATGAAACCGAGAACGGCAGGTCTGGTGATACAGAGCAGTATTCCCCTGCATGAAGTAACGAAGCAACCGGTCCTTGACTTCAAGCGCCCACAGCCTTCTTTTTTGGCGTTCCCCCCTTTTTCAAACAACCTTACGGCGGCCCGCTATTCTCATTATTGTCAACGACGACCTTTTAAAACTTAAAGCCGCCCAGGTTCCCCAGATTGCCAAGCATGTTTTGCACGTTCTGGAGTTCGTTCTGGACATCCTCTGAAGAGTTGTACGTTTTATCGGGCAGATGGTTCAGAGCAGTCAAAATCTGCTCATTCGCGTTGTGTTGCTGCGCGAACTGAACAAGGTTGGTCTTGCCGACAGGATAAGGGATGTGATCAAGCAATTGTTTTGCCTGCCCAAGATCAAAATTCATATGTCACCTTTCTCTTTCTTCTACCTCTAAGTAGGACTTTTGGGTTGATTAAGGGGAAGCGTCATGATTCTGTCACAAGGGAGATAACGAACCAGAGTAAGCAAGAGTTTCAAACCATTATCAGTAAATCATACAAATTTTCTAAAATCTCGCAACCTCACAAACTCACAAACAACCTATTGTCAAATTTTAGCAAGGTATGCTATACTAGTGCTGGACGAAGTAAGTGCAGGCGATGAGAGCACTCCTGATGGGTGTTTGAATAATAAGCCAGGCATAGATAGAACTTAGTTCACGGGTAAGTTCGGCAGGTCATTTGCATACGAGCCAATCGGGGTGTAGCGCAGTCGGCTAGCGCGCAGCGTTCGGGACGCTGAGGTCGGAGGTTCAAGTCCTCTCACCCCGACCAGGAGACACACCACAGTGTGTCACACCATCATTCATCAGGTACGAAAAAGGAGTTCAGTAATGCAGGGATATCAGGCCCACATATCCGCCATATGCGCGGACTATATGGCATACCTGGTAGCTCCGCGCGCCTCGTTTAGTACGCACCACAACGATAGTACTAAACGAACGGTGGACGGGGATCACCCTGGCGTACCTGGCTCACCTGGACGTGCAAGACGCCTCCACCCTTATCCACCCAGTCATCGCAGGCGGCAGTAAAGCAAGAGAAAAGGGTCTATCTCCCTCTTCTCTGTGCCTGTCCTCGCTGTCTGCACCTGTTATCGGCTCTGACAGAGAGGAAGGGAAGCTATTCATGCCTGTTCTTGTGTTGAATTCCTCACTACAGCCTCTCTCGGTCATACCAGAGCGTCGTCTCATCGTATTGCTCTCCAAACAAAAAGTGACCTTTATTGATGAGAATGTTCGTCAGTTGATCGAAGAGAGTATCAATGCTCGACGTCTTGAGCTGGAACGTCCCGTTATCGTGCAGTTGCTTGCCAATGTGCGCGTGCCACGTGTCGCCTTGCAACCGACGCGAGCGAACATCCTGCTACGCGATGATGAGACCTGCCAGTATTGCGGCAAGCGCAGCCGCGATCTGACGCTCGATCACATCATCCCGCGCTCGCGCGGTGGGCAGAGCACCTGGGAGAATCTGGTAGCATCGTGCAAACACTGCAATGGTAAGAAGGGAAATCGCCTGTTAAAAGAGGTCGGCATGCGCTTGCTGCGCCAGCCTCGTCCGCTCTCACAGGAGTACGCGGGCTTCTTCCTTCTGCGCTACCCTAAGCTCCGCGAGGCATACGAGGAGTTTATCACGAGCGCCCAGGGAAACCATATACAGAGTATGAGCGCCTGATAGGTTGCAAGCATGGAGCGAACTCACGTCCCATGCTTGTATCCACTCTGCTCGCTTGTGACGTATCATATCTAGACAGAAGAATAAGAATACTTCTTGAGAGGGAGCCGATGTGTTCTCGTTTCCTCTCTGTAATTTAGAGCTCTTTTCAGCGTTGATGAAGAGAAGAAGGCATTGTATTCTGTTCTGATCTCAGTGTGTAACGTGCAAGCGAAGGTGGTTTCATGTTCCCACAACTCCTCTCAGGTGAGCCTATGCCAGGTCCAGAAACGGGCCACGCATACCTCTGTATGCATGGCCACTTTTATCAGCCCCCGCGCGAAGATCCATTTACAGGACAAATTCCCTTCGAGCCGGGCGCCACTCCTTTTGCCAACTACAACGAAAAGATTACCTCTGAGTGCTACAGACCAAATGCGGATGTGGGCAATTTTGAAGCCATCAGCTATGATTTCGGCCCTACTCTGGCGTCCTGGTTAGAGCGCGCACACCCTGATGTCTACCAACGTATCATCGTATCCGAACATCGACATATGCAGCGCTATGGAGTCAGCAATGCGCTGGCACAGGCCTATAATCACACTATACTGCCCCTGGCGAATGCGCGCGACAAGCGAACGCAGATTCTATGGGGGCTAGAGGATTATCGCCATCGCTATGGTCACAATGCGCGTGGCATGTGGCTGGCTGAGACGGCGGTGGATATCGAGAGCCTGGATATCATGGCACAGTACGGCATCACCTACACGGTGCTTGCCCCCCGGCAGGCCGCAACGCCGATCGACACAACGGAACCGTATAGCGTGCCACTCTACAACGGACGACGCATGACCGTTTTTTTCTACAACGCACCGCTCTCAGGAGGAATCTCCTTCGATTGGGATGTGACCAATGATGCAAACATCTTCGCCGCCTCCTATCTACCGCGACATCTGATACCAGAGAAGAGCGCTGATGGCGAGCCACAGTTGCTACTGGTCGCTACGGATGGGGAGCTTTACGGACATCACAAGCCCTGGCGCGATAAGTTTCTTGAGTACCTGATCAATCATGGTGCGCCCGAGCGCGGCTTCGAGCTATGCTCTCTGGAACACTATATGCAAATGTATCCTGCGATTAGAGAGGTCCAGATCCGCGTTCCAAGCGCCTGGAGCTGCACGCATGGGGTGGCACGCTGGAGCTGGGGATGCGGCTGTACCGAGGGAGATGCTAGCTGGAAGGGGCCCCTGCGCATGGCTCTCGTGCGCCTCGCTGGACGAAGCAATCGACTGTTCGAGCAGTGTACAGAAGAGACGCTCAAGGACCCCTGGGCCGCGCGCGACGACTATCTGGCGCTGCATAACGGCTGGGAGACGCTGGAAAGCTTCTGGTCACGTCACGGTAAACAAACCTTGCAACGATCTGCACAAAAAGTGCAGCAGACACAATTATTATTAGAAGCTCAATACTACTTGCAATATAGCTCTACCAGTTGTGGCTTCTTCTTTGAAGATCTGGACCGTATAGAGCCGCGCAACAATATCGCCTTCGCCCGCCGCGCCATCAGCCTTACCTGGCAGGCTCTCGGCGTCGATCTACAACGCGACTTTATGCGCGACCTCCAGTTGAGCAAGAGCTGGCGTACGCAGTTAACAGGAGAAGAGCTGTATAGACAGTTGCCCACAGTGCGGCAGGGTCTATTGCCATAGCAGAGTAAAAGCTGTTCAATAGAGGACCTGTGACCTGAACCGTTACAGATCCTCTTTCTATCTAGCAGAGCTACAGAGATAAGGGAAGTAGCTGAACGGGCTACAACTACGGCGTATCTGTGTCGCGGTGCCGCATACTGGCTGCGCGGCGATATCAGCAGGCACTGGAAGAGCTGGAGTACGCGATCAGGATGGAAAGGAAGAGATGAGATGCATATTTTACATAATAGAAAGCAAATTTGAGCTATGCTATTGACATTAATACAAGATATACATTATAATAACAGTCGATAGAAATACATAGTTTGTATAGGTATCACAAGAATCAGCATGATAAAAGGCCGCCATCTGATGTACCTTGACAACGAACTGGTAGCTCGTTGTCAATAATCTGCATCCGATACTAAATTGGCGGCAAACGTGGTACTATTATTGTCAAGAGATATTGCAGCTTTGTTATAAGGTGCAAATAGCTTTATTTCGGTAGCTCTCCACGAACTGGTGAAAAGGGAAGGAGAACTTGAAAAACTATGCGTCCGTTGGCATGCTTTGAATATGAAAACAAACAAAGAACCAATGAACGCGTCCCTTCAATTTTGCCCCAAT
>DAOTTD010000050.1:0-3983 GCA_034438015.1 Ktedonobacteraceae bacterium | reverse complement strand
CTATGTCCATTACTACGTAGATGATTTATATTCATGTCCTTACATTTCTCTTGAACATGCTGACTACAAGATGCTATTCAGAGGCGGAAGATAGTTCCTTACCACTAATGTGCTCGTACAAGTTGCCCGTGGTAAAGAGCACGACATTATGCTTTCTATTGAGACCAGTTCCACCTCGGCGCTGATATTCAACTTCTACCGCCAAAACCTTTGGATCAGTAGTCAGCCGGTTGTCACGGACGGTGATAAAGACCATAGAGAGATAGTGAGCCAACGTGGTAGCATTGTAATACTGTTGCAGCTTAGCCTGCGCTGTGGTAACCAGCGCATCTATCATGAGCAATTGTCGGTCAATGGTGGCAAGACCACCAATCTGTGCAAACCATTCAGGACCCATAAGACGCTGAAAGTCACGCAGGAACGCTTTGTGTTCCTCTATCTTTTTTTCAAGAGCAGGGCAATCCAATGTTCTCTCTCCCTCCCCGAGGTAATCGTACTTATGTAACCAGGAAGCAAGGAGAGGGAGAAGCGAACTCATGTCCGCTTCCCTCCAAAAAACAGTCATGCTCCTGGCTTCGTCCTGGTCGTATTAAGCATACGTATATCTACATCCTATTACCCCTGAGGGAGCCAGAAGCCAGGAAGCCCAATTTTCCTAGCCTGGGAGTGAGCCACTGATCCAGTCCATAATAGCGTCCAGCGGAGAGGCAGAGGAGTACAGCAAAGAGTATCGCATAGGGAAAGGCGGTCCCTATATCTGTACTGTGCCCTGGGAGATAGGGTCCTCCAAAACCTTCGGGGATGGACCAGATGCCCAGGGACAGGAATATGCCCATGAGAGAGGTCAGGTTGCTAAAGAGGCCCAGGATCAAGAAGACCGCAATCGCACTCTCCGTTGTGGCTTCGATACGAGCAAAGAGCAACGGATTGACACTGACAAGGTGAGCCCAGAAGGAGATCCAGCCCATAATTGGTGCTGCTTGACCATCCTGGGTTACTGTGACCTGTTGAAGGAAGGTATGTTGAAACTGCGGTTGCCACTTCAATGTCGCGGCAACGACATACACAAGACCGAAGATGATACGTATGATGCCGATCCCGCGCTCTCGCCAGTTCATCGGCAGAGAACGATGTGACGAGACAGGAATTTTGCGCAAAGGTGACGTTATTGGATTGTTTACCATGAAAGTTACTCCATGAAATCTACATCAAATTGGTATGAATATCACGTATTCATGTCGCTGAATATTGAATGATGCTGTGTAGGATCATTCTTTCACCAATAGATTCGCATCGGGTTACAGTGTATTCGTTATGTGGAGTGCCTTCATCCTCACAATCCCGTTCTAAACGAAGCTGCAAAGAAGACCAGGTAATTCTGTCTAGATGGTTCCCGGAGCAAGAAGAGAGAGAAATTACACGATTCTGACGATGTGCTCTGCTTCTTTCCCAGCTATATCTAGTGTTGTGGCGGGTAGCACAGAAGTATGCTTGAGCCACATCGTGTTAAGACTGTGTTGCCTTTACAATCCGTCAGGGGAGTTGCTATGGATATGCAGGAATTTCAACGGTTTTATCAGGAAAAGGTGGGGTTGATCTATCGCTACGTGTATAGCAAGGTCGGCAATAGAGAAGATGCCGAAGATCTGACATCAGGAATTTTTCTCAAAGCAGTGAGTGCCCTCAATCAGGAGTTTAGCCAGCAAAGTATGCACAAATGGCTGTTTCTTATTGCGTGTACAACCGTCGCTAACTACTGGCGCGCCCACTATCGCGGGCCAGGTATTTCGCTGGATGAATTGTTAGAGGCTGGCTGGGAAGGCCCGACTGAAGAAGAGCCTGCTGCGATAAGCAGCGAGCCAGCGGATCGAGTGCAGCATCTCCTCCAGGCACTACCTGAACAGTATCGAGAGGTTCTGACGTGCCGTTTTCTGCTCAATCTTTCGATAAAGACCACCGCTTTAAGGATGGGGCTGACTGAGGCAAATGTCAAGGTGTTGCAGTTTCGTGGGCTCAAACGCGCCGCCAATCTCGAACAAGTTGTCGCAGAACACCGACATGGAGCGTTGTAGAAACATTCCTTCCTCTTGCTCCTCTGCTAACTACTCCCCTCATGACTTCGCCAGGCAATTTGCGGAGTTGAAATTCTGCCCACAGTAGCGTATAGTAAATGCGACGGCACTCGACTCGTAAGTATCAACGTTCCCCTTGAGAGTAGCCTTCTTTTTATCTATTGAACTCGTTTTGTATCGGTGCGATGGTGAACTTGTCGGTCCGCTCCCAGGAGGTGCGAACATGGCTGACCGCGGACAGCGCGTGGGACGGCAGCTTGGCAACTATCGTCTCATGCGGCTTTTAGGACAGGGGAACTTCTCTGAAGTCTACCTGGGGAAGCACATGCATCTGAACACCCAGGCCGCCATTAAAGTGCTCCATGAGCAGTTGGCAAATCATGATGCGGAAAGATTTCTCAACGAGGCTCGCACCATTGCCCACTTACGGCATCCCCATATTGTCCAGGTCCTGGACTTTGGCATCGAAGGCACGACTCCCTTTCTGGTCATGGACTATGCTCCGGGTGGCAACCTGCGAAAGCTGCACCCCAAAGGGACGCCGCTCCCGCTCGACACCATCATCCCCTACGTCACGCAGGTGGCCGATGCCTTGCAATATGCGCACCAGGAAAAGCTGATCCATCGCGACATCAAGCCGGAGAACATGCTGCTGGGACGCAACAACGAGGTCTTGCTGAGCGACTTTGGCATTGCCATCATGGCCCAGAATTCACGCCAGCAGGCTCATGATACGGCTGGAACCCTCGCCTATATGGCACCCGAGCAGCTTGGGGGCAAGCCACGCCCGGAAAGTGATCAGTACGCGTTAGGAATCGTCGTCTATGAGTGGTTATGTGGAGATCGCCCCTTTCACGGAACGTCTGCTGAGCTGTATGGCCAGCATCTGTCTGTTTCTCCTCCGCCATTGTGTGAGAGGGTCTCGGCCATCCCAACAGCGGTGGAACACGTGGTGTTGAAGGCACTCGCCAAAGACCCGAAGGAACGCTTTGCCAGTGTGCAGACCTTCGCCAGGGCCCTGGAAGAGGCCGTCAAGGCAGAATCATCTGGTCGGACGCTCTCTATTCTTGCCTCTGATTCCCCCGGGGAACATCAAGCCGAAGCTGAACATAGATCGGACCAGTTGCATGTCAGGTTCTACAACCTGCCTGCGCAGCTCACCCCACTGATTGGACGCCAACAAGAGATCCAGGCCGTATGTGCCCTCCTGAGACAACCAGAGGTGCGTCTGGTGACCCTCACCGGTATGGGCGGCGTCGGCAAAACGCGCCTGGGTCTGCAGGTGGCGACTGACCTGCTCGATGAGTTTGCTGACGGTGTCTGCTTCGTCCCGCTAGCTCCCATTAGCGCTCCTGACCTGGTCGTTGCTACTATTGCCCAGGTGCTCGGAATCAAAGAGGCCAGAGAGCAACCATTATCGGACCTTCTGCAAGCCTATGTACGAGACAAGCATCTGCTGCTGCTGCTCGACAACTTCGAGCAGGTGCTGGCAGCGGCACCCAGGCTTTCGGACCTGCTGACCGGCTGCCCTCAGCTCAAGATTCTGGTAACCAGTCGTGCCGTACTGCACATCCGTGCCGAACACGAGTTTCCCGTCCCGCCACTGGCGCTCCCCGACCTCACCCATCTTCCAGAGAGCGAAGTCCTCTCACAGTATGCGGCAGTGGCCCTCTTCCTGCAATGTGCGAAGGCTGCCAGGCCCGACTTCCAGCCGACTCCTGCCAGCACCCGTACCATCGCGGAGATCTGTATTCGCCTGGATGGGTTGCCTCTCGCCATCGAACTGGCAGCGGCTCGTATCAAACTCCTTCCCCCACAGGCACTCCTGGCACGCCTGGGACATCGCTTGCAGGTGCTGACGAGTGGAGCACGAGATGCCCCCGTACGGCAGCAAACCCTGCGCAACACGCT
>DAOTTD010000049.1:0-3227 GCA_034438015.1 Ktedonobacteraceae bacterium | reverse complement strand
TCTCGTTGAGGCATGAGTCCCTCCTGATCAGTGAAATGACGATGTTTTTCTCACTGTATCACGTGAGACTCCGCCTCGTTTTCTTCAGTTGTTCACGTGCACATTCCTTAAGTTGACGCCAAAGGGGGCTCCCCCACGTAGCACCGACGTGCTGTCAATAAATTCGCAGAAGGTTACAGACGCAGGTACTGTACCGACGGACCTATGGACTCAGCAACAGCGCTGTGACGGGTGAAAGGAGAGAAACTCTTTCGCCCATGTCAGGCGAGATGATGCTCAATGGCATAGCGGGTGGCCGCACTGCGCGAGGTATCGTCGCATCTTTAAGGAACGAATGGTTCCTCTCGCCAAACCCCACGCGCGCCGAACAGTGCGACTGGGTGAAGCCCTCCTGAAGATCGCGTGTGCCTTAGGCGGAGAAGGGGGAGAGCGCCAAAGCAAGGCGCACGGAATGCCGGTCTGCGCCGCTACCTTGCTCTCTCTGCTTCGTCAGGCTCCAGAAGGGGATCTTCCTACTCCCCGTGTGCTTGGCGTCGATGATTGGTGGTTTGGGACAGCTCATCGCACAGGAACGATCCTGGTGGAGTCTCGTGCGCCATCGCGAAGTCGGATGTGCTGCTGGGCAGCGATGATGAGGTGTTGGCTCAGTGGCTGCTTACCCATCCTGGGGTTGAGATCATCTGCCGGGATCGAGGAGCCAGTTATCCTCGCGGCGCGAAGAAGGGAGCTCCTCATGCGCGACAGGTGCTCGACCGGTGGCATCTCGCACAAAAACGTGGGCGAAGTCCTGAAGCTCACAGTCGCCCAGCACGTTGACGTCGGAGGCTCAAGCCGACCAGCGGGTGAAGACGACTTGCCCACAGCTCGACGTTCCCCTGCCCTTCGAGGGAAAACCCGGAGGCAAGCCACGCAAACCACCTCGACGCAAACCAGCGACGCCTGGCCCCCAGCGCGCCTGGCAACTCAGCATGTGACAGCCGCGTCCATGAACTGGCTGTGGCATCCGCTCTTCTCCTTACGAGATCAGGAAAACGCTGCCCCTTCAGAAACAAACGGGGAGACCAATACCTACAGATGGAGCACTTTGTTGATCATCGGCATTGTCCTGTGGGCTCCTCAGTGGAACCGTATCGGGAGGACCTCGAGGCGCGATGGGCCCAGGGACCTGTCATGATCAAAACCCTCTGGCTGGAATTGCAGGAGTTGGGCTTCTCAGGCTGCTAGAAGAGTGTGTGGAACGGATGTTAGAGACTGGCCTCTTCCAGCCGGAGCCCAGCCTTGCCCCTCCAAGCCCCCTGCAGGAGGGAAGAAAATCTCGCGGCCACGGGTCTCGAAGCGCGCGTCGCAGGCCGGGTGACGCGCTTGCTTTTGCGTCCCCAGGAGGAGCGAGGAGAAACGGATGCCACCTCTCGGGAGGCGCTGTGTCAACTCTCTCCTACTGGGCCGATCATATTCCTAGAGGTGATCAAGCATGTGCCGCTGATCCTGAAGGACAACGAGGCGCGCTCTTCTATCGAAATGTAGCGTTGCTTTTCCTGCTTCGCTATGCAGGAAGCCGACGAGCTGAAGCGATTCACCTCTGCATTGCTGATGTTGATCGTACGAAGCATCTCATCCACCTTCTCACAAAAAGGCACCATGGAAAGCACTTGCCCGTTGTTTTGTACGAACCAGTTGAACAAGCGATCTGGCTGTATGTCACTCGTTTCCGTCCCTGCAAAGCCACCACGCCGCCAGAGGAACAGGATGCAGTGTTTCTCAGCCACAGCATGCGTAACTACGGACGACGTTTGACCGCGGAGAGCGTTCGAGCACTCATTGGTACCTTGCGTCGTGCCCTTGATCCTCCCTGGAATGAGCAACTTACTCCGCATATGTTACGCTATGCGTTCGGGTATGAGTTGCAAAAGATGGGGGGATCTTCCTTCTCTGAGTATGCATTATCAAGGCTGTATCTCTCTCGCCCAGCTTTTTGGTGACATCATCGCTGATATTCGAGCGATCACACTCAGTGCTATCCAGCAGGCTTGGTTCCGCTTTGAAGGGTCAAAAAGAGTCCTCATTAACCTGCGCGTTATGCTGGTGCGCCTGCTTGAAGCGCAGATCACACAGGGAGGAACGGATGCGGCATCCACTATCCAGGAATACGCACGTGTCGCCAGTTGGGTACAGATGATTAACCTCCGAATAGAGAATTCAGACAAAGTTTACCTCTCAGAGGCCGAATTCGACACCCTCCTCGATGGGTGCCTGGAAGACATCAAGCAAGGACTGTCATATACACAACGCTCCGGGTCAACTGTTGGGCAGAAGACCTCTGATATTCACGCGGAGGATGCTGTCGCCGTTCTCCATTGGGGGATCGCGCTCAAGAAGGCGTTTGCCATGCTGGAACAGTGGGAGCAAGAAAACCTCGAATTGCGCAGGCACATCCGGTTGCTCACGCGTCGCCTGGAACAGGCGGGAGGATATGTCGACCTCGAAGCTGTTCCGCAAGGGAATCGCATGGGCCATCTCAGACCAGTGGACGAAGACTCGTGAATAACCGCACCATTTGAACCTGCAAGCCGGGTCTGTGGTGCAGTGTGCATGAAAAATAAGGGAAACGAGTCGTAGCCCTACGGAGTTATGCGATGGAGAAAAATTGTCGAAGCTCTTTTCCACCGGCACTGCCCAGAGGGAGAGGGGTACGATAGCGACGGGGTCGCCAAGAGCAATGGAAGCTCGACAGTGATATGCTCTCGATGTGAAAGTGGAGCAACAACGCCGTAACGCCGCATGGGTGTAAATTTTGCAATTAAGCTGGTGGTTTCTTTGTGACTACTCTGTGGTTTCGCCTCTTTGAGATGCCACACCTTTCGTTATGGCATCCTCTCATGAACCAACAGCTTTGGCCTTGTGATCATAAGCTACCCGGGCATCCTCAATTTCAGCAAAATGAGTTTCAGCCCACGTACAGATATCCTTCAGCAACTCACTAAATGTCTCGCCTAATGCAGTCAGGGCATATTCAACTCGAGGTGGTACAACATGGTAGACTGTGCGCTTCACAAGCCCATCACGTTCTAAATTTCGTAGTGTTAGAGTCAGCATTTTCTGGGAGATCCCCTTGATCTCACGCTTTATTTCGCCGTGCCGTTTCACACCAAACGCCAATGCATACAGAACAAGTGCCGTCCACTTCTCAGAGAGAAGATCAAGCACCTGCCGCGAACCATACTTCGAGT
>DAOTTD010000048.1:0-8473 GCA_034438015.1 Ktedonobacteraceae bacterium | reverse complement strand
CTAAAATTCAATGCCCTTTTGCGCCAGGATGCCCTGTGTCTTGTAAGGATGCTTGATCTCGCGCATCTCTGTGACCAGGTCGGCGTAGTCGATCAGTGCCTGCGGAGCATCGCGCCCGGTCAGGATTACGTGCATTTGCGGATCGCGCAGGCGCAGGGTGGCGAGCACCTCCTCGACATCGAGCCAGTGGAAGTTGAGGGCGTAGGTGATCTCGTCCATAATCACGATGTCGTACTGGTTGCTCTCGATCTTTGCACGGCACTGCTGCCAGCAGGATTGCGCGAGGGCACGGTCGTGCGCGATATTCTCGCTGGTCCAGGTGAAGCCCTGCCCGAGCGGGATAATCTCGACGCCCAGGCGCTGCGCAGCCCGAATCTCTCCCCACTTGCCCGTCTGCGACTTGAGAAATTGCAGCATGACGACGCGCATGTTCTGTCCATAGGCGCGGAAGAGCACGCCGAGCGCCGCCGTGGTCTTGCCCTTGCCGTTGCCCGTGTTGACTATCACAAGGCCATGGCGGCCAGGCTTCCTGTGGGCGCGGGCCTGAACGTGTTCCTCGCGTATGCGCGCGCGCCCCTCTTCACTCAGTTCCTCGATCTCTTCGCTGGCTGATTTTTCCTCTGATTGCATGTTATACCCCTTTTCTAGAGCAAAAACACTTGCTATGCTCGAATTCGCTCAGGTAGAATGAGAAGCGCCGGATGGCGTTTCTCATTCCAGCGACCCATCGATCTGTTTAAGGATATTGCCAAGACACTGGCCCACGCTGGCAGCAATAAGATAGCCCACCCTGGTCGCGGGTCCCGCATACGGCAGGGGCGCACCACGCTCAGTGCAGGCAATGACGAGCGCGTCAGTCGATGTGCCGGTCGCTGCGTAGCCCTCCACCGTGCGCACCGCGTGGGCCAGAAGCGCGCCAGTCTTGGCCTCAGTGGCTGTGATGACCGCGTTGACCAGCGCGGACTGGGCCAGGCTGGCATCGATCAGGACGACAATATTGATGGTTCCCGGCAGGAGCGGAACTGGCTGGTTCACTCCCGCCGCCATAGCGTTGCTCACGCCGGCGGTGATGACGCTGGCGACGGTGAGACCTTCGTGACGCAGCGTTACTGCGCGCACGTGTCGCATCTGGACGCCGGTCAGCATACCCACGAATGACTCCTCACGCGCGAAGCTACGCAGGTCGCCAGCCGGATCGGCGCAGTTGTAGTCGCGCTGGACGTAGCGATTAATGATCGTGCGCGTCCTCTGAAAACCGCCCCCAACAACCGACGAGGCCAGCGTCGTCAGCGGAAAGTCGCTGGTGAGCGTGCAGGCTTCGTTGGTTACTGTGAGCTGCACCCCTGGGAAATCAAGCATACGCACTCCCTATCTTTTTCGAGTATCGACGGCATTTATATAAGGTCGCACACCGCTTTCAATTGCTGCATATCAAGTGACTGCTGTAGAAGATCGGCCAGCTTATTATACTCTGCCTGCCGGTTGAAGGGAGCAACCTCTCCGAACGGCACGGACCGACGCTCTGCCAGGGCCTGCAACACGCCACGCCGGAATTCATCGTTCTCGAACAGGCCGTGCAGGTAACAACCAGCACACCAGCCATCCTCTCTCACCCAACCATCAGTAGCGTTCGACCCATGCATCTCGAACGCCGGTGATCCAGGCAGACGACCATGTGGGGCTATTGCACGCGTACGTCCGAGGTGAATCTGGTAGGCATGCAAGTCCTGTGCGTCGTCGAGATGGGCGAAGAGGCCGCGCCGGGCAGAGCGGGCTATACGCACGCGCGATTGCACCGTTTGCTTTTCGCTCGTGGGTAGAAAGTAGGTCTCGATGGGGAGCAGGTTCAGGCCGGGTTCGACCGTGCCGACTTCAGCCTCGGAGCCGACCAGATCGTGCACACGCTCACCCAGCATCTGGTAGCCTCCGCAGATGCCCAGCAGCGCGCATCCGTTCTTAGCAAGGTGCCGGATATAGCGAGCCAGCCCCTGTCGCCACAACCACGCCAGGTCCGCCAGCGTATTTTTCGTGCCGGGTAAAATGATCAGATCGGGATTGGCAGGCAACTCGGACGGGCTGGCGACGAAACGGAGATGCACGCGTGGCTCGGCTGCCAGGGCATCGAACTCGTCGTAGTTGCTGAGATAGGGGAGCCGCACGACCGCGATCTCTAGCTGATCATCGCTCCGACCCGCCTGCAAGATAGCCGCCGTCCCCTCCTCAAGGGCCACGGAATCCTCCTCCGCGATCCGAATATGCTGGTAGAAGGGAACAGTTCCGAGCACTGGCAGGCCGCTGTGTTCGGCGAGCAGTTGTTCGCCATCGCGCCAGAGCGCCATATCGCCGCGAAATTTGTTCACGATCAGCCCTTTGACGCGCGCGCGCTCATCCGGCGCGAGAAGCATCAGCGTGCCAAGCAACGAGGCGAAGATGCCGCCGCGATCGATATCGCCCACCAGCAGCACGGGAGCATCTGCCAGTTGCGCCACGCGCATATTCACCAGATCGTAGCGCGCGAGATTGAGCTCGACCGGACTGCCCGCGCCCTCGATAATGACCAGGTCGTAAGTCGCCCGCAACGTTTCGAGCGCCTGCTGCACGATAGCCAGCATAGCGGAGCGGTCGCGATAGTACTCACGCGCCTCCATCGTCGAGAGCGGGTGCCCCATGACGATTACCTGGCTGCGCGAACTCCCTTCTGGCTTGAGCAGGATCGGGTTCATCTCCACGCCCGGTTCGATGCCAGCCGCCTGCGCCTGAACGACCTGTGCGCGGCCCATCTCGCCGCCGCTGCGCGTCACCCACGAGTTCAGCGCCATATTCTGCGCCTTGAATGGTGCAACGCGCCAGCCCTCCCGCGCGAAGATGCGGCATAGACCGGTCACAAGCGTACTCTTTCCGACCGTGGACGCGGTGCCCTGCACCATCAGCGTCTTTGCCTGACTCATACGACCTCCTGTAGCGCGTGCAGCAATTGCTGCCACTCCTGGACGGGACGCGTCGCCACGCGTATGTACTGCGACAGACCGAACGAGGCACAATCGCGCACGAGTATCTTATGCATCAATAACTGCTGCCGGATGCGCCACGCATCCCCGACATCCACCAGACAGAAATGCGTGCGCGAGGGGATGACGGGTAGTCCCGTTCTTTTCAGAGCCTGAAAGAACGCATCTCGTTCGACGACGAGCCGCTGCAGCGTCGTCTTAAGGTGCTCCTGGTCACTCAGGGCCGCGACGCCTGCCGCCTGGGCAAAGCCGCTGACGTTCCAGGAAGGGAGCTGCGTCGAGAGTTGCGCAACACTCTCGACAGGAGCGACGAGGTAGCCCAGGCGTGCAGCGGCGAGGGCGTAATCTTTCGTCAACGAGCGCAGCACAATCACCCGCTCACCTGGCACATTCTCCAGCAGTTCAACCGTAGAGTAAGGCTCAGCGGGAACGAGGAACTTCTGGTACGCTTCGTCGATCACCAGCCAGGCACCTGCATGCCTGCATGCTTCAAATATGTGCAGTATCTGGGAACGATCCAGCCAGGTGCCCGTTGGATTGTTCGGATTGCAGAGCCAGACGATGCGCGGCTGCTCTCTCTGTATCCAGGCGCTCAAAGCCTCACTCTCGGGCTGGAATAGCTTCTCTATGGAAGAACGAGCCTCGACGATGGTGGCGCCCACCGCACGACAGGCGGCAGCGTATTCGCCGAACGTCGGGCCGATGATCGCCGCCCGATCGCCTGGCTTCAGATAGGTCCGGGCGATCGTCCAGATCAGCTCGCTTGTGCCGTTGCCGCAGAGGAGCGATGAGAGGGACAGGCGCGTCGAGGCCAGCTCGCGCTCCAGAATAGTCTGACGCAGTTGCAGGCACTCCCGATCGGGATAGCGTTCGATGACGACCGAGGCGAGCGCCTCTCGCACACGTGGCGAGGGGCCATAGGGATTGGTGTTGACGCTGAAATCGCGGATCTCCGCAGGCTCCAGGCCCAGGCGCGCCAGTTCGGCGTAATCCAGCGCTCCATGCACGGCCCGTTCCGCGTCGCTCGCATCACTCATATCTCACCCTCCTATTCAAGTAGGGATGGGGCTTGCCCCCATCCATTGGCGTCAAGATAAGGCGACGAAAAACGTAATGGCACGGCCTGCAGGGCGACCGCAAGGGTCGCCCGTACAAGGAGACGGAGCCATGAGTTCCCTGCGCGTGTTCTGGTACGGGCGACCCTTGCGGTCGCCCTGGGAGCCACGCCATCCTGTTGTTTCGTCGCCGTCACTCTCCTTATTTGAGCCGGATGGGGGCAAGCCCCATCCCTACTAGATGGGATTTCACCAGCATAGCAAGCAGGATAACGCCAACTCCGATGCGCTCCACCATCCGCTCGGCGCGCCTGATATCATGAGCCGTGGCCGCTCGTTCGTTGTCGCCCAGCACATAATGACCGACCTTCTCCAGTTGCACGCCCAACGCACCGGCAGCGGCGGCCATGGGCTGCCCGGCGTTCGGACTGGCGGTTCTACGCGCATCACGCCGCCAGATGCGCCACGCACGCCCACGATCTCCAGCGAAGAGCGGGGCGCCCACGATGATGAGCAGCGCCGTCAGGCGCGCGGGCAACAGATTGAGCGCATCGTCCAGGCGCGCCGCAGCCTTGCCCAGGTACTCGTAGCGGCCATGATAGCCAAGCATGGAGTCGAAGGTATTGTATAGGCGGTAGAGCGCCGCGCCGGGCAGTCCTGCCAGAGCGTAGTAAAAGAGCGGCGCAACCAGAGAATCGCTCAGGTTCTCCGCCAATGACTCTATCGCCGCCGCCGCTACCAGTTCAGCCGTGAGTTGCGAGCGATCGCGGCTCACGAGGCTTTGCAGGGCCTGGCGGGCGGTGGACAGATCGTCCCGCTCTAGCGCCTGTCGCACCGCCCGCCCCGCATCCACCAGCATGCGCAGGGCGAAGAACGGCTTGAGGGCACCACCTTCGATGAAGGCATAGAGCAGGTCGCCCGCGAACGTATAATACCCGACTCCATTCAAAAACGCTGCATTCTCACTGATCCTTATCCAGTCGGAAACGCCACTGTCGTGGCTACGCTTCGCGTCATCCGACTGAGTCGAAGCAGCTCGTGCTTCGCACTCATTTGAATGCAAGGAGGTATAAGCGCACCGCGACGCCACGACGCGCACCCTTTCAGCGAACCTATGCACGAGCAGCGACGGGAGCAAGGCAGCAGGAGCCGCCAGCAACACGATCACCGCCCCGTAAAGGAGCTGAGGAACGCGACCAGTCGGAGCCGTCCGTTCCAGCCGCGCAATCAGCCTGCCGTACCAGACGACCGGATGCAGGTTTGCAGGCGGCTCGCCCACACGGTCCAGGGCATATGCCACCAGGAGCGCTCCACCTCTGGTAATCACCAGCCCGCGCTGTCGTCTCATCATCGCGCTAGACCGACGCCGAACAGTCGGCGGGCAGCGCGCCGGAGAACTTGTCGGGATGGATGGTCTGCGCAAGACAGCGTAGACCATCGACCAGGCGCGGACCGGGCTGCTGCATGAGGTTCGTGTTAATGTGGTAGACGTGATGGGTCTTCACGGCATCGATACCTCCCCAGTTGGCGCGCTTGTACACGGTCGCGGGCTGTCCTCCATACAGTGGATCTTCCGTCAAGATTACGTAGGCGGGATTGGCCGCGATAACGGCCTCGTCCGTCACCTGGGGATAGCCGCCGTTGCTGCTATCACTGTGGAAAATATTGGTGCCATTAGCGTCCTGCAACAACTGATCCCCAAATGAGGTTCCACCGAAGACGTACGGCTTGCCGGGCGTGCTGTAGTCAACTTCGAGGTCAACCTTTGGCGCCGTTGTTCCCGCCACGGTGGCCTTGATCTGGTCGATCTGCTGCTGGAGCTGCTTCACGACCGTCGCAGCGATGTCCTGTGTGTAGGTCAGGCGGCCCACGACCTCGATCTGTGGCAGCACCTGCACGAAATTCACCGTCGGCAGATCAACGACGTGCAGGCCCAGGCCCGTGAGCTGCGAGTCGTACTTCGTGGTCAATCCGCCCTGGCTCAGTACCAGATCGGGCTTCAAACTCGCGATTTTCTCCACATTGAAGTTTCCATTGACATCGGAGACCTTCGGCAGCTTCGCCAGGTCGGCGGGATAGACCGTGTAGTAGTCAACGGCAACAACTTTGCTATCGAGATGCAGCGCGCCCAATATGGTGCTCACACCCGGCACGAGCGAGATAATACGCTGCGGCGCGCTCTTCGGGAATGAAATGGGCGTTCCATACACATCAAACGTCGGTGGGGCGGTCGGCGTTGGCACGGACGCGCCCGTCGTCGAACTCTGACCGCAGGCGGCCAGAAGCAAAATACAGCCCAACAAGAGCAATAGCGAGAAACGAGATGAGATGACATTGCGCATCTGGTTATACCCTCCTTCTTCTGATCCGAGGAACTGACGGCGAAGCCGTAGCCGCGCATGCGGCGTTGTTCCTCGGAATACTCCTTGACAACAACAACGCTTGCTGTCACCTCGCGTCATGGGGAGATCAACCAGAGACAAAAATGAGGGAAGATGTTCTGGCCACTCGCTCCTTTTTCGCGAAGGATCATGAGCAGACTCATCAGGCAGGTCTCCTGGCTCCTGGCTCGAACACTCCTCGTCTCGCCTTCCTGTGAAAACAGTGGCTTGTACTTACCTTTAAGTCGACGAGGGGCTCACCAGTTACAGTAGCGCGACTGCGCCGGATTTACACCGACTTCCCTATTCTGCCGGAACGATTGCTTCCAGCCACCTGATGCAAGCGGTACAAATATTCAACTGCGCCTATTATAGGCACGACCGTTCTAGATGTCAAACGTCTTCGTAGAGGGCCGCTTCCTCGTGCAGGCGTTTGATATCTACTCCCAGTCCGGCCACCATGAGGTAGACACGATCGGAGGCAGCGGCCAGGCGCTGATTGACCAGGCCCAACACATCGCGATAGATACACCCAAGCGTATACGAAGGCACGATCCCCAAACCAACCTCGTTCGTGACCACCACCAGGGTCTTCTGCGCGTCCAGCGTGTGAAACGCCGCGAGTAGCTCGTCGATCTGCGCCAGTGCGCCCGCGTAGTAGCGCTCGCTGACGGCCCCGTCGTCGCTGATGCCCTCCTGAGCGAACAGCCAGTTCGCTACCCACAACGTTATGCAGTCCAACAGCAACACATCGGCGACCTCTGCCGCCGCGCGCACCGCTCGTGCGAGGTCGCGCGGCTCCTCTATAGTATGCCAGCTTTGAGGACGCGCCGCCTGGTGCCGTGTAATGCGCGCGCGCATATCGTCGTCGCCAGCGGTCGCCGTCGCAATAAAGGCCACGCTACGCTCGCTCCGCCGCGCCAGTTGCTCGGCAAAGGTGCTCTTGCCGCTGCGTGCGCCACCCAGGACCAGGATGAGCTTACTATACATAAATCGAAAAGACCTTTCCGTAGGAGCCTGCCTTGCGCGAACCCTATAAGCTCCAGAAGCAGCGTGCCGACCCGCTGTCCAGCGGGTCACATCAGTGAGCTGCTCAGGGGGGGTATAGGGTGCCACAAGTGTCACATTGCCTATGAAGCGGCCTGTAGAGCGGGCTCACAATGTGACACCTCCCAAAATGAGGGTGTCACCATCGTCACATTGCCCCTTGCTATCTCTACATCCCTGTCAATCCTCTTTGGGATATGTCAACATGACAATGGATATTCCTCTGGGGGTATGCCATAGGGTGTCACAAGTGTCACATCGCCCCTGAAGCGGCCTGTGAAGCGGGCTCACAATGTGACACCCTCATTTTTGGGGGTGTCACCATCGTCACATTGCCCCTGAAGCGGCCTGTGAAGCGGGTTGACAATGTGACACCCCCATTGTGACTTCTCTGGCCGACACATTGTTTGATCTATTCTGTGATCGGGATGTCACATTGGCAGCCTCTCCAGTGCTGTCAATCCTCTTCATATCGGATAAAGCCCAACGCCGTAGGGCAGCGCGTTGGCCCTGCCCTGACGGGGGTATAAAATTGAGAGAATACAAGAGATTCCCCCATATATATACTATATAGGTGGAACATGCCATGTCAAGCTTTGATGAATTGATGATGATGTGGGTACGGTTCACCATCCCTACATCAGGGGGTTTGATGGCTAATGTGACGATGGTGACACCCTCATTTTGAGGGGTGTCACATTGTGAGCCCGCTCTACAGGCCGCTTCATAGGCAATGTGACACTTGTGACACCCTATGGCATACCCCCTGTCGCACTGAGTTGCTCCCCGATGCCGCAATAGGTGGTGATGTGAGTGAGGTACCTGAGCTGACCAATGTGATGCCGGTGTGATGCGTGTATGGTATGGTCCCAATGAAGTGAAATGATGCGAGCAAGGTACACAGATCGCTGCTCTGCAGTCACCCTGGCGTCACACAGGAAAGAGCCCTGAGAAGGCGAAAGAGAGATGAACATGCATCACA
>DAOTTD010000047.1:0-37458 GCA_034438015.1 Ktedonobacteraceae bacterium | reverse complement strand
CCGGTAGCCTCGCTCAACTGGTGGATTGCACAGAACACCTGTTCCACCAATGCGGAGATCCATGAGCAGATGTGCCGGAGTGCCGCTCAGATGGACGAGAAAGGGCCTATCCCGCTAGAACCGTATCAGAATACCAGCGAAGTGAAAAAGCCACGTCCGAAGCGTGGAACACCGGAAAAGTGAGTGTATCGAACAGGGGTTTCGTAACCAGTCGCGTTACGAAACCCCTTGCATCATATCAGGGGAAGAAATATAATTATGACCACACCATCAGGCCCACAGGATCAACAACTCGACAAGAAGGACCAGGGGGCAAAGGAAAAGAGACGCAAGCAGAAACGCCGTGGACGCGGAGAAGGGACCGTCTACCAACGCAAGGATGGTCGGTGGGTTGCTGAGATCACGCTAGAGGACGGAAAACGCAAGCCACTCTATGGTAAGACACAGGCAGAGGTCATCGAGAAGCTGAAACAGGCACAGTATGAGCTGAAACAAGGTGTTCTCGCAACTGGGCCAAAGCAGAGTGTTGCCGATCTTCTTGTCTACTGGCTCGAACACGTGCATAAACGCACCCTGCGTACTAGTAGTTATCTACGCTATCGTGCCGCTTTGGATACACATATTCTTCCTGCATTAGGTCACATTGCACTTCAAAAACTCACAATGCGAAAAGTACAGCTATTCTACAACCAAAAGTTAGACGAAGGGCAGTCGATCAGTTCTGTCATCACCATGCACAAGGTTTTGCACCAGGCACTCGATCACGCGGTGAAAGAGCGCCTCATTGCGACTAACCCAAGTACAGGTGTTTCTCTCCCCTCTCAGGAGAAGCGAAAGATGCAACCACTCACCTTGAACCAGGCGCAGCACCTCTTACAAATAGCCCAAGGCACGATGATGGAGCCGCTCATCGCCCTGGCTTTGACGATTGGAACACGGATTGGAGAACTGTTAGCATTGTGTTGGAGCGATATCAATTTCGATGAGGGAACGGTGTACATCCATCGAACATTGACGCAAGTGGAACACTACCACTTTGCTCCGGGCGATCCGAAAACAGAAGCGGGCGAACGAACGCTTCTCGTTCCTCAACCAGTAATTGATATCCTCAAATCGCATCGAACACGGCAACATGCAGAGCGGTTAAAGGCAGGATCTGCATGGCAACAGCAGGATCTTGTTTTCTGCACGAACGAAGGGAAACAATACTGGCCTGAAACCATTCGGCACCGATTTTACGCGCTTTTGAAAAAGGCGGGATTGCCTCGTATGCATTTTCATGATTTGAGGCATAACGCGGCCACGCTCCTGGCAAGTATGGGGGTCAACCCCAAAGTCGTTCAAGAGATGCTTGGGCATAGCGGGATAGAAATGACCATGAATGTCTACACACACACGCTTCCATCAATGCAAAAAGAGGCAGCTGAGAAGATGAAAAACCTCTTCGAAGAGCCTTCCTGAAGGGTGTCTACTGTCAATAAAGCTGTAAAGGAGCGGTTTCACAAACCACTCCTGTTTGTGAAACCGCTTCTTGAGTACCTTGAGCAGTATGTCTATCGTAGCAAAACTTTGACAACAGATGTCAGCCATAACGCGGTACAATAAGGAGTACGCGTCCAGAAGTAAGCATCCGTAGTTTGTCCCCCTGCTCTCATTGGAGGTAGACCTTGTCTTCCAAGCAAGAATTTACTGTGACCGGCGAGTATCACTATAATCGTGCCAGCCCGACGAGGTGGATTGTTGCACACTTTCTACGCTATAAACGTTATGTGCTTGCCTATGTGCTTACTGCAATACTGGCAAATATTCTGATCAACTCGTTTATTCCTATACTGACGGGAGTCGCCTTCGATGCCGTCTCGCGCGGCGATGCGACCGGGCGCGCTCTCCTGCTACATATCACTTTTGGCCTGCTTGCCGTCGTGGTCGTGGGTGTGTTGATGGATCTCGGTGCACGGCTCTCTTCTGAGATTATGGGCAAGCGCATCGCCCGTGATGCACGCAACGAGCTGTACCTGAGTCTGCTGGGAAAGAGCCAGACTTTTCATAATCGCCAGCGCGTCGGTGATATCATGGCGCGCGCGTCGAACGATATGACCTCACTCAGCGATATGATTGTGCCGGGCTTCGATATCATCTTTGACTCGTTCCTGTCGATCGTGGTCGTAGTTACCTCGATCGCCTTTCTCGATGTGCGGCTCCTGCTGGCGCCGCTGCTGTTCGTCGTCGTCTTTCTCTTCGCCCTGCGACGCTACTCGCGCAAACTCAACCCTGTCTCGAACCAGATGCGCGCGCAGTTCGGCACGACAAACGCGATCCTGAACGAGGCGGTGGCGGGCGTCGAGGTGGTGAAGGCGACCGCCCAGGAGGCGCAGGAGCAGCGCAAGTTCGCCGAGAACGCCGCGCTCTATCGCGACTACTTCGTGAAGAGTGGGCAGATCCAGGGCCGCTACCTGCCGACGCTGCTGGTGGCGTTCGCGCTGGCAGGCGCTTTCCTGCACGCATTGTTCCTTGTGACGCATCAGCAGATCTCAATTGGAACGCTGGTCGCTTATATGGGACTGATGGCCATTCTGCGCTATCCCACCTATATCTCCATCTGGACCTTCAGCCTCGTCCAACTGGGCGTCGCGGGTGCCGGGCGCATTCTGAAGCTGATGAAGGAGGAGACCGAGCTGGATGAGAACGAGGCCGGCTACCGTGCTGAGATGCGCGGCGATATCGCCTTCGAGCATGTCACTTTCGGTTATGGCAACGCGCCTGTATTGAAGGACATCTCGTTCCGCGCTGAGCCGGGCCAGACGGTTGCGATCGTGGGCCAGACTGGTTCAGGGAAGAGCAGCCTGACGAAACTGGTCAATCGCATCTACGACGTCGATGCGGGTTCTGTGCGCGTCGATGGGATCGATGTGCGCGATTGGAATCTGGACGCGTTGCGCTCGCAGATCTCCACAATCGAGCAGGATATCTTCCTCTTCTCGCGCTCGATCGGCGAAAATATCGCCTACGGCCTGGGTCAGAGGGCTGACGAGCCTGCCATAAAGCAAGCGGCACGAGATGCGCAGGCGCACAGGTTCATCCAGGGCTTCAAGGACGGCTATGAGACGGTTATCGGCGAGCGCGGCGTGACGCTCTCCGGCGGCCAGCGGCAACGCATTGCTATCGCCCGCGCCCTGCTGACCGATCCGCGCATTCTGATCCTGGATGACTCTACCAGCGCGATTGACAGCGCGACCGAGGACGAGATTCAGAAAGCGATCCGCCGCGTGTTGCAGGGTCGCACGACGCTGCTGATTACGCACCGCGTCTCGCAGATCCGCTGGGCTGACAAGATTCTCTTCCTGCGCAAGGGAAAGCTGGTCGATGAAGGGACGCATGACGAACTTATGGCACGCTGCGACGCCTACCGCCGCATCTTCTCGCACTATGATCCGCCAACCGTCCAGGCGAAGGTAACGTCTGGATCGTTGTCTAAGGTCTCGTCAGGACCTCTATCGAAGGAAGGAGTGGTATAGATGGGCTTTTTCATGGATGGTCTGGACGCCGAGGCATACGACCGGACCTATAAAGACAGTCAACTGGTAAAGCGCATCGTCGGCTACTTCCGTCCGAAGCTGGGCCTCATGTTCTCGGTCGCAGGGCTGGTCGTGTGTGGTTCGCTGCTGGATGCCGCGTTCCCGATCTTGATTGCACGCAGCATCGACACCTTGCGGTCGGCGCGCGCCTTTCAAATAGCGCTCCTGCTGGTCGGTTTTATCCTGCTCTCGGGCGTGCTCTCGTGGGTCTTTAACCTGTTCCGCCAGTGGTTCGCCGCCCGCGCGATCGGCGATGTGGTGCTACAACTGCGCCGTGACGCCTTCAACGCCGTGATGTCGCGCGATATGTCCTTTTTTGATGAGTTTAGCAGCGGCAAGATTGTCAGTCGCGTCACTTCAGACACCGATAATTTTGCCACGGTCGTCACCCTTACGCTCAACCTGCTCAGCCAGATCTTGCTCTTCTTCCTCATCGCGGGCGTTCTGTTCGTCAGGAACTGGCATCTTGCCCTGCTGGCGCTCTCGATCATGCCGGCGATCATACTGGTCGCACTGGGCTTCCGGCGCCTGGCGCGCAGCTCGACGCAGCGCTCGCAGCGCTCCCTGGCGCGCGTCAATGCGAACGTGCAGGAGGTGGTCAGTGGCATCACCGTTGCCAAGAACTTCCGGCAGGAACAGAACATGTACGATGAATTTAAGAAGGTCAATGAGCAGTCGTATCAAGTCAACCTGCGTTCGGGCTACCTCTATAATGGCGTCTTCCCTGTACTCATCGCCCTGGCTAATATCGGCACGACGATCGTGGTCTACTTCGGCGGTCAGAACGTATTCAACCACAGCATCTCGGCGGGCGACTGGTTCCTGTTCTTGCAGAGCATCGGCCTGTTGTGGCTCCCGCTGACCAGCATCGCCTCGTTCTGGAGCCAGTTCCAGCTTGGTCTGGCGGCAAGCGAGCGCGTCTTTGCCCTGCTCGATGCTGAGCCACGCGTGCGCCAGACGGACAAACAGCCGGTCACGCAACTGGCCGGGAAGATCGAGTTCAGAGATGTCTACTTCAGTTATGACGACCGGCAGACCGTGCTGGCGGGCTTCAATTTCACCATCCAGGCGAGCGAGACGGTGGCCCTGGTGGGACATACTGGCGCGGGCAAATCGAGCCTGGGCAAGCTGGTGGCGCGCTTCTACGAATTTCAGGGCGGCCAGTTGCTGATCGATGGGCGCGATATCCGCACCTTCGACCTGCACGACTATCATCGCAACCTGGGAGTCGTGCCGCAGGTGCCGTTCCTCTTCTCCGGCACGATCGCCGACAATATTCGCTACGCGCGACCAGAGGCGAGCGACGAGGAGGTCGCCGCCATCGCGCGACAGATCGGGAGCGGAGATTGGCTGGAGGCGCTGCCCGATGGCCTGCAGACGCTGGTCGGCGAGGAGGGCAAAGCGCTTTCGATGGGCCAGCGCCAGCTTGTGGCACTGGCGCGCGTCCTGCTACAAAACCCTGCGATCATCATTCTGGACGAGGCCACGGCGAGCATCGATCCGCTGACCGAGGCGCAGATACAGGAGGGGCTGGACACGATACTCAAGGGCCGTACCGCGATCATCATTGCCCATCGCCTCTCGACCATTCGCCACGCGGACCGTATCATCGTCCTGGATCGGGGCCGCATCGTCGAAGAGGGCAGCCACGAGGCATTGATGGCACAGGGCGGACACTACGCTCAGTTGTATAACACCTACTTCCGTCACCAATCGCCCGACTACAAGCCCGGCGAGGGCTTCGTCCCCATACTTATACCGGTGGGCAATGAGTAGAGGGTGATGGCAGGGAAACGGCTCAGGGCCGTTTCCCTGCCATCACCCTCTACAATCAGAGGCGAGCCGCAGAGCGCGCGGAGCTACGAGGAGTCCGAGAGAAGGGTTCGCCAGCAGGATCAAGGTTGCATAAGAACCCTTTTTGTGCCCAGATCTCGTAAATCTTGCCATCCATATACGTGAGTAACTCAGGATGGTATAGTATAGCAGAAGGAATTTGAGCACGATTTTTCGTACGGTAATACTGATAGTATGCTGTTTTTTATTGCCTTCAATTTTGCATTCTAAAGGTTCATCAACCTGATATTGTGCGTTCTTCCATGTCAGATGCTTATCCATTAAGACAGATTTAAGTGTCAGGAATAAGACCATGCAATCGTCACCACTATCGCGCAGACAGCGCTTTAATAACGGCTTTGTCGCCGGTCTGGTGGCTGGCCTGATCGCCAGCGGACTGATGCTCGTGCTGAGCGTCTGGCTGGGAGGCGTCTCGCTCCCCGAGGTCTTCGGATCAGCATTGACGCAGCTCATGCCGCCGCCGCTCTTCGACTTTTTGCACATGCTCATAGGCGGGGACGCGAAGCACTACCTCTTTTATGGTATTTTTGCCGGACAGTGCCTCGTCTTCGCGCTAGCCGGCGGACTGAGCGCCCTGATCTTCGGCTCGGCGCGCTTTGCCAGGAACTCCGCACCGGGGCAGTTGCGCTGGTTCGATGGCTTGCTCCTGGCCGCCTTGCTCATGTTGCTGACGGGCTTTATCTTCTTACCTCTAACGGGCGTTGGCATCTTCGGCTCCTTGCTGGTGATCGGACCGGTCAATACGCTGTTGAGCCTGGCTGTGGTAGGCGTCGTATTTGGCCTGCTGTTTGTCGGTACTCACAACTGGCTACTATTGAGGAACTTGCAGAAGCAGGGAAGCGCGACCGTCGAGCAGATAGAGGAAGGCAGATCTTCGCGCCGCGAGCTCGTGCGACGCGGGCTCATTCTGCTCGGCATTGGCACACTGGGTGTGCTGGCGTGGCGCTTCATCAGTGGCGGCTCTGCTACGGGCGGCGTCGCGAGTTCGAGCCTGTTAAATCGCTATAAGAGCAAGGTGACGCCGCCAACGCCCAACTACGGGAATTTCCAGGCGGCAGCGGGCCTCTCGTCGGAGGTAACATCGAACGATCAGTACTATGTCGTCTCCAAAAACCTCTTCTCCGATCCCGTCGTCAATGGCAAAACGTGGCATATGACTATTCATGGCCTCGTTGATCATCCCTTCACGCTTACGTATAGCGACTTGATGGCGTTGCCGATGAAGCAGCAGTATGAGTCGATGATGTGCATCAGCAACGAGGTTGGCGGTCCTTATATGAGCAATGCGAAGTGGGAAGGGGTGCCGCTGGTAGATCTGCTGAACCGCGCAGGCGTCCAACCGGGCGCAACGAAAGTCGTGCTCTCCGCTGTCGACGATTACAGCGATAGCATTCACCTTGTCAAGGCGCTGGAACCGACTACGCTGGTAGCAGTGCGTATGAACGATGCGACCCTGCCTGACGGCCACGGCTATCCGGCGCGCCTGCTGGTGCCAGGTATCTACGGCATGAAACACGTAAAATGGATAAACGACATAGAGCTGGTTTCGACAGATTTCCAGGGTTACTGGCAGACGCGCGGCTGGAGCGATGCCGCCCCGATCCGCCTTACCTCGCGCATCGACACGCCCCTCGATGGTGCCACACTGCACTCCGGGAAACCTACCTATATAGCCGGCGTCGCCTTTTCGGGGAACAAAGGCATCAGCGAGGTTGATATCAGCCTTGATAATGGCAATACATGGGCGCCCGCGCTCCTGAAACGCCCTTTGTCTAATCTGACCTGGGTATTGTGGGAGTTTCCCTGGACGCCGCCAACAGGGGGTCATACAATCATCGTACGCGCAATCGATATGGAGGGTAACGTACAGGACCCGGCCCAGGAGCCACCCCTGCCCGATGGCTCGTCGGGGTACCACACCATCACAGTCTCAGTAAGCTAAGGTACCCATTTTGTTTAGCCAAATGTACCGCTTGCGGGAACGTCGCTAACCTTTATGCCCGAAT
This sequence comes from Ktedonobacteraceae bacterium, assembly GCA_034438015.1. Taxonomy (GTDB): domain Bacteria; phylum Chloroflexota; class Ktedonobacteria; order Ktedonobacterales; family Ktedonobacteraceae; genus JACDAE01. Next base: position 30,023 of record DAOTTD010000047.1, on the reverse strand, counting down.
ATACGTCTTATTCTTTAGAGTACGAAAGAGTACGAAAAAAGACGTAAAAGTTTGTCCGGTTTGGCCCTGCTTATTTATTGTAGTAGGTAGGGGGTACATCTCACGACGGCACGCGCGTTGTGGGTGATGATGTGGAGAAGGCCAGATTGGTGACATATGTTCATGTGGTAGAGGTAGCGCGCCTGCGGGCAAGGGATGCAGAAGCCTTTCGCCTGTTGATAGAGCGCTTGCAGCAGCCGATAACGGGACATCTGTACCGTCTCGTAGGCGATCGCGAAGTTGCGCTCGATCTGGCGCAAGATACATTTTTGCAGGTTTACCAGGAGATTGAGAAGACGTCTGCAGACCTTGCTCTGGACGCCTGGATCTATCGTATTGCCACAAACTACGGTTTGCGGTACCTCAACCGCAAACACCTGCGCCAGTTTGTCCACTTCTCCTTCGATGCCGGCCTTGCCTCAGATGAGATTGAAACTAATTCTATCTATGAAGAGGGGGCGTCACTACCAGGCCCATCTATAGAAGATCGGACTGAGATGCGCATCCTTATCGAGCAGGCATTGTCGTCGCTAGGGTCAAAAGACGCCACCTGTTTACAATTACATTATGGTGACGGTTTTACGTATGAGCAGATTGGCAAGATCGTTGCCATCACGCCAGAGGCTGTGCGTAAGCGAGTGGCGAGGGGCGTGGAGAAGTTTCGCGCTGTGTATCGGCGTGAGTCTTTATAATTGCCCGGCTCGGTCTACTGGAGCCCTTTTAATCTCAGAACCATACTAGCGTCATTACTATAAGTGCGAGGGATTGATGTGAGGTTATATGAAATGAGGGGCGAGAAAGGATATGTGGTTATGATAAGGCAGTGTGCATGGTGTTTGCGTTTAATCGATGGTGCAGGAATGCGTATCTCGCAACAACCATTACCGAAGTTGTACGAGGCGAGTCACGGCATGTGTAGCGTGTGTGGCGGCCTCTGGATGGGCCAGGCGCTTGGTTCAGCGGAATCCTATCTGGACCCTGAAGAGCACGCTTATAAAGGCAAGAGGCTGGTGGCAGAGGGACCTCCTGCTCCTCTACAGCCTGTGTTTGGTTCGAAACAAGACTTCAATGAAGAGATAGATACTTTAGAATGCTGAGATTTTTGCGTTCGCGGAAACGGATGGAGCCCTTGTGATAACATAGAACATAATCTCATATAGCTTATCAGCACAGTCTCTCAAGGGAATTAAATAGCTGAACGGTGAAACTGCTCTCGTTGAAGTAGGAACTAAAGGCGATGTTTGGGCGCTGTCCCAGATGTCCATGTTTTAGAGAACGGGTAGCTTAATGCGTGAAATTACGATTTTCAGTGGATCCGCCCATGTAGAACTGGCGCAAGAAGTCTGTGATAGCCTGCATGTGCCTCTCTCTCCAACCATCCTACAGCGTTTTAGCAATGACTGTTTACAGGTCCAATTGAAGGCAAATTGTCGCGAAAGCGATGTGTTCATCATTCAGCCGCTGACATCGTCGGTGCAGGAGCATCTTGTTGAGCTATTTTTGATGCTGGATGCCGCGCGCGGAGCCTCGGCGGCGCGCATCACTGCCGTCATTCCCTATTATGCCTATGCTCGTTCCGATAAGAAGGATGCACCGCGCATCTCTATTGGAGGCCGTTTGATGGCGGATCTACTGGTGACTGCTGGTGCTAATCGCGTGCTGGTGATGACGCTTCATGCACCACAGGTCCACGGCTTTTTCAGTGTTCCAACGGATCACCTGAATGCTCTTAATGTGCTCTCAAGGTACTTTCGTGGACGTGATCTGCGTAATACGGTCGTGGTTTCGCCGGACCTGGGCAACGCCAAGTCCGCTTCGTACTTTGCCAGAATGTTGAGGGTTCCGGTCGCTGCCGGTAGTAAACAGCGCTTGAGCGACGATAGTGTCGTGATCGAGGCCATTGTCGGTGACGTCGAGGGCAAAGATGTCATTATCGTTGATGACGAGATCTCTAATGGGGGGACCATTTTGAAGATCCTGGGGCGGCTGCGTGAGCATCATACGGGTAAAGTGGTGGTTGCCTGCACGCATGGTGTTTTCAGCGATATGGCGATTGAGCGCTTACGTTCGCAACCGGATATTACCGAGATCGTCACGACCAATACGGTCCCGATCCCACAGGAGAAGCGCCTGCCCAATATGACGGTGCTCTCGATTGCCCCTTTATTAGCGGAGGCGATCCGGCGTATTCACAATGGCGAGTCGGTGAGTAGTCTCTTTGTCAACGCGTTGTAGACGCTACATTTCCTGCAAGAATTCCAGCAGCAGCGCGTTGACGGTCTCTGGTTTCTCCTGCTGTACCCAATGGCCGCTATCGGGCAGGTGCTGGATACGCAGATCGGGTACCCACTGCTCGAGTCCCCTGGTCAGTGCGATGCCCAGGGCGATATCCTGGTCGCCCCAGATGAGCAGGGTGGGTGCGCTGATGGTTGTACTCGCCCTCGCGCCACCTCTTGTGCTGAACGGATTGCGGAAGGTTGCGCGGTAGTAGTTGATACTGGCTCGCAGCGCTCCTGGCTTGCTCATGGCGTCGCGGTAATGAGACAACACTTCTGGCGGGAAGGCCGATTTCTGTACCGCGCTCGCATAGAGCATCTTGCCGATGGGCGCGGCGTGTTGGCGGCTTAGAATGAACTCCGGTAGCCAGGGGATCTGAAAGAAGAAGATATACCAGCTTTTGCGTAGCTGCTGGGGCGTGCGCAGTTCGCGCATAAGCGCCTGGGGATGAGGCGCATTGAGTACGACGAGGCGCTCGGTCATCTGCGGATATCGTAATGCGAATACCCAGGCCAGCGCGCCGCCCCAATCGTGTCCGACGATGATGGCCTTTTCCTGTCCCAGTCCCTTAATCAAGCCAACGATGTCGCGCAAGAGCGTAGAGACACTGTATCCGGTGCGTGGCTTGTCCGTGTCGTTATAGCCGCGCAGATCGGGTGCGACGACCGTGTAGCCATGCCCTGCCAGGAAAGGAAGCTGATAGCGCCAGGAGTACCAGAACTCTGGAAAGCCGTGCAGCAGCACGACCAGTGGTCCCGTTCCCTGCGTGACGTAGTGCATGCGTATGCCGTTGGTGATGATGTCGCGATGCTGCCAGGTCTCTGTTGTTGTTATCAAAACGTTACTCTCCCAAATGGTCAAGCGATATTGCGTCAGGCAAGCTCGGCGGTGGCGTTCATCGCGGTCTTGCCGTCGGGACTCTGGGCCTCCAGCTCGACACGCCCGTCGGAGGGCATCCCGGCGAGGCGAAATGGCGCCAGGTCGAAGAGCGGCGCCTGGCCTCGGAAGCTGAAGCCCACAATGCTCTGCGTGGTATTGTGTCGCACCAGCTCTAAAAGCAGGATCGCCGTGAGTGGCCCGTGGACGACCAGGCCGGGATAACCCTCCTCGCTCATCGCGTAAGGTCGGTCATAATGGATGCGATGCGCATTAAATGTAAGTGCCGAGAAGCGGAACAGGAGCCGCGTATCCGGCGCCACGATGCGCGACCATGCCCCTTCAGGCACAGGCGGCAGTTCGATGGGCTGTGGCGCCGGGGTGGGCGGTCCAGGCTCGCGATAGACGATGTCCTGCTCCTCTTCGATGCACACTTCGCCTTGCTGAAGGAAACTGTAGTTGGCGGTGACGAAGGCAAGCGAGCCGCTACGACCGGACTTTTGGACGACGTTGCGGATCACACCCTCTCGGCGTGCCGGCTGGCCGATGATGAGCGACCGATGAAAGCGCAGGCGTGCGCCTGCGAACATGCGCCTGGGATACGGGATCGGCGGCATGAAGCCACCGCGTTGTGGGTGCCCGTCGCTGCCGAGCAGGGCCTGGGGTGTTCTGGGCAGGAAATAGAACCAGTGCCAGAGCGCAGGGAGCGCGGCCCCTTTGCCGAACTGCGTCACTGTATCATCTAAGGTTGCAGCCGCCGCCAACGCCGGGACCAGACTGATGTCATCCTCGACGATTTCTGTCCGGCCAATCCACCTGGTATAGTCTTCGGTGGTGTCGGTCATGGAAAAACCTCCCGTCAATCAGTATACCATATCTCTGCACGCCTGGTGGATTACCATAGAACATGTCATGGAAAAAGCCACGCCAGTCAGTATACCATATCTTTACAAGTCTGGTGGATTACCATATAATATGGTAAGGTAACTCATCTTATTTTGGGAATTGAAGCTGGAAGCTCATTCAGAATTGTGCAGCTTACAGTCCTCCAGAGCATGGATGCGCTCCGCGAGCTATTCGAATATTTCGATCTATTTGCCCTGTATACTATTTGTATCTCACCCACGGTTTTGAATGCCATTGTCTGCCATTGGATGCCTCTCTGTCGGAGCGAACTCTCCATGGCCGCATGGTACACCACGAATGGGGTTGAAGCGCGGGCAGAACATTACGGAAAGGAGTCCCTTCGGTGACATTCATGGAACAGCAACCAGGAGATTCAGGCGCCTCGAATGACGCGCCGCAGGGGGACGGTAATCATACCGAGGAACAGGACCGCCCGTCGGAGAATGAGAAGCTGCCGATGAGCGGTGTGCGTATCATCGACGTAGGAACCTTTCTCGCCGGCCCGTATGCGGCCTCAATTCTAGGCGAGTTTGGCGCCGAGGTTCTGAAGGTAGAGCATCCCATCGCGGGCGATCCAATGCGGCGCTTCGGAACGCCCACGAAGCGCCATGACGCAACCCTGGCCTGGCTCAGCGAAGGCCGAAACAGGAAATCGGTCACGATCGATCTGCGCCAGAAAGAGGGTGTGCAGCTTTTCCTGAAGCTTATCACGAAGTCCGATGTGTTGATAGAGAACTTCCGTCCGGGAACGATGGAGGAATGGGGGCTCGGTTGGCGGGAACTGAGCGAAGCCAATCCCGGCCTGGTCATGCTGAGGGTATCGGGATATGGGCAAACGGGCCCTTATCGCCGACGCTCTGGGTTTGCTCATATCGCCCATGCGTTTGGGGGTCTGTCCTATTGCGCCGGCTTCCCCGGCGAAACGCCAGTTCTTCCCGGCACGACGCCGCTCGGGGACTATATGTCGAGTCTCTACGGAGCGATCGGCATCCTGCTGGCCTTACGCCACCGGGAGAAGACCGGGCGCGGGCAGGTGATCGATATCGGCACCTACGAGGCAGTCTTTCGCCAACTGGACGAGATCGCCGCCGCATATGGCCTGTTCGGGAAGGTCAGGGAACGGGAAGGCGCCGGCAGTTTCGTCGCCGTGCCGCACGGTCATTTCCGCAGCGAGGACCGCAAATGGGTTGCCATCGCCTGCACGACCGACAAGATGTTTGAACGGCTGTCGGAAGCGATGGAACGTCCGGAACTCGCATCCAGTGCACTCTACGGCGAGCAACGCAAACGGCTTGCTGCTCGTGATGTGGTGAATCAACTCGTCATCGAATGGGTGGGCTCGCTCAGCCGCGAAGAGGTGCTAAAGCGTTGCCTCGACAAAGAGGTTCCCGTCGGAAAGGTGAATAGCATTGCCGATATCTTCGAAGATGAGCATTTTCAGGCGCGCGGGAATCTCGCCCGCGTCGAACAGGAAGGTCTGGGCGAGGTGGTGATCCCCGGTGTCATACCGACGCTTTCAGAGACGCCCGGGCGAATCACCAATCTTGGCCCGCCAATGGGCAACGCCACGTACGAGGTCATGCGCGAGTTACTGGGAATCTCGGCAGACGAGATCAAGCGACTCCGACGACATAAGATTATTTAATGCGCTGCATGCATAGTTTCCGAGGTAAGCCATGACACATGAGACCACAGCCGAGCTGCCGCTCGCGGGCATACGAGTCATCGACGTCGCCACGGTGATCGCGGCGCCCTACTGCGCCGGCATTCTCGGAGAATTTGGCGCTGATGTCTTGAAGGTGGAACATCCTCTGGGGGGAGATGCCCTGCGTCGGTTCGGTACGCCAGCGCGTCAAGGCGACACGCTGACCTGGCTGAGCGAGGCACGCAACAAGCAATCGGTCACCATCGACCTGCATCGTCCTGAAGGCGTAGACCTCTTTAAGAAGCTGATAGAGAAGTCGGACGTACTGTGCGAGAACTTCCGGCCTGGCACGCTAGAGAAATGGGGCCTGGGTTGGGAGGTGCTGCACGATATCAATCCGGGTCTGATCATGCTGCGCGTGACAGGGTACGGCCAGTACGGTCCGTACAAGGACCGGCCCGGTTTTGCTCGCGTCGCACATGCCGTCGGCGGAATCGCGTATCTCGCCGGTATGCCAAAGGGCACGCCCGTTACTCCAGGTTCGACGACCCTTGGCGATTATCTCACTGGACTCTACGGCTGTATTGGTGTTCTGATGGCACTGCGTTACCGCGAGCGCACCGGCTGCGGCCAATACATTGACGCCGCCCTGTACGAGTCCGTTTTCCGCTGTACCGATGAGCTCGTGCCGGCCTACGGCATGTATGGAGTTGTCAGAGAACGGCACGGACCGACTCACAACGAATTCGAGTGTCCACACGGTCACTTTCCGACCAGGGACGGCAAATGGGTTGCCATCGCCTGTGCGACGGACAAGTTGTTTGCGCGGCTGGCGGAGGCGATGAGCCGGCCCGAACTGGCCTCTTCAAGCACCTATGGCGAGCAGAAGACGCGGCTGGAAAACTGCCACGATGTCAACGAGATCGTAAGAGACTGGTGTGGATCGTTGACCCGCGAGGAGGTGCTTGCGCGCTGTTATGCGACTGGAGCGCCAGCCGGGCCGCTGAACAATATCGCTGATATCTTCGGCGACCGTCAATTTCACGCCCGTCGCAATCTCGTCGCCATCGATGAAGAGGAGACAGGGGAGACAATCATTGTGCCTTCCGTGCTTCCCAAATTGTCGGAAACGCCAGGTCAGATCAGGCACCTGGGTCCCAGGCTTGGAGAGCACACGGTAGATGTGCTCAAAGATTTACTTGGCATGGATGATTGTCAGATCGACGAACTGCGTAACAAGCGTGTGATCTGATTTACTGGCAGTGAAGCCACGCTTTCAACTATTAGGGAAGGACGTATTGTGGAAGGAATACTGAAAGGTCTCCGCGTCGTTGAAGGCTCGGCCTTCGTGGCAGCGCCGCTCGGCGGAATGACGCTGGCCCAGCTGGGGGCAGACGTCATCCGCTTCGATCCGATCGGGGGGGGTCTTGATTACAGGCGTTGGCCTGTTACCCTGGATGGAAAGCAGAGCCTGTTCTGGGCCGGGCTCAACAAGGGCAAGCGCTCGATTGCGGTGAACTTCCGCAAGCCCCGTGGGCAAGACCTTCTGACCCGATTGATCTGTGCGCCTGGTGAAAACACAGGTCTGTTCAGCACCAACTTTCCCGCCCGAGGCTGGTTGAGCTATGAAGCATTGAAGGCCCATCGCCAAGACCTGATCATGGTCAACTTCCTGGGCCGTCGCGACGGCGGCTCTGAAGTGGACTATACCGTCAACCCACAGATCGGCCTTCCGTTTATGACCGGGCCGACTACTTCGCCGGAACCGGTGAACCATGTCTTGCCAGCGTGGGACTTCATCTCAGGTCAGACGATTGCGGTCGGGCTACTCGCCGCCGAGCGGCATAGACGTCTCACCGGACAGGGACAACTGGTGAAGCTTGCGTTGAAAGATGTAGCACTGGCGATGCTTGGCAACTTCGGCATGATCGCTGAAGTGATGATCGACGACGCCGACCGACCAAAGCAAGGGAATTATTTATACGGCGCCTTCGGGCGCGATTTCGAGACGCTGGACGGTAAGCGGGCGATGGTTGTGGGCCTGACCGATCTGCAGTGGAGCTGTCTATGCGAGGCGACCGGGCTGACGGCTGAATTCAATGCCCTCGGCGCGCGGCTGGGCCTCGATATGAGTGATGAAGGCAATCGGTTCCGCGCTCGCAGGGAGATTGCAAACATTCTGGAGCCCTGGTTTCATGCTCGCACGCTGGCAGAAGTCCGTCGTATTTTCCAGGAGAAGCGCGTCACCTGGGGTCCGTATCGGACCGTGCGGGAAGCCATCGAGAACGATCCCGACTGCTCCACTGACAATCCGATGTTTAGTATGGTGGAACAGCCTGAGATCGGGACATATTTGATGCCTGCCTCGCCCCTCGACTTCAGCCAGGTTCCACGGTTGCCGGCGCAGCCTGCGCCCAGGCTCGGTGAGCACACTGACGAAATCCTGCTGGATATCCTTGGTCTCAGCGAGGGGGATGTTGGAAAGCTGCACGACGAAGGCATCGTCGCCGGACCTGATGATACTGTTTGACAATCATATTACGGGAGGAAAATATTTATGAAGCTTCCTGTCCATTTCTATGAATCGCTTGCGATCGGAGCGCCGCAGCCGCTGCGTGAGTTGCCAGTGCGTCCGGAGCGCATGATCCATTTCTTTCCGCCGTACATCGACAAGATCCGCGCGAGGATTCCCGAGACGGCAAAGCAAGTCGACGTCTTGTGCGGCAACCTGGAAGATGCGATTCCCGCCGACGCCAAGGAGGCGGCACGCGCGGGCTTCATCGAGGTCGCCAGAAACACCGATTTCGGCGATACTGCGCTCTGGACGCGTGTGAATGCATTGAACAGCCCCTGGTTCCTCGACGACATGAATGAGATCGTCAAGGCTGTCGGCAACAAACTCGACGTGATCATGATTCCCAAGGTCGAAGGGCCGTGGGATATCCACTTCGTGGACCAGTATCTGGCCCTGCTCGAAGCGAGGTACGGGGTCAGAAAGCCAATCCTCGTGCACGCTCTGCTGGAAACAGCCCAGGGCGTCGTGAACGTGGAGGAGATTGCCGGCGCGAGCCCACGCATGCACGGCTTGAGCCTGGGACCTGCCGATCTGGCCGCCTCGCGCGGCATGAAAACGACCCGCGTTGGCGGCGGCCATCCATTCTACGGCGTCCTCGCCGATCCTGAGCCGGGCAAGGAGCAACGAGCATTCTTTCAGCAAGACCTGTGGCACTACACTGTCGCAAGAATGGTTGATGCTTGCGTCGCGCATGGTATACGTGCGTTCTACGGGCCATTCGGCGATCTGAAGGACGAGGCTGCATGTGAAGCGCAGTTTCGTAACGCCTTCCTCATGGGCTGTACGGGAGCGTGGTCGCTTGCCCCGAATCAGATCGCTATCGCCAGGCGCGTATTCAGTCCAGACGTGAAAGAGGTGCTGTTTGCCAAACACATACTCGAAGCCATGCCGGATGGCACCGGTGTGGCTATGATAGACGGCAAGATGCAGGACGATGCCACCTGGAAGCAGGCAAAGGTTATAGTAGATCTGGCGCGGCTGGTGGCGAAGAAGGACCCCGAGCTTGCCCAGGCCTATGGCTTCTGACCGGATGATGGAGGTCGCGATGAGTTCGAAAACGAGGCCCGGCAATTACTTCGAGGACTTTCGACTGGGACAGGAGATCGTTCATGCCACGCCGCGAACGATGACGGACGGCGATGTGGCGCTCTACATAGCGCTCTTCGGTTCCCGTTTCGCAGTTACCTCTTCGGCCCCGTTCGCCGCCGATCTGGGTCTGGAGCGTGCGCCCATTGACAGTCTGCTGGCCTTTCATATCGTGTTCGGAAAAACAGTGCCCGACATTTCCCTCAACGCTGTGGCTAACCTCGGCTACGCGAATGGGCGCTTTGGTCAGCCAGTCTATCCGGGCGACACGCTTTCAACAACGTCAACCGTGATCGGGCTCAGGCAGAACAAGGACGGTAAGACCGGCGTCGTCTACGTGCGCTCGCTAGGCGTCAATCAGCGGCGCGAGATGGTGGTCGATTACATCCGCTGGGTAATGGTGCGCAAGAACGACCTGAACGCGCCTGCGCCGGAGACGGTTGTGCCTGAACTGCCTGATGCGGTCGGGGTAGGCGAGCTCGTAGTGCCTTACAATCTGCGCACTGAGCGTTACGACACCGCCCTTTCAGGCAGCCCATATCTGTGGGAAGACTATCAGATCGGCGAGCGAATCGATCACGTCGACGGCATGACGATCGAAGAGGCCGAGCATATGATGGCAACCCGCCTGTATCAGAACACGGCGCGGGTGCACTTCAATCAGCACGTGGAGAGGGATGGTCGCTTCGGTCGCCGCATCATCTACGGTGGGCACATCATCAGCCTGGTGCGCTCGCTTTCCTTCAACGGGCTTGCCAATGCGCTCAACGTGGCGGCGATCAACGGTGGTCGGCACACGAATCCGACCTTCGCCGGCGATACGGTGTACGCCTGGTCAGAGATCCTTGACAAGATGGCTTTGCCTGACCGCGCGGACATCGGCGCACTACGCCTGCGCAGCGTCGCCACCAGGGACCGACCGTGCCACGACTTCCCCTACCAGGATGCCGGAGGCAAATACGATCCCTCGGTCGTCCTGGATTTCGACTACACCGTGTTGATGCCGAGACGGGCGTAGTTAACAGTTCTCGGTAAGCTACATAAGAGAGCCGAAGCTGACCTCCGCGCTTTCAAGGCGTATCGACCACTTGAGGCGAAAAACCATAATAAATAAGCACACAGGTCAGGAATCTCCTTTCCTGTGTGCTATGTATCTTCTACCTACACGCCTTTAGGGTCGTTATACATGATCGTGCGTTTCACCTGTTCGATCAGGTCCGTTACCGGGATGCCGCGGGGGCAGGCGTCGCTGCAGTTGAAGATAGTGCGGCAGCGCCACACGCCCTCGCGTTTGGCCAGGATGCCCAGGCGCTCATCGCCGCCCTGGTCGCGGCTGTCGAAGATGAAGCGATGCGCATTGACGATCGCTGCCGGTCCCACCCAGTTGGAATTGCCCCAGATGGAAGGGCAGGAGCTTGTGCACGCGCCGCAAAGAATGCACTTGGTTCCCTCATCAAAGATCGCGCGCTCTTCTGGACTCTGCAGGCGCTCGGTCCCCGGCTCGTTATCGTAGTTGATCAGGTATGGTTTGACCGACTTGTATTTATCGAAGAACGGTTCCATATCGACCACGAGGTCACGGATCACGGCGAAGCCCAGCATCGGCTCGATCGTCACCCGGCTGCCCACATCGCGCATGAGCACCTTGCAGGCCAGGCGGTTGCGCCCATTGATGCGCATGGCATCGGAGCCGCACACGCCGTGCGCGCAGGAGCGGCGATAGGTCAGCGTGCCATCCATGGTCCATTTGATAGTATTCAAGGCGTCCAGCAAGCGATCAATGGGATCGGATTCGACCCGGAATTCGTCCCAGTACGGCTTGCTGTCCCGATCGGGATCATAGCGCTTGATACGTATCAGTACGTTCATTACAATCTCCCTCCAGTCTTTGCGCCTAGTATTTGCGTTCCTTGGGCTTGAATATCGGATCGTCGATCAGGATCACGTCTTTGTAGTCCAGGCGAACGTCGTGTGCTTTTTTACCTTTAAATGCAAGCGTGTGTTTGAGCCAGTTGGCATCGTCGCGCTTCGGAAAGTCGAGGCGGAAATGCGCTCCTCGGCTCTCCTGGCGTGCCAGCGCGCCGTGAATCGTCGCCTCGGAACAGTCGAGCAGGAAGCCCTGCTCGATCGCCTCGACGATCTCGGTATTGAAGCGCTTGCTTTTGTCCTGGAGTTGAACGTTCTTGTACGCATCTTGCAGACCGGCGATCGTATCGAGTGCCCTGCGCAAGCCGCTCTCGGTGCGCTCGACAAAGACCTTGTCGTCCATCTCATTCTGCATGGCTGAGCGGATATTGGCCGCCGATTCACCGCCCTTGGAACTGTACAGGCGATCGACCAGTTCGCGCGAGAATGCTTCTGGAGCGTTGGGCAGTGCCGTATAATCGTTCTCGGCGATAAACTTTGCCATGTGCTTGCCGGCGCGGCGTCCAAAGACGATCAGGTCGACCAGGGAGTTCGTGCCCAGGCGGTTCGCACCGTGGACCGAGACGCAGGCGACCTCACCGGCGGCGTAGAAGCCAGGCAGCGGCGTCCACTGCGCATCGATGACCACACGCGCGTCGTTATCGGTTGGGATACCGCCCATGGCATAGTGCGCGGTTGGCTGAATCGGCACAGGCTCAGTGATCGGCTCGACGCCCAGGTAGTTGCGCGCGAAATCGGTGATGTCGGGCAACTTTTCCGCGATCTTCTCAGCTCCCAGGTGGCGTACATCCAGATAGACATAGTCTTTGCCGTCGACGCCGTTGCCGTCTTTAATTTCCTGTACAATACAGCGCGAGACAATATCACGCGGCGCCAGGTCCTTCAGGGTCGGCATGTAGCGCTCCATGAAGTATTCGCCCTTGCCGTTGAGAAGTTTGCCTCCTTCACCACGAGCCGCCTCGCTGAGCAGAACGCCGACCTTGTAGATGCCGGTGGGGTGGAACTGGTACATCTCCATATCTTGCAGCGGAATGCCTCTGCGATAAGCTATCGCCATGCCATCGCCCATACAGGCGAATGCGTTGCTCGTCACGCGCCACGCGCGCCCGTAGCCGCCAGTGGCAAAGAGGATCGCCTTGGCGTGGAAGGTATGAATCTCGCCGGTGCGGATCTCAAGCGCCACTACGCCGCATGCCTGCCCATCGTTCATCAGGAGGTCGAGCACCAGGTATTCGTTGAAGAAGCGCACCTGGTTCTTCACGGCGTTCTGGTACATCGTTTGCAAGATCATGTGCCCGGTGCGGTCGGCGGCGTAGCAGGCGCGGCGCACCGGACCCTCGCCGAAGTTGCGCGTGTGACCGCCGAAGCGTCGCTGATCGATGCGTCCATCGGGAGTGCGGTTGAAGGGCAGTCCTCGGTGTTCCAGCTCATATACCGCGTCGATCGCCTCGCGGGCCAGGATCTCGGCGGCGGGCTGGTCGACCAGGTAGTCCCCACCTTTCACGGTGTCGTACATGTGCCATTTCCAGTGGTCTTCCTCCTGGTTTCCCAGCGCTGCTGCTACGCCACCTTGTGCCGCACCCGTGTGAGAGCGTGTCGGGTAAACCTTCGTGAGCACTGCGACGCTGGCATGGGGAAGCTGCATTGCCGCCATCAGGCCCGCTCCACCCGAGCCTACGATGACAACATCAAATTTGAAGTACATAGAGTAACCTCGTTCCTAGACGTGTACACACTGTGCACCATGCGGACCCAGAACGGGTTGGAAGGTAATCAGTGTGATTGTTCCTAACATAAAGAATGCCACTAGCAGTATGGCAGCCAGCGATAGTAGAAGGACGCGCGAGCGTGGTGAGCTGATATAGTCCTCGATAACGATGCGCAGCCCATTCATGCCGTGCGTCAGTGCGAGCGTCAACAGGAGCCAGTCGTAGAGACGCCAGAAAGGATTGGCGTAACGAGCTGACACAAACTGATACGTTGTGCATGAAACATCATTGCTTACATGCATAATGATCAGGTGTATGATGACGAGAAAGATCAGCAGAATGCCAGAGATGCGAAAGAAGTACCACGAAGCCGTTTCGAAACCACCAGTTGTAGGTCGCGGACCAGTGCCACGGGATATCTGCAACATAAATATTTTTCCTCCTGGGGTGACTCACGATTTTATCAAGCCGGGCCGTTGAAAGCGCTAGTGGCCCGCGTGGGCAAAGAGTGGTTGGACGAACCACGCAGCAAGCGGTGCCAGCAGCTTGGGCGCGAGCACAAAGTAGACGGCAGGAATAAAAACGATGATCGTGATCGCCAGCGCGATGCCGAACATGACCTGCTGGTAGCGCACCCCCTTGCTCCAGAAATCGATGAGCATGATACGCACGCCATTGGTTGAATGCAGAAGGATAGCCCCGATCAACGCCAGGGAGAGGAGGCGCACGATCACGCTATCAAATAAGAGGATGCCATCATTGTAGACCCGTGGGCCGAAGCCAAGCAACGAAATATCAACAATGTGGACAAACAAAAAAAGAAGAGTACCTAGCCCTGTGATGCGGTGCAGCAACCAGGACCACATGCCCGATTGACCTTTATACATCTTTTCCTCGCTTCTGGGGCGTGAGATGGAGGCCAGGAGATAGGTGTAGGGCCGCCCGGTTTCCCACAAAAATAATAGCCTGCGACGCTTTCCCTGCTTTGTTTCTTTGGCCTCTTGCTCTCGCCCATTCTGACATTTACCAGGAATGTCGCTACGTTGGACTGGCAAAAAAGCTGATGTCTCGATCTGCCAAATGCACTATCTCAATAGTACATGATCGCTACTGTAAATCAACGATGCGCCAGAACATCTCGCTACCTGGGTCTGTTATAGCGGTGTTGTATTTTTATTATACTGTACGGATGGGGGACGTGCAAACCGTTACTATTGGAATTGCTGAGTGTGTTCTGGCCTGAGAGGAGATTGTGATCTTTTCAGAAGGGCTTTAAATTCTTTGGAGAATAGTGTATACTAAGAAGGTAGTAATGAATTCCCCATACGCAAACCGGCGTATGCCCATGAGGGGCAGGCGTCGTTCCGGGTGGGTTGCGTTTCGCTCCTGCAAAGGCAGACCTGTACGGTATTTGCAGGAGTGTGAAAGCGCGACCCACCCTTTTTATGATTTTATCATGAGACGAAAATTATTGATACTGGCCCTGGGCATCGTGTTCCTGATCATTATGGCATGGGCGGGGACTATGCTCACCGAGATTATACCGGGCCGTCCCTCGGCGCAGGTGCAGAGCGCGCAGGCAGGCCCCTACAAGATCACCTTACGGGTTGATCCTAACCCTCCTTCTATCTCCCGACCCGCTACACTCACCTTGCAGATTGTACACAGCGATTCGCAGCAGCTCGTTACGAACGTGCGCGTTACGGTGGAAAGCAGTATGGAGGCGATGGACATGGGCACCGATCGCGCCGATGCTCATGTCCAGAGCAATGGTCTCTACAGTGTTCCCGTGCAGTTTTTGATGAGCGGTCCCTGGCAGGTGCAGGTGCTCATCTCTGTTGCGGGCACTCAGATCGCGAGTGCTGTGTTTGAGGTGACCGCCCATTAAGAGGCGCTTCACAAGCGGTTTGGTGTGAGTGGCGGGCTGGTGGCTCAGGCCGCCAGCCCGCCACTCACACCAGGACTGGTGCGAGCCGCGTCGCGCGCGGAGCCACGAGGAGTCCGGAAGAGGGCCCTGAAGAGTTACAGTGTTTTTGTGTCAAGGCTGCTCTGAACGCACAACTTCGATGGTGCAGTTCGCGATCAACGCTCCGACTGCGCCAAGCGCAGCCAGCCAGGGGGCGAGCAGTGTGCCGATAACGCCGACCGTCAGCGGAAATTCAAGAACGACGTGGTCTCCCTGACGAATGATGATGCGACGAACGTTTCCTTCGTGAATGATCTCTTTCACTCTATCGGCCAGGTCAGGCCCCTTGACGTGTATCTCTTCTCGATACTCTGATCCCGGATCTGGATTTGGGTTGTACTGAGTCACAAGTTACATCCTTTCTTCTCAGGTGAGAATAACAGTAGCCTATCCAAAGCGTCCTGGAGTCACTCTCAGGAATTCGAAACGAGATCAACTCCCACTGTCAGTGTGTCTTTTCCTTCTGCTTTTGTCAAGTAGAGGCGAGAAAAAGATCTCTTTTCTGATCCCCGCTTGTCCCGCCATATGTTATACTCTATCAAAAGGCAGCGTCAGGCTTCTTCTTTTTGCTGCTCTCTGTTTTCGCGTAGGTCGCATCTTCATGAATTTCTCGTAATGCTGCTTCTTTCTCACCCGATACGCTGGAAGGTAAGAACTGCTCAATTTTTGCCACGAGGTCCGTATAGTTGAACGGTTTTGTGAGGTACGCACTGGCCCCATGCATACGGCCCTCTTCCTTCTCGCCCCTTTGCGCAAAAGCGGTCAAAAAGATGAAAGGGATATGGGCCAGGTGTGGACGGGATTTGATGATATCGGCGAGCTGAAAACCATCGTAGCCGGGCATCGAGATGTCGGCAAAGATGAGGTCCGGTCGCTCCTTCTCAATCAGCTCCAATCCTTCGGTGCCGTCAGCCGCCATGTAGATCTCGTAGGGCAGCGATGCTAACATGGCGCGAATGAGTTTGCGAATCCGTTCCTCATCTTCACAAAAAACTATTTTTGCCATCATCTTCTCTCCAATGCTGTATATTCTTAACAGGTCGTCTGTCAATAGTATATGGAGGAAGTTAATTGATGGATATGTATCTACATTATTCTTGTGCCAGCGTATCTTTGACGACAGAGGCCAGCGCTTTGATGAACAGGGGTGAGGTATTGAGCGACTCGATGCGCGCAAACTGAATGCCGTTCTCCTCTGCTTGTGCGCGCGCGCCGATCTCGATATCGTAGAGAATTTCGAGATGATCGGCCAGGAACTGTACAGGCGCAATCAACACGTGGCTCTGTCCCGCCTGTTTCAGTTCCGGCATGACATCGGCGAAATCCGGCTTCAGCCATTCCTCGGGGGTGTGGCCTGCGCTCTGGTAGCAGAACATCCAGCGATCGTCCGCGAGATTGAGCATGCTGGCAATCGTAGCAGCGGTCTCTTTGAGGTCGTTGATATAATTCGGCTCGTTCTCGATGACGCGTTTGGGCATGCTGTGCGCCGTCAGCAGGATCGGTACGTGCTCGCGTATCTCGGGCGGGAAGCGGTCGAGCGCCTGCTGCACACGTTCCACCAGGGCCTGTAAGAAGTATGGCTGCAGGTGCCAGTCGGTGGCGATCTTGAGCGTTATGTCGTCCCGGTGCAGATCGGCGACGGCATCCTCAAGTGTGCGCACATAGCCATTCATGATGATCGGTGAGTACTGTGGCGACATAATGATACCGACCAGCGTCTGTGCTTCTGCAGTGGCCTCGGGAACAATATCTGCGATAAATGGCGGTGCGAAGCGCATCCCCGCCACGGCGTGATAGGTTGTTCCATCGGCGCTTTCGCTATTCAGTTCCTCTTGCAGCGCGGCGGCCTGTTCGCGCGTAATGCGCAACAACGGGGAGCCACCAATCAGGTCATAGCGCCGTCGAAATTCGGCGATAACCTCCGGAGAGGCGGTGCGTCCACCGTAGACATGTTTCAGATACGCCGGAATATCATCCAGGGTAGCCGGAGACCCATACGTCATCAACACTACACCAATATGTTTATCTGTCATCTTTTATTCTCCTTATGAAAACTGGTTACATCTTTCTAATGCGCTGTTGCCGTGTGCACCGTATCGACCAGGCGACGCAAAAGATCGGGATCGGTAGCCTCAAGGACACCATGCCCGAAGTTAAAGATATGGCCCGGACGATTGCCAGCGCGGTGCAGAATATCCTGCACGCCAGCCTCGATAGTGGGCCAGGGGGTGAGCATCAAGGTTGGATCGAGGTTGCCTTGTATGCCGTGCTCGTAGCCGATGCGCTGCCAGGCGGTGTCGAGATCGATACGCCAATCGACGCTGATAATGTCGCCACCCGCCGCGGTCATCGTTTCCAATAACGCGGCTGTGCCGGTGCCGAAGTGAATGGAAGGGGTGTCGGTCTGCTTAATAGCCGCGAAGATGCGCTGTGTGTAGGGCATGACGAAGCGCCTGTAGCTGCTGGGACTCAGCGCCCCGATCCAGCTATCGAAGAGCTGCACAACGTCGGCCCCGGCCCGAATCTGTGCCAGCAGATAGTTAGAGACCACAGCGGTAACTTTGTTCATGAGCGCGTGCCATAGCTCTGGCTGCCCGTACATCAGCGCCTTTGCGGTGGCGTAATCGCGCGATGGGCGACCCTCAATCATATAGCAGGCAAGCGTAAATGGAGCGCCGGAAAACCCGATCACGGCCTGTCTTCCGGCCAATTCGCGGCGTACCATGCGTGTAGCCTCCATCACATAGGGAGCGCTCTCTTCTGTATCCGTAATGCGCAGGGCCGCGATATCTTGCATGGTGCGAATGGGATTGGAGATAAACGGCCCCTCTTGCCGGATCTCCAGGTCGATCCCCATGCCCTCCAAAGGGAGCATGATATCAGCGTAGAGGATGGCGGCATCGACGCCAAAGGTCTGTATCGGCATCAGCGTAATCTGCGTGCATAGCTCGGGTGTCTTCGCCATGGTCACGATATCATACTTCTTGCGTAGCTCTCGATATCCCGCCAGACAGCGTCCAGCCTGGCGCATAAACCAGATCGGCGTCGCGTCGGGCTGCTTGTGAGAGCATGCAGCGAGAAAACGCGCGGCGCCACTATGGGGTAGCACATCAGGCGAAAATTTATGATTTTGCATGTAGTATGTTCCTTAAAATCAATCAAGATTACTTCCAATATAATAACGTGATTAGAACGTTGTGACAACTCTAAATCTACGCAAAACTACGTATTTTTCATCTACACGGTAAGACTTTAGGGATTTGATGAAGCGGTTTGCTATAAAACTGCTGGGAAGAGCTTGAGATTGCTGAATCTCGATTGGCCGGTGGGCATATCATCTGGCGTACCAGCGGCAAGAGCCAGTTGTCCGCTGCTATAATTGCTGTCCTGTGCCTCTCCCACGAAGCTGCTATTGATGTACAGTCTAAAATCGCTGCCGTTGGCGATGATGAGTAGTGTATTCTTCTGGCCCGCCGGGAGGATAATGCTACTGGTGGTATTTTTAATGAGATAGAAGTAATAGGCATTGGATGTGGCACCCACGTCATGGCGGCGAAAGAAAAACTGGTTCTGATTAGTGATCTCGAAATCGTAGAACTCGTCTCCGTTGAGACGGAAGAGGATGCCCGCGCTATTGCCAGAAAGCAGCGTCACATCCACCCGGGCCGCTGTGTTGCTGACGGATGGTTGCAGCAGCGGGCAATACTGGAGATAGTCCGGCAGCGGGACATTGACGTAATAGCCCCCAGTGTTGAATGTGCAGTGCGTTCCATCTACCGTCCAGCGATTCGCCGTGTCGCTGGCAAGGCTATCCACCAGCAAAGGCTTGTTGTTGAGGACCGTGTTCTGTGCCGCCATAGCCCTGGCGGTTGGGTTCTGTTGTGTGGGGCGAGCCTGTCTGGTTGGCTGTTGCGTGGGCTGCGCATTGGCAGTGCTGGATGTAGCATGATTGTCGTAAGTTCTGTAGGCATAGTAGAGGTAAGACATCGGCAATATGATGAAGAGTAGCATGCCAACGCTCACGATAATGGTCGTGAGCCTGCTGAGTTTGCGCGCCTGCTCTGGTGATGGCGGGCGACGCTGCGGGCCGGATGGTCTTGAGACCGGTTCCTGCGCCACTACCGGCTCTGATTGGCGCAGTGGCAGTGGAGGAAGCTCTTCCATCTCGCGCGCACGTTTGCGCTTTATCCTGACAGCTGTCGGTGTTGCAGTAGGATCATTAGAAAGGATAAGTTTCTTCTGAGAGCTGTGCATTCTGCTTGCATTGCGGACAGCGCGGTGCGGCGAGATATCTGGCGGCATCGAGGACGGCGGAATAGGGAGGTCTTCGAGCTGCTGACGCACGCGCCCTGGTTGCGTAGGTTCCTGGTGAGGAAGAGGCGCGTCGGGCGAGGGTTTTTGTAGCGCCTGCCGGTAGGCTGCCGCCAGTTCTTGTGCGCTCTGGTAGCGCTTCTGTGGATCTTTATTGAGCGCGTGTATGATGACGCGATCGATAGCGGGTGTGAGCCTGGGATTGACCTGCGATGGCGGCTGCGGCTGGTCGCGGATCTGCTTCCAGTAGACGGCCACCGGCGTTTCGGCTACGAACGGGACGCGCCCCGTGACCATCTGATACAGCAAGATGCCAAGCGCATAGATGTCGCTGCTTGTTGTGGCGGGACCGTCAGCCAGGTCTGGTGCCATATATTCGGGCGTGCCAAGCAAGACGCCCGATTGTGTTAACTCGCTTGAGCCCTCAACGGCCTTCGCCAATCCGAAATCCGCCAGGTAGATGTAGTGATCATCTTGCAGAAGGATGTTGGACGGCTTGATATCGCGATGAATGATGCCGTGATCGTGAGCAAACTGCAATGCGCTGGCGATCTGATCCAGGAGGTCTGCCGCGGTCTCTGGCGCCAGGGGTCCTCTCTGCAGGCGATCGCGCAAGGTACCGTCGGGAATATAGAGCATAACCAGGTAGTGCCAGGGCTCTTCGTCCCCGTAGTCAAATGCCGGGAGTATGTGGTCGTGGTGGAGCTTATCTATCGCCTCGGCTTCGCGCCGGAAGCGTTCGAGGTAGGTTGCCTGGCTGCCAGCCAGTATCTTGATGGCAACATCTTGATGTGTTTCAGTATCGTATGCAAGATAAACCTCCGACATTCCACCGCGCCCGAGACGTCGCTGGATCTGATAGTGGTCGAGTGTTGTTCCCTCTAATCCAGGCATTTTTTTCTACAGTCCTTAAAGCCTATAAAACCATCTATTTTTTCAGCATGTGTATCTTAACACGAAAAAAAGGAGTTCGAAAGATGCATTTTCCCGGCCATTTCCACTTTCGCATAGCCTTCTCAGAATTGATGGGTGAAAGGTTACCGGTGTCGAACACGTGCATACATAAGAGAGGATAAATTATGAATATCGACGAGCAGTTTGATAACTTTCTGGCAGGTTTAGGAGTTGAAATGGAGCGCCCAGAAGATCAGTCTTATAGTTATGATAATGATTCTGCACCAGAGGTATCCATCTTTCAGGCCTCTCGCGATCATTACGGCGTCTTCTATCGGCTGGACATAATCGACCGGAGGCCAGAGCTGCGCATTATGATGCCTACGGACAAAGGCGATACAAAGATGAATATGTATCTTGTGCATCTGAGCGAGATCTCTCCCCTCAATGTCGGCTTCGCGGAGATGACCGCGTATGAAGGAAGCGCGGCCTACGAACACGCGCGCGAGGCCACGCTGCAACACCTGCTGTACGCGGTTGCCGAAATGATGAAGATGCTTTTCTGGTCCGGCGATCTCCAGCGCATGAGCTTTCCACCTGAGATCGAGGTCTATCCTCTGTCCTTGCAGGATGACAGAAAGACGCGCCGTGGTGGTCGTATGTAGCATGGCTCAGTAGGAAGCAGGCGTTCACGCCATAATTGGCTATGCGGAGAACTTCCGGCTGGATACTGGTGCCTTCTATATCCTTTCTATGGTACACTATGGGTATCATAGAAAGGATGTCACTATGCCCTATAATATAGATACAATAGGTCGCGAAGCCATAGATCATCTCGCCCTGAAACACGCAGCACGTGAACGCGCGCTTCCCAAGTCCCGCGCCACCATTCGCCACTGCGCAAACAGTATCAGGGCCACGCATCGCCAGGAGTTTCGTCTGGCGGAAGAACTTATGTCACAGGCGGCCCTCTTGCTTGCTGAGATGGCGAGTGACCTGCGCGACCATCAGGACATCTACTACGCTGGTTTTGTGCAGGACGCGCAGAAGGAGTACGCCGAGGCCGTCACCTTTGCCACCTTTACCCAGCACCGCTCTCTGCCTCTGCCCGACGAACTCTCAATCAGCTATGCCGCATATCTCAATGGTCTGGGCGAGGCTGTGGGTGAGCTGCGGCGCTACGTGCTCGACCAGCTACGCCACGGCAACTACGACGACTGCGAGGTCTTCCTGCGCTATATGGATGATATCTATGCTTTACTCATCTCCGTTGATTTTCCAGATGCGATCACGAGCGGTCTCAGGCGCACAACTGATACGGCGCGCGGTCTTCTAGAGAAGACGCGTGGCGACCTCACCGCAGCTATCAGTCAGGCACATCTGCAACAGTCGATGCAGGCCTTACAGCAGGAGTTGCAAAAGCACGACCCTGAACGCGACGTACGCTGAGTTGGCGCCGGTCGAACAGGTCTTTTTCAAATGTTGTATATGATTAGTATTATGGATCGTATGTTTATTAAAGGGAACTTTCGGCGTCACATGACGTATCTACCTGTGTATGCATACTTTTTTATTCTTGATGCCGCTTGTATTTTTGCACTATTGAGCCACCACTAATGGGTAATATGTAAGCGTGCTAGAACGATATCTCAGGGACATTGGCAAACGATGTTCCCACGCCTGGAGGGGGGCGTATGGATACGAAAGATTTGGAAAACATGAATTCGGTAGCTTCTGAAGACAGAAGAGCCTCTTCCGACGCGGATGGCGCCCGCCTAAAAGCCAATATAGCAACGGGGTCGGAAGACGGCAGCTCTCAGATGGCGCCGGACACAACTCGCGTCAACAACGGCTCCACGCCTGAAGCAACCATTGTTAGATCCAATGTGGTGTCTTCAGCGCATATCGTAACTGCTGATTCCGTGCAGGCAGAGGAGGTACCGACGATCCCTCTGGATTCGTTACAGACCATTAATGCGCTGCAACCCGAAGTCTCTGTTCACTCGGTTGCTTCTACCCGTTCGGTGCATATACCCACTCCGCTGGTCGTGCAGCCTTCGGAATATCGGCGTGGCCTTGGTGAGTGGGTGCAGCTCTGGTGGGATGGCATACGTCCGACCTACTTTCCTCTAGTAGTGATACCTGCCCTGTTGGGAACTGTGCTGGCGTGGACGCAATCTATCTCGACGCAAACGCCCCTCGGTCATTTTCATGTGTTCCAGTTTATCGGTACCGTCGTCTCCTTGCTCCTGCTCCAGATTGGCGCGAACCTGGTCAATGACTACTATGATTATCTCCGTGGAATCGATACCAGCAATGGCCTGGGACCTGGTGGATTGATACAGCAGGGCCTTGTCAAGCCCGTCAGACTGCTATCGATCGGACTGACTGTTCTGAGTCTGGGTGCGCTCCTGGGTCTGATTGTCGCCAGTGCGGGCGGGCCGCTCGTCTACTTCTTTGGCCTGGTGGGCTTGCTCTGTGCGTATTTCTACAGTGCGCCGCCACGCGCGCTCTCCTCGTTGGGGCTTGGTGAGCCGATTGCCTTTCTCGTCTTTGGTCCTTTGATAACTACTGGTGCCTTTATGGTACAGGCGGGCTACGGCTCTGCCAGCGCCTTTATCTATAGCCTGCCCCTGGGCTTCATGGCGGCTGCGACCGTTCACGCAAACAATATGCGCGACTCTGAAGGCGATATGCATGCGGGGAAGCGCACGGTTGCCTCGCTGATAGGAATACAGGGGAGCCGCATCTGGTTTCTGGTGCTGCTTCTGCTGGCGTACATCATCATCGTCTTGCTCGGCGTGCCCCACGGAGCGCCTCACTGGATACTCATCACTCTGTGGACGTTCCCCCTGCTGGTGGTAGTCATCAGTGGCGTTGTGCGCACGGACATCTCAACCGGCTTCGATCTGGTGATGCGCCAGACATTGAGACTTGAAATGTTCTTTGGCATATTGCTCCTGGTCGGCTTGAGTATACAGGCCATTATCCCTGTATTGCCGCATCTACCCGCGCATATTTTGCCTATATAGAGCGATCTTTTAAAACCATTCGGGCCATTTACAAGCATGGAACACTATGTTACACTTCGCTTAGAGTTTCCAGACTGAGAACGAGGACTTCGCCTGGGTGGGTCGGGTCGCAACCTTTCAGACCTCCTTGCATTCAAATGAGTGCGAAGCACTAGCTGCTTCTGCTCAGTCAGATGACGCTTCCGTTCCGACTGACTGAGCGAAGCTAGATGCGACAGCATCGTTGTCAGTCGGTATACGGATTCCGAAGCGTAGCCACGAGAGTGGCGTTTCTGACTGAAGAAGGATCGGTGAGAATGCAGCGTTTTTGAATGGAGTCTGGTATCAGATAACGAAGCTCAGCATTTTTGAGCGTCTGGCTCAAATTACTGTTTTCGGTTGTTTTACGCGGTCGTTTTACAAGGAGGTGCTCTATGGCTGGCTGGGAAGAAGAACTGGCCATGCTCCTGCGTGAGCTGGGTGTAAAGCAAGAAGAACCCAAAGCTCACCTCCGACCTATGCGCAAGCCCATGCGTAGCGATATCAAGCGGCGAGAACAGTCCGCTGATGCACTATTTTGGAATGGCGGACACGACGAGGATGAAGACGACGAGCCGTGGATGAATGATCTCTCCCTGATGCGTCGTGAAGTCGACTCGATCGTGAGCCAGGTCGTTCTTCTGATGCAACGTGGAGACCTCGATATTTCTCTCAAGGAAGACGTCATGGTGGTACTGCGGGCCCTGCGTCGCCGCGCAGCCGTGACGCAGCAAGCCGCTACCGGTGACGAAGCCTATTTAGAGTCCGCTTCCGCTATGCTGCACTTTTGCCGTCTCGTTCTCCAATTGAGCGAGTTCGCAACCGAAGATTTCTAGTTTGAGGTGATGACATGACAAAAGAAGACAAACGGGCAGAAGCGGGAACGCAGAACTGGTTGCGTACCGCAACGCTTCTGCTGACCATACTCAGCCCTATCATCAACAGTATGGCGTCGCGCCTGGCTGATCGCCTTGAACAGGGCGGGAAGCGTATTAAAGAGGTGAAAGTGGATGTGCCAGGTGCCGTACAGGAGAAAGTAGTGGCGGCACAGCAATCTATCGGCGATACTCTGTATGAGCTGAAAGATCATCCATATAGCCAGGAACTGCTGAAGCGGGGCGAGAGCCTGGCCGAAGAACTGCAAGACCTGGTTGAGCGCGGCTCACAGCTCTCTCAAAGTCTGCTTGCACACAGCAGCGATATAACAAGCGATCTGGCCGAACGCGGCGGCAAGGCATCGCAAGAACTCGTGAAGCGGAGCGAAGAGGCACGCAAAGAACTGCGTAAGCGCGGGGAGAAACTGAATAAAGAACTGAATAAGCGCAGCAAGAGGGTGGCAAAAGAGCTGAGCAAGCGCAGCGATAAGATCACCAAAGAGCTGCGTAAACGTACCCACCAGGCTGCACGCCAGGGCGGACTATTCTGGACCATCGCTGGTTTTAGCATCGGCCTGACGGTTGCTGGCATCACGGCATACCTGTTGATACGCCAGCGGATACGGCAGCAACGGGAGGAGGAGCAGAGCTTCCAGGTGCCGCAGAATAGCTTGAATACTACCGCCAGTTCAACAGCCTCCACACCTCCCACCGCGCAGCCCGCGCCCGCGCAGGCAGAAGAGGAAGCGCCCGCTATTGCTGTACAGGAAGACAGCGTACCTGCCGATGCGGCCTTCGTAGGAGTTGTGGGCACCCACCGCTACTATCCTGCATCGACCCCACTCGATCAGTTGTCAGGAAATGGCAAGGTTGATGTCGTTTACTTTTCCTCCGAGGACGAGGCGAAGGTACAGGGTTACACAGCCGGCGTTTAACAGACCAGGAGCGGTAATCTTTAAGATCGCCGCTCCTGATTAAAGTTTGTCAATTTAAATAGTACGAAATGCGCTCCACGCAAAGTGCTTACAACTGAGACTTCTTGTATTGCCTGGGTATCTGACCCTCGTTGAAGCCCTCGTTGACGATCCCGCGTTTTACAAGATACTGCAAGAACGCAAGCTTCTGTTCGGGTGTAGGAGAAGGTGGGGGTACTTCTGCTTTGCTCGTCTCTTTCGGAGCTTCTGGGGGGGGGTGGGGACTGGCATTATCCTCAGACGGAGAGGGATGCGATGATACAACCTGCTCAGGGCGTTCCTCGGTAGTGGGCCGACTCGACTCTGGGATCTTTTCATCTCTCCCTTGTTCAACGGCTACGGACGTAGTGCCAGTCTGTGGCAATGGTCCATCCACTGTACTGCGTAACATCGGCTCTTGCGTTACGCCTGTGTTCAAGTTGCTGATAGCCTGTGCATAGCTGGTCTCAGAAGATCGTCTCCAGGGCCACCATGCGAACAGCTTGTTCAACCACTGTTTGATCGATTGGGTGATCATGTCGTCTTTTGCCCTCGTTGTTGTGGATGGCTCCAGCCATCCTTCAATCATCATCATCCTTCAATCACCAATTTGTGGCAAGCCCTTCTGGCTGGTGGAGGTGTGCCAGTCCTCCAAAGGGGAGACAAGAGGAATGTGGCCTTCTTTGTCTCTATGCTCATAAGAGCATGCCCGGGTAATGTACGCCTCGTCAGCATAGAGCGACGATGTTTCTATAGATATGACAATCCGGCGCTACACATTCGCGACAGCCAGCCCGATCAGTTTGCGCCACGATGAACACCGACGAGATATAGAAATATAGTAGCATATAGACAGGAACACGTCAAACGGTCTTGCAATTTCATTTAGAGCGTGCCATAATCAAATGAACCCGCGTGAGGATAGTGGTGTGTCTCTACCTTGTATCCCTTTGTTTACTAACATAAGATCGCGGTTGTTTTCGAAAAACGAAGGCAGAGAGCCTGACAGATCGATGCCAGTTGTAAGCTTTGTCTTTTTACTAATAGAATCACTACCTGTGTGTCAGAACGATCATACGCACAATCTCCACAAACGATCGCTGCTTGCAATAGCAAATGCACAGGTAGCAGGAATGCTGTGCATTCTAGATCGTTTCTTTACAAGAGGTGACTATTCATGCGCATGCGTTATCGTCATGTGACCTATCGCTACACGGATGGGTCGCCGAAGCAACTGGAGCAGCGCTATCGTCAGTTACTGGACGATGCCTTGCGCCAGAGCCAACATATGCTTCATCGCTCTTCTACATGGAGACCTCTGGCCGATATTCGCGAGGCGGCAGAGTATATAATGGTCACAGTTGAGCTGGCCGGGATGAAAGAAGAGGAAATAGAGGTTACTCTTTATGAGAATGCCCTGGTGATTAGCGGTGAGCGTCGTCACGAAGGCGACAAGCAGGAAGATCTGTACTATCGCGAGGCGCAGATCCGCTACGGTCCATTTCGTGTAGAGGTGTTACTATCAGTACCAATCGAGCGGGATGCTGCGACTGCTCGCTATGAGAACGGCTTCCTCTGGGTGACACTCCCGAAGGCGTCTGTGAGCGAGCCTGAACAGATCCATATTCAACAGAGTGGCATAAAAGAGTAGTAAGATTTTACGATATTCGAGAAAGTTTATGAAGAAAAAAAGTACCAATCAAGAATTGGAACACAAAGAGCTGGTGGAAGAGGCACAATCGGTCGTCAGTGAAGATGGACAGGCTCTGCACAACGTATCTGGGCAGGGTGTTGAGACGCAAGAGGACGCGTCCGGCGCTCAGGAAGCTCAGGAAGATGTGAGCAATCCCTCATCTGAGGACTCCGCAGATAGCGAACAGCTCGCTACCCTGGTCCCTGACGAGCAGGGCCAGCAGCCCACTGTGCAGGACGACGAGGAGCGCCTGACGATACCCGAAGCCTTGCCGGTGCTGCCATTGAAAGACACGGTTGTCTATCCGCTCTCACTACAGCCGCTTGGCGTCGGTCAGGAGCGCTCGAAGCGCCTGATCGATGATGTCATGCGCGGCGATCGACTTGTGGTGCTGGTTGCGCAGAAATCTGCTGATATGGACCAGGCGGGACCTGACGATATCTTCAAGATCGGCACCGTCGCGCGCGTTGGCCGTATGTTCCGCATGCCCGATGACACGATTCAGATCGCCGTCCAGGGGTTGGAGCGCGTAGAGATCGGCGAGTTTACGCAAGAGAAGCCCTATCTCATGGCGCACATCACCTTGAAGCCGGATACGCAGGAAGAGGACAACGAGACAGAGGCGATCAAGCGCAACGTCATCGGCTACTTCCAGCGTATGGTTGCGCTTGTGCAGACGATGCCTGAAAATATCACCACCGTTGCCCTCAACCTGGAAGAGGCACGCCAGGTAGTCTATGTGATCGCGCCTTTTGTGCCGATGGAGCTGGAACTGCGCCAGAGGCTGCTTGAACTCGACTCTGTGCGCGAGAAGCTGCTGCAACTGAGCGGTCATCTCACACACGAACTGGAGATCCTCGAACTGGGGAAGCGCATCCAGAACCAGGCGCAAGAAGAGATGGGCAAAGTGCAGCGGGAGTACCTGCTGCGTGAGCAGCTCAAAGCTATCCAGCGCGAACTGGGCGAGGAGAGCGAAGAGCAGGCCACGGCAAACGAGCTGCGCCGCAAGATCGAGGAAGCGAAGCTGCCGGAAGAAGCATTGAAGGAGGCGAATAGAGAGCTCTCGCGCCTCGAAAAGCTTCCCACGGCATCGCCCGAATACAGCATTATTCGCACCTACCTGGAACTGCTCGTCAGCCTGCCGTGGAGCAAGAGTACGGGCGAGAAGATCGATGTGCCACATGCGCGCCAGGTGCTCGACCAGGATCACTACGATCTTGAGAAGATCAAGGAGCGTATCCTGGAATACCTCGCCGTGCGCCGTTTGAAAGAGGATCGCAAGGCCGAGGAGCTGGAACGCGCTCGCGAGGCCGCCGCGACCGAGGAAAGTGTTGAGACTGAGATGCTCCGCGCGACGACGCAGCCTCTGCGCTCACAGGAAGCTGCGCGCGCCATCAACCGCGAGCCTATTCTGTGCTTCGTTGGACCGCCGGGCGTCGGCAAGACCTCGTTGGGACAGTCGATCGCGCGGGCGCTTGGTCGCAAGTTCGCACGCATGTCGCTGGGTGGCATTCGCGACGAAGCTGAGATTCGCGGGCATCGGCGCACGTACATCGGAGCTATGCCCGGTCGTATTCTACAGACGCTGCGGCGCGTCGATACCAACGATCCGGTGATCATGCTGGACGAGGTGGACAAGGTCGGCGCGGACTGGCGCGGTGACCCGTCCTCGGCGCTGCTGGAGGTGCTCGATCCCGAGCAGAACTATAACTTCCGCGATAACTACCTGGACCTGCCTTTCGACCTGTCGAAGGTCATGTTCATCACGACCGCTAACGCGTTGGAGCCGATACCGGCTCCCCTGCGCGACCGTATGGAGATCCTGGAGCTATCGGGCTACACGGAGGAGCAGAAACTACACATCGCGCGTAACTACCTCCTGCCCAAGCAGCTCGAAGCGAACGGCCTAAACAAGGATGAGCTCACCATTGATGACGACGCACTGCGCCGCATCGCCCGTGACTACACGCGCGAGGCTGGCGTGCGCAACCTGGAGCGCGAGGTTGGCTCGCTCTGTCGTAAGGTCGCGCGCCAGATCTCCGAGGGCAAGGCCGGTCCCGTGCACGTAACCGCCGAGAGCGTCAGCGAGTACCTGGGTCGGCAGCGCTTCTTCGAGGAGGCGGCTGAGCGGATCGACCGTCCCGGCATCGCCACCGGACTGGTCTGGACGCCTGTGGGAGGTGAGATCATCTTCATCGAGGCAGCGACTATGCCCAGCAGGGAAGAGCGCCTGATCCTGACAGGGCAGCTCGGTGATGTCATGAAGGAGTCGGCGACCGCCGCGCTCAGCTACGTGCGCTCCAACGCTATCGCGTTGGGCCTGCCTGCCAACGTCTTCGAGGGCCAGAACGTGCATATTCACGTTCCGGCAGGCGCCATCCCCAAAGATGGCCCTTCGGCGGGCGTCACGATGGTCACCGTCCTCGTCTCACTGGCGAGCGGGCGTAAAGTACGCTCCGATGTGGCCATGACGGGAGAGATTACCTTGCGCGGCAAAGTCATGCCGATCGGGGGCATCAAAGAGAAGGTGCTGGCGGCGTATCGCTCGGGCATACGTACGATCATAATGCCCAGGAAGAACGAGATGGACCTTATGGAGGACCTGCCCAAAGAACTGCGCGAGCAGATGACCTTTGTGTTTGCCACCGAGATCCGCCAGGTGCTCGATGCCGCGCTCGAACCCGTAAGCGAGCGTAGTGAAAAACCTGCGGCGGAGAGCAATGGAACAACGCGCCCACGACGACGCAAGGGCGAGAAAGCCGCCGCCAAAGCGTAAATCGCTTGTAGGGGCCTGCCTTGCGCGGGCCCCGCAACCGCTTGCGGGGCCCGCGCAAGGCACAATACCATTCACTTCACGATGTTGGCAGTAGGGACAAGGGGTGGCGGCGCGGCCAGGAGGGGGCCTTGCGCTTGTCCTCTCGCCAGCGCCAGAACTCCTGAAGTGAGAGGGATTGTGCCTTGCGCAGGCCCCTACAAGGATAATTATGACCAACGTCACCAGTGCATACGCTCCTTCAGGCTCGCGTAACGCGGATTGCCGATGATAATGTGATCAAGCAGGTCGATATCGAGCAGGTGACCGGCCTCAACCAGTTGTTTCGTCACCTCAAGATCCTCGGGCGACGGTGTCGGGTCGCCGCTCGGGTGATTGTGGCAGACAATCACATTGGGGCAGTTGCGCACGATTGCGGGCCGAAAGACTTCGGATGCGCGCAGAACGGAACTATTGATCGTGCCCTTGT